>CAZBFG010000057.1:0-1622 GCA_964491155.1 uncultured Bdellovibrionales bacterium | reverse complement strand
CTTTTCCACTTATCCACCAGGTATCCACTTTTTTACTCTCTTTTCACCTCGCATCAATCATATCCCCGTGATATACTATATTTCATTGTGAATAACTTTTCCCCCTATGACCCATGAAGAGCTATGGAAGGCTGTTTTAGGACAAATTGAGCTTTCTATTTCCAGGGCAAACTTTATTACATGGTTTAAAAATACCGCCATCATTCAGAATAAAGATGGAGTGGTCACTATTAGTGTCCCAAACGGCTTTGCAAAAGAATGGCTTGAAAACAAGTACAATCATTATATTCTCAAAGCGCTCAAGGAACTCGATGCTACCGTTCGAGAAATACACTGTTCCCTCACACCTAATACTCCTACTCCCTATCCTCTTGCCACAAAAAACATAGATGCTGTCCAGGCGCCGGAGAACCAAGCGGGATTTGTACGAAAAAAGATTATTGAGAAGCCATCTTTTGGCACAGACTCTCATGCCACACCTGTTTTTCACGAAACCAACCTCAATACTCGCTATACTTTTGAAAACTTTATCGTCGCTGAAAACAACGAACTCGCCAGGGCGGCTTGTTTTGCGGTTTCACAAAACCTTGGAATGGCTTATAATCCGCTTTTTATCTATGGTGGGGTTGGTCTTGGAAAAACACACCTCTTGCAGTCGATTGGGAACGAAGTCATACGGAACGCTCCCGAGAAACGCATCAAATACATAACATCTGAGCGTTTTACAACAGAATTGGTAGATGCTATCAAAAATCAGAAGATTGATACCTTTAAGGAATATTATCAGCAGATGGATCTCCTTATTATTGATGATGTCCAGTTTCTTTCCGGAAGAGAGAAGACCCAGAATGAGTTTTTTCATATTTTCAATGCCCTCTACCAAATCAATAAGCAAATTGTCATATCGAGTGACCGCCCCCCCAAAGCTATTCCTACCCTTGAAGATCGCCTGCGCTCCCGTTTTGAAGGGGGAATGATTACCGACATCAGCCGACCAACACTTGAAACACGTATTGCCATCCTCGAATCAAAGCTCTCAGAAAAAGGCTTTGTTATAGACGCTCCCGCTATTCGCTTTATCGCTGAAAATGCTTCCCAAAACATCCGGGAACTCGAAGGAGCACTAAATAGAGTCATCGCCTACTGTGAATTTCATAAAATTACTCCTTCTCTAGAAAATACCGAGAGGATTCTCGCAGAACTGATTGAAAACAACAAAAAAACACTTCAAATAGATGATGTTTTCGCTGTTATCACAGAATTTTACAATGTTTCCAAAGAAGATCTCATCAAAAAAGGCAGAAAAAAGGAAATTTCTCATCCTCGCCAGGTTATGATGTATCTCTTACGTGAAGAACTGGCACTCCCATTTTCAACGATAGGAGAACTCTTCAGCGGCCGCGATCACACTACTACTCTTCACGCCTTTGAAAAAATAAACACCCAAAAAGAGACTATCACCCGTCTCAAAGAGGAGCTCGCTACTCTCCGAGAAAAGCTCTACTATTCTTAAAAACTGTGTATAATCCTGTATAGATGGCAAAAATCCATGGATAACCCCTTTATAATTTCACCGCCTCCGTGTACAAATACGATATCTTTTCCACTTTCCATTCATATCC
>CAZBFG010000056.1:0-1793 GCA_964491155.1 uncultured Bdellovibrionales bacterium | reverse complement strand
ATTATCAGACATTGGCATTGTACCACGCCTTTGGCGTGGTACCCTGAGCAAGGTCGAAGGGTTGTATAGACGAGTTATGCTCAGTTGCCTGGATCCCGTATCAAGTACGGGATGACTGACCTCTGGCCAGTCACTTATACACTATAAATTTGCTTTATATAAGGGATAATGTGTGAAAATATGGTATAATATTCTTGACGGAATGTTTACAAAAAGCTATACTAACCTTTGTAAAAATTAGGGTAAAAGTTGTGATGAGCGTTTCCTGCTGGCTTTCCAGTGTTCTCGTTCTCAGCACTTTTTCCAATCGAAAGGCAGACGTTTTATTCGTACCAAGCTTTTCTTGTCGGGTATAGGAAGTCGTATACGGAGCATGCTCCGAGGTACGCGTTCTGTGCACGGAAAAGGGGACCATTCGGTCGTTTCCTACGCTTTGCATACACGCATCCACCGTCTTCAGACGAGGTTTTTGCAGGGTATCAAAGAGGTTTCCGGATATCGGGTAGTGCGTTTGTTTCGGAGTTATTCTGCTTTTTCTATCGTGACTTCCAGTGCTCTTTTGGTCTCTGTTAGTAACTTTACCCAGGGAAAGGACACTGAAAGCCTTCTTTTTGGCTATATCAATGGGGCGGATGCTTCAGTTGAAGAGACATCGTCTGCCAAGCATCGCATTGCTGCCCAAGTGAACAAAAAGGAAAATCTGTCGTTGGTGCCACTTGGGAGTGCTGTCAGTACGGTTGATCCTGAACAAAAAGACGAAGCTTCTTTGTTTGATATGCAGAGTGGCTCGCTCGGGAGTCGCGTGATGCTGTCTTCACAGGCTGGTTCTTCTATCGCACGTGATCCAGAAGAAGATGGTGGGGTAAAAATCTATACAGTACAGACCGGGGATACCGTCAGTGGTATCGCTGCCAAGAATGGCATCACCGTCAATACTATTTTGTGGGCCAATGACCTCGACAATGTCGACTCGATCAAACCAGGGGATCAGATCTTTATTTTGCCGGTTGCCGGACTGAGTTACAAGATAGCGACTGGTGATACGATTGATTCGATTGCTGCCAAATACAAAGCAGACAAAGACAAAATCATTGCTTTCAATGAGTTGCCAGCAAATGGTGAAATCACTCCTGGAGAGCTCATAATTATCCCTGATGGACGCAAAGAAGAGGCTCCTCAGCCAGCTACAGATGGCCTGGAGCGTCGCCAGTATGCCACCTCGACCGGTGGAACAGCTACCGATATTTCCTCTGGTTTCCGCAAACTGGATGGCAAGGCGGGTACTGGACATCGCTTCCCATATGGGTACTGTACGTGGTTTGTGGCACAAAAACGCTATGTGCCATGGAGTGGTAATGCCGGTACTTGGCTGTACAAGGCCAAGGCTATGGGCTACAAGACGGGGAGAACACCAGCTGTAGGCTCAATCGTGGTGACCACCGAAAATCGTTTTTATGGACACGTGGCACTGGTAGAAAAGGTAAGCGGCGGCAACATCACGGTTTCCGAAATGAACTATGTGGGATGGGCCAAATCGAGTCGTCGTACTCTTTCGGCTACCAGCCGGGTGATCAAGGGATATATTTACTAGCTTTGTATAGCTCGTGAGAGGATAGGAAAAAAGGAGGATGGAATTTTCCAGATCCTCCTTTTTGTTTTCTGTATTCCTATGGTATAATTTCAGGGAAAGTGCTTTCTTTTTTGCATCGTATGCTTTCTATAAAAAACAAAAAACAAAATAGGGTTGTCTTTGCATTGACTCTCTTCCTCTTTTCGGCAGGAGTGTTTTTTTT
>CAZBFG010000055.1:0-1803 GCA_964491155.1 uncultured Bdellovibrionales bacterium | reverse complement strand
GTATAAAGACATAGAGTGAGAAAAGAAAAAGGCCGGCCCTCAGTTGGGGGACCGGCTTTTGGTTACAATCGGTCTTTCAGCCTAAACGAGTACGACTTTTTTTTCCTGACGTTTCGGGCGATCCGTACAGGCCAAAAAGTACAAAGCGCACAGGTCACTCGTTAGCCACATGAGAAATGATCGACTGTGCAAGGGTATGGGAGTACCCTCTATCAGAGAGATGCTGAGATAAGCGACAGAAAAAATAGGCAGGACAATCAGCCCGAATTTTCTTGCCCACATTTGCTTGAGCCGATCAATACTCATAGCTCTGGTCTGCTCCTCATCTCCTCTGAGTTCTTTTTCGAAAAGCCGAGAGGCCTGGTAAGTACTGAATACGAGCGCGAGTAACGCGGGAGGGATTTCTATCACCTCTGGGTGCCAAAGAAAATAGGGGATGAGGCTGGCTGCAGCAGTGAGAAAAAAGACTGCGGCCGGAACTTTCTTGCTCCAACCGATATTCAATCGGATCCAGTCGCACACTCGTTGGAAGACTGAATCGATGAGCCAATCATCCAAACGAGAGAGGGGACCATAGGACATATCTGCCTCCATTCATGTTGGGAAACAACCAATTCTTCGACAAAGATTTCTGTCGATTGCTCATACCTTGGCATGAAATTACGACTTCGTCAATGATAAGTGATTGACTGAAACATCAGTTACTGCTACAAAGGAATATCGTTCTTTCAATCAGGAGCTTACGATGCGTTACCCGAAAGAGTACGTCGAACAGCTCTGCTACAGAGTTGATATTGTCAAAGTGGTTCAATGTTTCATGACTCTGAGAACGAGGGGCTCAACCAAGGATGAGCACGTGGCGCTCTGCCCGTTCCACAGTGAAAAAACACCATCATTTGTGGTTCATTCTGAGCAACAAATCTATCACTGCTTCGGCTGTGGTCGTCATGGTGGTGTAATCAAGTTTCTAAGGGAGTATCGGAAGATAAGTTTCCCAGAGGCTATTCACTGGCTGGCAAAGTACAGCCACTTCTACTTGAAGCAGTGGCAGGCGCTTGAGAAGAGACGTGAGCAAAAGAAATAGGCGCCGGAACAGTTGTTCTGACGCCTTTTTTATTGATGCCCCGTGTCTCTAGGAGACAGGACTAACAGAGTCGCGCCATTTCAGGTTGCTATTTGCGAGAAGGTAACACGCCACAAGAGGGGACTTTTTCCTATGGTATCCTACCAACCGAGAAGCATTTGATCCGGACTAATTTGTACTGAAGTGCCCGTCACAAGAAATTGGACACTCCTATGCTTCCTCACGCTCTGTTGGTACCACCTTATTTGAATAGAAGATATTTGTCAATAATCGGCTTTTGCTTTTCTGCTATACTGCTTCTATGAACAAAATTCTCAAAGGGTTTTCGAAAAAGAAAGACGGGTCGATGTACCTGCCGCTTACCAATCCGCGCGCAGAGAATATCGCCCGTCGCAAGGAGTTTCTCGAAGCGCTCAAGCTTGGTGGGAAACAAATTGCCGTTGCCAACCTGGTACACGGTACGCGGGTGGCCACTATCAATCGCCACTCTCCATACATCATCCCCGAAACAGACGCTCTCGTTACCAAGGATTCTGATACCATTCTCACACTCACCGGAGCCGACTGTTTCCCGGTTTACTTTGAAGAAAAACAGGCGGGTATCATCGGTTTGGCACACTGCGGATGGCGGGGTATTGTTTCCGGGATTATTTCCGAAACTGTCACTGCGATTGAAAAAGCCGGTGGAAAAAAATCTGAAATAGCTCTTGCCTTTGGCC
>CAZBFG010000054.1:232-1873 GCA_964491155.1 uncultured Bdellovibrionales bacterium | reverse complement strand
AGTAAGGATGAATGCTAGGATAGGGACATGACCACTGATATATTACTTCAATTTGGACTGAGTTTTTCCCAGGCTGAAACCTACGGTCTTTTGCTTGAAAACGGCAAACAGAAAGCGGGGGAATTAGCAAAAAAGGCCTCTATTAAGCGTGGCTTGGTCTATAAAGCTCTGGAAGAACTGGAAAATATGGGCTTAGTGGAAAGATTTCAGGAGACTGGCAAGCCAGATCAGTTTCTGCCTAAGCACCCGGAAAATCTCCGTTCCTACATCGAAGAGCGGTACCGGAAAGCCCGTGATGCCGAAGTGCTCTTCTCTGCTCATATCAGTGAACTGACCTCCCACTTTGTTTTGACAACCGGGAAGCCGGGAGTGCGGAGCTATGATGGTCTGGAAGGGCTCAAGATGGTGTACGCCGAAATCAACGAGAAACATGATCACTTCCGATTGATCCGTTCGTTTTACGATCATGCTGATCCGGAAATAACGAACCTGGTTGAGCGGCAGATACAGCGGCAGATTGAAAAAGATATCGAATCACAAGTACTGACACATATTACCCCAAGAGCCATAGAGTACGCTCTGGACTATCGAGAACACAAAACAACTGTCAATCCACACTTCATCATCGATGAGAAATTCAAATTGCCTGCCCAGATAGCTATCTATGGGAATAAGGTGGCCATCACGGATTTTCCATCCATGCTTATTACCACGATTATCGAGAATAAGGCGATTAAAGACACTTTCGAAGCGCTCTTTGATCTCTTATGGCGAAAATCTGACAAAAATCATGATGCGCTTTTGGAAAAGCATGCTCCGAAACCAAAATTAAACATGAGCAACCCGAATTTCAAATAATTGGCTTAGATAAGAGAAACGAGTATACTCCCACTATGGAAAAGAAAGCGAAAATTTTGGTTCTGCTCGATGGGAACGCTTTGATTCATCGGGCGTATCATGCTTTGCCGCCACTGACTACCAAAAATGGTGAGACGGTGCAGGCAGTCTATGGGTTTGCTATGACACTGCTTTCGGTCTTGGAGAAATTTCACCCGGAATACATTGCGGCGACGTTTGATTTGGAAGGCAAGACGTTTCGGGATGATATGTATGCCGAGTACAAGGCAACCCGCAGCGCGGCACCAGATGACCTGTATGCGCAGATTCCGCGGGTCAAGGAATTGGTGCGGGCGTTCAATATTCCTATATATGAAAAAGAAGGCTATGAAGCGGATGACGTAATCGGGACACTGGCCAAACAGTCCGAGAAAGAACCGATTGAAGTGATTATTGTAACGGGGGATAGTGATGAACTGCAGCTCGTGACACCGCAGGTTAAGGTGTTTATGCTCCGCAAGGGTATCAAAGACATCGCGCTGTATGATGAAGCGGCCGTACTGGCGAAGTACGGATTTGCAGCATCACTTATTCCCGATTACAAAGGCTTGGCTGGCGATACTTCGGATAACATTCCGGGCGTGGCGGGTGTGGGCGCCAAGACGGCCACTGATCTCTTGCAGAAATTTGGAACACTGGAGAATATCTACGAGCATTTGGATGAGGTGAAGGAGTCGGTGCGCAAGAAACTGGTGGCTGATCAAAAAAATGCATTTCTCTCGAAGGAGCTTGGGACTATCCACC
>CAZBFG010000054.1:0-222 GCA_964491155.1 uncultured Bdellovibrionales bacterium | reverse complement strand
CGGCGGTGCTCGATCTACCCGCTTGTGTCACGCGAGACTATGACCGGAGTGTGGTGACGACGCTCTTTCAGGAACTCGGGTTTTTCAGCTTGATTAAGCGTCTTTCTGGTAATGAAGCGCTCGGAAATGGCAACTCACTTGAGGCGCGAAACCCTTCGACTGCGCTCAGGGCAAGGAAAATGAAAGAGAAAGAGTTGAAGACTGAAAAAGATATCACTACCT
>CAZBFG010000053.1:0-1926 GCA_964491155.1 uncultured Bdellovibrionales bacterium | reverse complement strand
GGAAATCATAAGAGGATTGAGGATTGGCGGAGAGATCAGAGTAAGAAAAAATAAATCTCAAATGTCAAATATCTAATGTCTAATGACAAAAAATTTGATATTTTATATTAGATATTTGCCAATAAATTATTGGCCCCCGGTCATGCGTTGCATGCCGGGGGCCTACGTGTTGAAGACACGGTTACGAGAGTTCATCTCGTCCTCCTTTGTTGTTGTGGGGCGATCAGACGCCGTTGAGCGTGATGCCAAGGAACGGCAGGGCCCGCATGGTTGCGGTGACCGAGGAGGGATCCATGATGCGTCCGTCTTGCACCATCCTCAGCCATTCCGCGAGCGCCACTTGGCGCATCTCGATTTCTTCTCCTTCGTCCACGTCCTGTTCGCCAACGCAGATGCAGTCGAGCGCCAGGAAGAGGTGTGCTTTTGTCGGGGAGTTGCGCGTTGCGATCCAGACGAAGCCAAGAGGGATGACTCGATCCGCGACGAAGCCCGTCTCCTCACGGAGTTCTCGGTGCATCACGGTTTCAGGGGTTTCACTCTCAGCTCCCGCGGTGCCTGCAGCCAGTTCATCCACGATCGAATCGCAGCCTTGCTTGTACTGCCGCACCACCAGAACTTGTCTTTCCTTGGTGATGGCAAGTACGATCGACCAGTCCTTCTGGCCGAACAGGGTGAACTCTTCCTCCTTGTTGGTCTTGGGGTTTACGAACATCTGGCTGATGAGCCACTTGCCGAACTTGCCCGCGAGCTTGGTAGGCTCGCCTGTCTTTTTCCACATTTTGAGTTCAGTCATTGCACATTTCCTCAGGTTGGTAGTGGAGTGTTCTTTTGTCGGATAGTTTCCGACTAAAGAGGAACAAAAAATAATAACACAAAACCAGCTTTTTGTCAAGCTGGATATGGTAAAAATTATATCCATACATTTTTTATCCACTTATCCCCATCTATCCACATATCCACGCTCTTGACAGTACATTCATTTCCCTATACAATTGGCACACAAACAAAACGAACCCCATAAAACCGAACGATTTTCTTAAGCCCTGACGGGATGTCGGGGGACTGGGAAGAGAAAAGAGCAACTTGATTACGGGTTTCTCTTTTTTCTTTCATAGGGAAAGAAAACGTAAAGAAAGTTCTTTACAATTGAGCAGCAATATAGGTTCGCAATACGAGCGTGACAAAAACGTGATCCTTCTCCGATTCGTCGGAGCAGGTAGTATATAACGAACGTCTATTTTCCTTATCTACTTATCCTGATATTTCATCAGGATAAAATCTTCAGTCTTCGGACTGAAAAAAAACCTTTCCTACTTCGGTTGGAAAGGCTCAAGTAATCATCCGATTACAAGAGATCAGAGAAATCATATTCTCAATTTATTGAGAGTTTGATCCTGGCTCAGGATGAACGCTGGCGGTGTGTCTAAGGCATGCAAGTCGAGGGATCGGCCCTTATACACCTTTGAGATAAAAAGATTGTCTCAAGAGTGTATAAGGGTACGGACCGGCAAACGGGAGAGTAACACATTGATAACTTCCCTTCAGGACGGGCACAACTCCGAGAAATCGGAGCTAATACCCGATAGTCAGTGGTGGCGCAAGCTGCCCCTGTAAATGTTTTTCGCCTGAAGAAAGGTCTATGGCTTATCAGCTAGTTGGTGAGGTAATGGCTCACCAAGGCTATGACGAGTACCGGGCGTGAGAGCGTGACCCGGCTCACTGGGACTGAGAAACGGCCCAGACTCCTACGGGAGGCTGCAGTCAAGAATATTCCACAATGCGCGAAAGCGTGATGGAGCGACACCGCGTGCAGGAAGACGCCCCTTGGGGTGTAAACTGCTTTTATTAGGGAAGAATCCGTGACGGTACCTAATGAATAAGAGGTTGCTAACTCTGTGCCAGCAGCAGCGGTAATACAGAGACCTC
>CAZBFG010000052.1:0-2004 GCA_964491155.1 uncultured Bdellovibrionales bacterium | reverse complement strand
ATGCGGCGAAAATAACAAAGTCGGGCTTGTCTTCCAGCTTACGTGCTTCGTTTATTGCCTCTTCAACATGCCTCTGCTCGAGCGCACCGTAATCCGGTCCAAAACTGATGATGGCTTTTTTGTTTGATCCTTTCTCGTCCAGAATTTCTGCACTGGCATGGATAAACCGGGTACCGGCCATTGGTTCAATGCGTGAGAAATTAATAGTTTTCCCACCGGTCGCACGGATACCACTGGTCTTAAGTTCATCACGCCATACGGTCTGGTTAGCCGTCTCGCCGGTTCGGGCAATCTCATCTCCCTGTGTAGCAATCTTTGGCTCTTTGCCATCAAATGGTTTGGTTCGCAGACTCGGAAGTGCTTCAACGGTGAATGGTCCAGTTACGCGGACTTTTGATTTGTCAACGAGTGGCTGATCATACAAAACTTCTTCAGCACCTTTTTCATCATTTGCGATTGCTCCCAATGTGATGTGAGGAATTTTTTTATATTCAAATCCACTAGATACACCTTCAGCCGAATGCGCGAGTCTATAATAGTCAAAATATGCCGTCATCAATCGCTGTTTTGCGAGAGCGATAGCTACTCGCGATGTGTCGCAAGTAATCCAGCGTCGTCCCCACTGTTCGGCAACGAATGCAGTCGTACCCGAGCCACACGTCGGGTCGATAACGAGATCGCCGGGATCGGTAGTCATTAAAGTACATCGCTCAATGACACTGGCATTTGTTTGAACTACATACACTTTTGCATCCGCATAACCACTGATACCCGTATCTTCCCAGAGCTGGGTAATTGGAGAAACTGGAAAATCATCATGATAACGGAGATAAGCAAGCGTATTTTCACCGGCAATAATTCGTTTTGCTTTAGCCAGCTTATCCAATCCTTCTATATTGGTTTTCCATCCACGCTTGTAAGTGTTCCCCTCAAAAGTATAGGGAACAACCGGATTGCCTTGGGATGTTAAGTTGTCCAATCGGAAAATTCTTGCACCATCCGGTAGTGGCTCTATTCCCTTGGATTCTTTCGGTGTCATTTTCCTCCTTGACCCGTCTTTAAGCTCAATCCAGTTGTATGCTGATTTTCCACCGAAATCTTTATTGCTATAGAGCTGATGATATTTAACTTTCTTTTTATCTTTGGCGTACCAAACAATATAATCATTTACCGAAGCAAGGAGAGTCGATCCGAGTCCGCCAGTTTTTCTGAAAGGAATAATGGCGCAAAAATTTTCTTTGCCAAATACCTCCTCCATAACCTCACGCACATGGTGCAAATTTTCGTCGCTGATTTGAACAAAAACACTACCGGATTCATTAAGTAATTCTTTAGCCAAAAGTAGTCGATCGCTCAGGTATGTCAGATAACTGTGGACGCCGAGCTCCCATGTGTCCCGAAATGCTTTGATAGTTTCCGGTTCGGCCGGAATGTCTGCGTCGTTGTTGTCTTTGACTTCTCGCTTATTAACGAACGGCTGAAAATTTGAATTGTATTTGATGCCGTAGGGAGGATCGATGTAGACCATCTGCACTTCTCCGGCCATACCTTCTTTTTTGATCAGACTGTTCATGACAAGTAGTGAGTCACCGGCAATAAGACGGTTCGTCCAGTCTTGATCGTGGCTGTAAAATTCAAAAGCCTTGCCAAGTGGTAATGCATTCTCTTGTGATTGGAAAAGTGAGAGCTGTTGCTGATGAGACTCAGTTTTCTTTTTCAGAAAAGCTCGGATGACACGCGTGGAGTCAATGCGTTCATGGACGTGCAAGCTGATATTGCGGACATTCACTTCCTGACCCTCTTTTTTACCGGCCCAGCTCAAGTGAGGATCAATATATGGATCGTGCGCATACTTGGTGTAACCATTGAGTTTGTCCGTCTGGCTCGAAACCAAACCAACCGGCGGAATGTTTTTGCGCTTCTTACCGGCATGCGAGTATGCCTCGATTTTTATCTCCTTTTCTTTTTTAGCTGGTTTCTTTGGCATATTATTGATTGTTATTT
>CAZBFG010000051.1:0-2082 GCA_964491155.1 uncultured Bdellovibrionales bacterium | reverse complement strand
AAATAACAATCAATAATATGCCAAAGAAACCAGCTAAAAAAGAAAAGGAGATAAAGATCGAGGCATACTCGCATGCCGGTAAGAAGCGCAAGAACAATCCGCCGGTCGGACTGGTTTCGAGCCAGACGGACAGGCTCAACGGCTACACCAAGTATGCTCACGATCCCTACATCGATCCTCACTTGAGCTGGGCTGGGAAAAAAGAGGGTCAGGAAGTGAATGTCCGCAATATCAGTTTGCATGTCCACGAACGCATAGACTCCACGCGTGTCATCCGAGCTTTTCTGAAAAAGAAAACTGAGTCTCGTCAGCAACAGCTCTCACTTTTCCAATCACAAGAGAACGCATTGCCACTCGGCAAGGCCTTTGAGTTTTACAGTCATGATCAGGACTGGACGAACCGTCTTATCGCCGGTGACTCGCTTCTGGTCATGAACAGTCTGCTCAAAAAAGAAGGTATGGCCGGTGAAGTGCAGATGGTCTACATCGATCCTCCCTACGGCATCAAATACAATTCAAATTTTCAGCCGTTCGTTAATAAGCGAGAAGTCAAAGACAACAACGACGCCGACATCCCGGCAGAACCGGAAACTATCAAGGCATTCCGGGACACATGGGAGCTTGGTATTCACAGTTATCTAACATATTTACGCGATCGTCTCTTGCTGGCTAGAGAATTACTCAATGAATCCGGCAGTTGTTTTGTGCAGATCAATGACGAAAATGTTCATCGAGTTCGAGCACTTATGGATGAGGTATTCGGCGCGGAGAATTTTTTCAGCATTATCACATTCAGGAAGACATCTCCTCTCGGCGGTAAGGGGTTGGTTCCTGTTGCCGACTATATAGTCTGGTATGCCAAGGACAAAAACAAAATCAAGTACAGAGAACTGTATCAGTATAAAGATTTTGGTGCGGATACAACCTATACTTGGCTTGAGTTGTCAGACGGTACTCGCCGAAAGATGACGAGCGAGGAACGTAATAATTTAAAACTTATACCAAAAGGAGCGCGTGCGTATTGCTTAGACAACCTTCGTTCATCCGGATATACAGAAAGTTGCTACTTCCCGATAGAGATTGACGGGAAGACTTTTCCGCCACAGAAATACAGTTGGAAAACAAATAAGGCTGGTATTGAGAAATTAAAAACAGCCAACAGAATACAAGCTACAAATTCTTTGCCGTATTATGTCCGTTTTCATGACGATTTTCCAGTCACTAAACTCAATAATATTTGGGAGGATGTGCGCGGTGAAATGGATATGACATACGTTGTTCAAACTTCAGGAAATGTCATTGAACGATGCTTGCTTATGACTACCGATCCCGGCGACCTAGTTCTAGACCCAACATGCGGCTCGGGTACGACTGCATTCGTCGCTGAACAGTGGGGACGTAGATGGATCACATGCGACACATCGCGCGTTGCTATAACTCTCGCAAAACAGCGACTGATGACTGCTTATTTCGATTACTACAAACTTGCACATTCAGCGGAGGGTGTATCCAGTGGATTTGAATATAAAAAAGTTCCTCACATTACACTTGGAGCAATCGCAAATGAGGAGAAAGGAGCCGAGGAAGTTCTGTACGACCAGCCACTTGTAGATAAATCAAAAGTACGCGTAACAGGCCCCTTCACACTTGAAGCGTTGCCGAGTCTACGAACTAAACCGTTCGATGGCAAAGAGCCGAAAATTGTCACACAAGGAGATGAGATTGCTCGGACCGGTGAGACGGCTAACCAGACCATATGGCGTGATGAGCTTAAGACCAGTGGTATCCGTGCAACCGGTGGCAAGGTTATTAATTTCTCACGCATTGAGCCAATGGCCGGTACTCGGTTTATCCATGCCAGTGCAGAAATCCTAGACGAGAAAGGATCAAACAAAAAAGCCATTATCAGTTTTGGACCGGATTACGGTGCGCTCGAGCAGAGGCATGTTGAAGAAGCAATAAACGAAGCTCGTAAACTTCAAGACAAGCCTGACTTTGTTATTTTCGCCGCATTCCAATTTGATCCCGAAGCGGCCAAAGATATTGATCAGATTAAATGGCCGGATGTAACTATCCTTAAAG
>CAZBFG010000050.1:0-2107 GCA_964491155.1 uncultured Bdellovibrionales bacterium | reverse complement strand
GCTGACACCCTTGTTCCTGGAGTATCGTGGAGAAAACAGACTTCGATCAAAGAAAAGAGCAAAAAAGCCGCTACTACAAAGAAAATGCTGCCTACCGGAAAAAACAAAAAAATCACCACCGAAAGAACGGCTGCCACCATATTGGCCAGGGGTCTCGCGGTACGGAAAAAAGCGATGATATTCATGTCGTTCCCATCGATCTGCTTGTAAAAATAGGCATCCCGCAAAATTTCAATACCAGCCACCCCTACCCGAGTCATAAACAGAGTCACCCCCCAGGCTGCCAGGCTGGCGGCACCCAGAAACGGGATAGCCAGTGTTGCTGCCGCAGCAACAGCTATGCTGCCGATAAGCATTTCTTTTTCGCCAAAGTACCGATCAGCCAAAATACCGAGTGGGTACTGCAGTACTACGAAAGGAATGAGCATAATAGTAAACAAAATGCCGATATCGTCCCATGAAAACCCCAGGGAACGGAGATAAATGGGCGTATAGACAATCATGAGAGCATAAAACGCTTCGAGCGCAAATGAAACATGATAAATTCGCAAAAGATCCCGTTTTTTCCAGAGGATTCTCAGTGTCGATCCAAAACGCAGTTTTTGCTGTGAAACTCGGTTGTCAGTACGGAAACTGAGCAAGGCGACGATAAAAACAACCACATATCCGACCACCAGTCCCAAAAATACCCCTCCATAATCAAACGCGTCCAGTGTTTTGAGTGACAAAAAAGGTGCTGCCAATAACCCGGCATTCATGATGGTCAGGTACAGCCCCCGGATAGTCCCGGAAACCTTGTCCTGAGAGAAGCCTTCGAGCAAAATATCGAGCGCCACCCATGTCACATTGGTAGACACGATAAGGAGGAGCGCTGCCCCAATAGCCAGAAATGGTAGTGTCGTAACTGACAACACGACAGCCGCTGTGGCACTGAAGCCCAGTGCCAGGTAGAGCGCATGAGCCTGTCCAATCCGACGAATCAGGGGTTGGAGAAAGAAAAGGCAGAAGAGTACAGCGCTATAGGCAACGAAGTAAAAAATACCGACACTCTCACTCTCGGAAATCACCGAAAAATAGGTCGAGAGAATATAAATAAAAAAAGCATCCAAAAATCCCAAGAGGAAGGAAACCAAACTCACCAAGCGAACTTTATTTTTCCTGAGGGTTTCCGTGTGCATTATTTTTATTTTTTTTCTCAGTAACTCTCCCAAATCATTATGCCACAGCTCTCCACTACTTCAAACAACTGGGGATATAACCTCGTTTTTCTGCTTCTTCTTTTGACGGAAAACAGACTCTATTCTCGGGCTTGATGCGCTTGGCTACCGCACACGTCGCCAGGTGGTATTTATTACTGTTGCGACTACCGACAAACACGCACTGTTCTGTCTTTTGTTCGATAGCCACCACAGGCTCCATCCCTGTAGTCAAAGGAGTCTGAGGAGCCCCTACAGCAGCGATTTCCACTCCTGGAGTGGCACTTTCTACGATAGCCGGCACAGTCAGTACCAAAGGTTCTTTTTTGACCATTTTCCCCTGGAGCATCCCGGCTTCAAAACACAATACTCCGACCAAAACAACACCTAAAAAGAGCCAAAATCGCTCCCCATGATCTTTCCACCACACCCCGATCCGTTCCTTCATAACCCTTGCAAAAATCTGTAACTATGCTATACTCCCTCTACAGTATATCGCAATTCTCCTAATGTGTAAGCATTTCAACTGCTATGGCAACCAGAAAAGCAGGTGGATCAACCGCCCTCGGCCGTGATTCCATCTCCAAACGCCTCGGCGTCAAAATCTTCGGCAACCAAGCTGTTGCTACCGGCAACATCATCATCCGCCAGCGTGGCACCAAATTCCATCCTGGAAAGAACGTCAAGCGCGGTGAGGATGATAGTCTCTTTGCCCTCGCCTCCGGATTCGTGGAATTCCAGGCCAAAAAGGTCAAAGATTTCACTGGCAAGATTGTTTCCCGTACTTTCGTGAACGTTCTACCCCAGAAGAAATCAGAGCAACAGTAGGAAGAACCGAAGCATCAAAAAAACACCCCGAGCTTGTCGAAGGGTGTCTTTCTTATCCAAAACTCACCACCCACCACCACCAC
>CAZBFG010000049.1:0-2119 GCA_964491155.1 uncultured Bdellovibrionales bacterium | reverse complement strand
GAGTGATGCGGGCGGGTCTGCCTGAATTGCTATACTGCAAAACAGGATTGCTGGCGGGAATAAATTTTTTGGCGCGCTCATCGCCTGCCCCATTGTCGACAAAAGCCGGACCGCGCGTCATCCTCGCATTCGCCGGAAGAGCCCGCGGCTGCTGCTCTCCTCCTGCCGTCACGCCCTGAAAAACCGGAAAAACTATTTCTTGGTGCTCGGTATCGATGGTGAGCGGGAAATCTTCTTCCACGGATTTCAGTATCAGTCCGAGGCGTTCGCGCTCTTCAGCGGAGAGCCGTCTGCCGTTCTCCGAACGAAAGAGGAACTGTCCCCGCTGCACGCTATCATGATGTCCCACGCCGATGTCATCCCGATAATACTTGAGCCAATAGAGCAGCGACGGCCGCACCGGCTCCGCCTGAGACTTCACCCGGATCCTTTCTTGCGTGATGAGCTGATTGCCGAGATTCTCGTACTTGGACAAGGCTTGGAGAAGAGGCATACTGATGGTCACTGACTGTGGTTTTATTTCCTCCACTCTCTCTTCCACTTCCGGTTTCGGCTGTATGGTGAGGATCTCCTTCTGAATAAATTCTACGATCGCCTTCGCCTGATTGGGATCCCCGCCACCCGTCACCGCAAGCATACTCCCGATCTTCGCCTCACACTCCGCCAATGACAATTCCCCGAAAAAGATTTTTCGTACATAGATAACAATATTCTCAAAAGCGCTTTCATCAAGATGAAAAACGTCTTCTAATTTCTTCAATTGACTAGGCAGCTCATTGGAAACAAGAATATTCTTCCGTTCTTGGGGCAAGGCTCTATACCGTTCCCATATATGAGTCAAGGCCTTGATGGTATCTGCCTCATCACTCCCTATGACCAACATAGGATAATAACGAACATCGACATTAGTCTGCGCGGTATCTGACATAAGAAAGTTTCTGTGTTTTTTGTATTATCACCCTATGGTTTTTTGGTGGCCTTTGCGAACTCTTCTTCGGCGATTTCTCTTGGCGTCTTATTCGTTCTCTTTCCAATCGATCCACCAAGCTCAATCCACACTTTCTGTACTTCCGGTTTGCCCTTTTCTACCGCCTTATCTATCGTTTTCTGAATACGCTGAGCGGAAACATCCCCCTTGTTGATAGCTGATTTGTAGTATGCCATCAAGTCGGCACCAGTTGTTCCTTTATGCAGATCTGTTTGCTTGATCAAATCTTCTGCATCCAAAGTAGCAATACGCTTCGCATATACCGCATCGCGAGCTGTTTCACGGCTTGTTCCTTTAACATCATCCATCCTTGCCTGAATTTCATGATTCACACGTACATCCAACTTGCCCTCCTTCTTCAATTTAGTGGTGTAAGCTGAATAAGCCTCCTGCTTCGTCGAATCGATTCCTCTCTCACCAGGATCCTTCGCATCCATCAGTACATCTCCAGTCTTCGGATCTCGGGCATAAAATGATTTCTGAATTACTGCGTGCTGTTTATCCGTCAAATCTCCTACTGCACTGTCTTGAGCGCCATTCATTACCTTGGCAAGCATATCTCTGTCATGACCAGTGATTTTTGTCGCTGTCACGAGATCTTCAGCATTTGACAAGCCTTTGTCTCCAGCCAGATAGAGGGCTGCGCCGACATCTTTTTTAGCCATTTTCTCACGAGCCTCTGAATGAGCCATTCGGTTTTTCTTGTATTCTTCGGCATCATCCAGAGCTTTCTTATAGCGAATCCGTTCCAACTCATTCCTAGCGCCTCCACGCATTCCCTTATCCGTACCCATACCCGAAATTCCACCCTTGATAACTGCTTCCGCAGAACTTGGTCCTTTCCAGAACTTCGGTGTGAGGACTTTAGCATACTTGTTATTTTCCGCCCGCTCTTTGATACCGCCACCCAGCCCGCGACCAAGAGGATTGTCGTACGTTTTCTTTCCCACCCACTTGGCGAATTTCTCCCCCTTACCGGAAATGGACGCCGCTCCAGCCAAACCCATTTTCTGTCCCAGACCAATAGCAAACCAAAGAATAACTATGGAAAAAGAAAACATTGCCATTGAAGCAATAAAAGTCGGTTCTGTGGAAGTATTGCCACTGATATGACTAAGACTTGTAAAAACA
>CAZBFG010000048.1:0-2199 GCA_964491155.1 uncultured Bdellovibrionales bacterium | reverse complement strand
TGCGCGCCACCCGGTCATCCCCGTCCACTGACACCGTTACTCCGCCCTCCTTGGTGTACTTCAGCGCATTATCGATCAGATTGGATACCACTTCCTTGATCTTGCCGGCATCAAGCGTGAGCTTGGGCAGTCCGACTTTCGGCAGATGAATCTTGAGCGAGAGCTTCTTGTTCTTCGCCGCCAGAGCAAACATATCCACGAGCTCCGCCACCAGCGGCTCCAGCTGGGTCGGGGCAAAAGCATACTGGATACGCCCCGCCTCGATGCGCGAGATATTGAGAAGATCCTCCACCAACTGCACGAGCCGGCTGTTGATGGTATAGAGCTTGTCGAGCACGTCTTGGATCGCTACGGGGACTTTGCCATACGAGCCTTCGAGGATGAGCGAGACATAGCCCTTGATAGCGGTGAGCGGAGTGCGCAACTGATGCGACGCGATGGAGATGAATTCCGACTTGGCCATATCGAGCTCCCGCAAGCGGTCATTGGCGACTGCCAGACTGTTGGAGAGTTTCTGGAGTTCTTCCTTGCGCTGTACTTCCGCTCTGACGGAACGGATCAAGATCCAGCCAGCCACCAAGGTGATGATGAGTGTGAGACTCACCAAGATATAGTTCATCATACTAGTCACCACCGTCAGCATCGAGCCGATCAAGAGAAACTGCGTCACCACCAACGCCTGCGCCCCGATCAGTTTGATATCAAAGGCTTTGAATTTGACAATGAGATAGGCGAGGAAACCCATGAATATAACCATTCCAAAAAGACCATAAATTTCAAATCCATAACCGTTAGTAATCCCTGCATCAATTAAGTATCCGCTCACAAATACTGCAAAAAAGAAAGAAAGTAAAAATAACATAATGCCTATAAACAAGAGAATCACCTGCCTTCGGGCACTCTTATCCACCACTATCATTTTTCTCAAAGAAAAAACAACAAGTATGGCAGTAAAGATTGCTTCAACTAGATATTTATAATATAACCCATACGTATTTTCTACTGCGTAACATTCACCAATCATAAAAACTGAAAGGTTCCAATTGGTAGATAACAAAAAAATTGGTGGTAACAATAAAAAGCTCATCAATACTTTATACTGCCAACTAACATCCTTTTTTTCAACAAACACATAAAAGAAATAGAGGCCTAATACAAAGAAAGCTATTTCCACCAATCCAATAAATGACCACGAAAACATTATCACCCTGGTATCAGAACTCAACCAAGTGAGTAAGTCTAAAATTGACCACAAAGCAAAAGAACTAGCAAGAACAAAAAATACTCTCGACGACAACTGATTCTTACCCCTTAGTAAAACAAAAATACCAAAGAATAGAGACAGGATAATAAGTGGGATGTGAGAGTAATACAGCAAGTTGAAGTTACCACCTAGCATACTTAGAGCTGATGGAATACAGGTGTCAAGATTTGTAATAATATTATTCTCCATTATATTTTTTACTTTTTACGTATTGCAATAAATTATTCGGGTAGCAGGACAAGGCTATACTATCTAGATCCTCTTCTGGAGTCATCTTAACAATAAGGGGGTCGAGTCCAAATATCTCCTTTGCTTTATTGAATGCCGGAAGAAAAACTTTAAGTGAAAAAGTTTTTTCATACCCATTTAAATTGAAATTATCAAACAAGATGCCATTTCTAATAAATAAGACAAGAAAAGGTAAATAATAATCTTTTGGGCCTCTTCCTCCTTCTTTATACCACTTAGATCCATCGTATAATTCTACCATGGGATATATCAACTTTAAAATCTCATGGTGAAAATCAATAAATCCTTCTCCCCACGTAGTCGTTATGTCTTTAAGCATTTTTTTTTCAGATGGACCTGTTAGATCAATAACCTTTTCGTAACTTATCATGGGCTTGAACTTTCTATCAAAACCATTTAAAAAACCCATTTTTCCCAAGCTAGCCTTATCCCTGTTAGTTGTAACAAAAATATCATCATGAAATTCCCACCCCAACAGTTTTAATCCAGTAAAAAGTGCCTTATTGTAAAAAAGAGAAAATTCCATGTTTGGCGTAGCAATTTGCCTTGATGTTACAGCTCTCGGCTGATCTTTAAAAACCTCCGGCACATCCCCTCCCAAAAAATCTTCCACTTTCTTCTTGAGCTCTTGGTCATTCCACCGTCTCCAAATCTCTTCCTTGGCTACCGAGAGCGAAGTATAGATA
>CAZBFG010000047.1:0-2238 GCA_964491155.1 uncultured Bdellovibrionales bacterium | reverse complement strand
CTCCTAGCCTCTGCGCATCAGTATATTTGCTGCCTGGATTTTCTCCCACTACCACGTAGTCGGTTTTTTGGCTCACTGAAGAAGAAACAGAGCCTCCTCTTTCCTTAATCATAGCCTTGGCCCCATCTCTTGTAAAGGCAGAAAGTTCTCCCGTCAAAACAAATGTCTTTCCCTGCCATGGCCGTCCACCTGATCGCTCCTCTGGAAATACCACCTGCACTCCGGCGTCTTCAAGCGCTCGCAATAATGCCTGGTGCTCCTCGTCCTGAAACCACTCCACCAAGCTTTCCGCTACCACTTTTCCGATTCCATCAATAGACATCCACTCTTCTTGTGTTATCTTTGGAAAATGTAACATGATATCGGTGAGGTTTTTGATTTTTGTACCCCGTGCTTCCCGCCTACCGGACGGGTAAATGTTTGTCTTTTGTATTTTGAGTTTTGTGCTTTGTTCTACAATGAGCTCCGCTGTTTCTTCTCCTACATGATGGATCCCTAGAGCGAAGAAAAACTTTGCAGCTGGAACTTTTTTTGCCGCGACGATAGAATCCACAATTTTATCTGCTTTCTTTTCAGCAAAACGTTCGAGCGGCATCAAATCACCCACTGTCAAAGCAAAGATATCCGAGATGTCCTTTACAAGTCCTTCGTTCATCAGCTGCTCTACAATTTTTTCTCCCAAACCAGGAATATCCAGTCCCTTCTTGGAAACAGCGTGAATCAGGTGTTCCTTTTCAATAGCAAAGCAGCCCGGATTTGAGCAATACAGAGCAGCACTCTCTTCTATCTTGGACTTCCCTTCTGAAACTCCAATACTACGTCTCTCAACAGGTGACCCGCAGATAGGACACTTTTTTGGCTCGTGCACTTTCTTTTCCTCACCTGTACGGAGACTCGTGATAACCGACATGATTTCCGGGATGATATCACCTGCCTTTTGCAGGACAACCGTATCACCAACACGCACATCGAGCCGCTTGATTTCATCAAAATTGTGGAGCGTTGCTCGACTGACGACACTGCCGGCGATTCGTACCGGTCGCAAATGAGCTACTGGCGTCAGCACGCCTGTCCGACCAATCTGCACCTGGATATCTTCCATCACGGTCGTCGCTTGTTCAGCTGGAAATTTGTAGGCTACTCCAAACCTGGGCGCCTTTCCCGTATACCCCAAAGCCTCCTGAAATGCCCGCACATTTACCTTGATAACAATACCATCCAGCCCGTACGGGAGCGTCAGACGCTTTTTGTTCCATTCCTCGTAGTAGCTTTCGATTTCCTCGACGCTGCGACAAAGGCGAAAATATGGATTGATTTGGAAGCCCAGCTCTTGCAATAGCCCAAGCTCCGCCACCTGCGTCTCTGGAAAATCTTCGTTGTTTGTTGATTGTTGTTTGTTGATTGTCAACTGATCAATATCATACACAAAGGAATTCAATTGTCTGGAAGCGGTCACCTTGGAATCAAGTTGGCGGATAGAACCCGCAGCAGCATTGCGAGGATTGGCAAATACTGGTTCATTTTTTTGTATCCGTTCCCCGTTGATACGCTCGAGCTCCTTGCCAGGCAACCACACTTCGCCGATAAATACGCCACTGACATCTGCTCTCGACAATTTCAAAGGCACACTCTTGATAGTACGGATATTTTCTGTGACATCTTCACCAATTTTCCCGTCTCCACGAGTAGCCCCCTGTACCAGTACTCCATTTTCATAGGTCAAAACCATCTTGAGCCCATCAATTTTGAGTTCACAGACATATTCTAAAGAAGAAAGTCGAAAGTCGAAAGTCGAAAGTCGAGACTCTTTCTCAAGAAACCTCTTCACCTTTTTATCCCAAGCAACCAGCTCGGCATGATCAAAAACATCATCAAACGACCATTGTCTCGTAGTATGACGGACTTTTTGAAAGGCCTTAAGCGGTTCACCGCCAACCCGTTTGGTTGGACTATTAGGATGAGCGAACTCTGGATAAGATTCCTCTAACACCACCAATTCTTGTACCAACGAGTCATAGACTTCATCCGAAAGAGTCGGCTGATCCGAAACATGATAAGCACGCCGATGAATCTCAACTTCCTGACTCAGTTTCTCTATTCGATTTTTGGCTTGTTCTGGAGTTATCTTGTCTTTCATGTCTCCAGTATACCATTCTCATTTTGTTTCGAGAACACTCCATCTCCTACCTATTCACATTGGAGCTCGTATCACAGAAGAAGTAGAATCTTCCTTCCTGC
>CAZBFG010000046.1:0-2329 GCA_964491155.1 uncultured Bdellovibrionales bacterium | reverse complement strand
GCGTTGTCACCAGCAGTACCCTTGTCGAGCTGCTTGTTGAACATTTCGATACCGGTCACCACTGTCTTGGCGGTTGGGCGAATACCGACGATTTCTACTTCTTCGTTGATGTTCACTACACCACGTTCGATACGACCAGTCACCACTGTACCACGACCTTCAATCGAGAAGATGTCTTCGATAGGCATGAGGAATGGCTTGTCGAGATCACGAACTGGCTGAGGAATCTTGGTGTCCAAAGCCTCCATCAAATCGAGGATCGGCTTGGCATCAGCTTCATCGGCGCTCTTGGCATTCAAAGCCTTGAGGGCACTTCCGCGAACGATAACAGCGTTATCACCATCAAATTCGTATTTGGAGAGCAATTCGCGAACTTCAGCTTCTACGAGGTCGATCAATTCTGGATCATCCACCATATCTACCTTGTTCAAAAACACAACGATAGCAGGGACACCCACCTGACGGGCCAAGAGGATGTGCTCGCGAGTCTGAGGCATAGGACCATCAGTAGCAGAAACAACGAGGATAGCACCGTCCATCTGGGCAGCACCCGTGATCATGTTCTTGATATAGTCGGCGTGTCCAGGACAGTCAACGTGGGCATAGTGACGAGCATCAGACTCGTATTCACAGTGCGACGTCGAAATAGTGATACCACGTTCACGCTCTTCTGGAGCCTTGTCAATCTCATCCACACTTTTCTCCTTGGCAAATCCCTTCATGGACATGACGTGGAGAATAGAAGCAGTCAGAGTTGTTTTTCCATGGTCAACGTGGCCGATAGTACCGACGTTTACATGGGGCTTAGAACGGTTGAATTGCTCTGCCATAACCTTTTTATTCAAACGAATTAGAATATATTACTGCGGTTGTTTTTCGATCAAGTTTCTTCATCCGAAGACAAAAAAAGCCTGAGAAAAAGCGTCACTCGCTATAATATCAACTGATTGAAATACTGTCAAGGCATACGTATAAAAACCCTTGAGAAGAGGTATTTTCCCTCAGACAAGCAACCTTCCAAAGTACCATATATTCGTCCCGGCGTGCCGAATATACTGCTTTGAAGTCCTCATTCTTCCTCCTTCGTCGGAAACCATGCCCACTCTGACTTCAAGGCTACTTTGAAAGATTCTTGCTGAGGAAAATTTCGAAACAAACACTGTATAAAAAAACCCGTACTGGCCGATGGCCAACACGGGAATGTTGTGTGGGGATGTATCCGTTCTAGAGCACGCTTGGCCTAGACCGTCCGCACCACTTGAATCCCCTGGGACACGTAAGCGAAGGCTCCACCATGGGGCCAACTTGTGCAGTCGGGACTTTCCACAGTTGCCCCAACATGGGTTGCTTTCCCGTCACAGGTGATGTGTAGAAGCATCCCTCCCCACGGTGTCGGGATTGGTTCATGAAGGACCGCGACGTAGCCGAGATCGTTTGCAGCCATCCATTGGGCCGTGATCACCTCGCACAGACGTGGGACGAGACCGGCCCGTAGCTGTCGCGAGTCATAGCTCAGACTGGCGGCATAGGCATTGATACCGGTAGTCGTCAAAGGGTGGCTATTCTTGACCACTTCATCCCCTGATATCAGGACTATGGTGTATGGTTCCCCCATCGCGAGCTGGTGAACGGAGTCGTACGAACCAAGCCCAAGCCTCGTAAGGCAGTGGTAGGCCTCACTCGAGATCTTGTGACCGAGGTAGTCCAACAACTCACACTCTGTCTTGCCACGCAACTTGATGCTGACGAACTTTACCCACGGCTGGTCATAGACGTTGTACCCCATGGTGGGTTCGTCGTGCTTGGGAGGTTTATCCACATCAACCAACTGCAGGAAATAGCGAAACCAAGCTTCGCCCTGGGAGTCATCAGCACTGAAGCGACTGGCAATCCTGGACAGCGTTCTTCCGCGCCAATCCGGAACCTTGAGTGCAGCACGGACGAGCGGGTCTATGTTCATGGACTTCATCTGGATTCTCCTTCACAGAGCGTGCTAGTGGGCCTGATCGAAACAATCAAAACATTCGAGTTTGCCATAGCAGACAATATTCTTCGAAAAAATACTCTCTCCTATGGCAAAGAATTGTTAAGAAAACTGATCTTGATTTATACTCTCCTTCCTCCCCGAAGTCAACAAAAACCACCCTTCGAAAATCTCAGGGTGGTTTCAAGATTCATCCGCCAGCTGGCGGATTCAAGAATCGAAAATCGATTCTCTACGCTGCCTTGACGTCACCGGAGGCCTGGCGGGTTCCGATGATTTCAGTAGCAACATTGTTTGGCACTTCGGCATAGTGACCGAATTCCATGGAGTAGCTGGCGCGACCCT
>CAZBFG010000045.1:0-2496 GCA_964491155.1 uncultured Bdellovibrionales bacterium | reverse complement strand
GCTGGCCACACTCGATCTTCTCGAAACGCCCCGCAAGAGGCTTCAAGGACTGAGCTGCATCGAGCACCTTCATGAGTGGGAACCCGAGGGCCTCGACAGTGGCAATCGCTGCCAGTGCGTTCTTCTGCTCAAACTCTGCGCGCAAGGGAAGCTCGCTCACCGAATGAAGGACGTCGCCCACACGAATTACCTTATCGGCGAAGCTAAACGATACGCGCTTGTCCGCCGGAAAACTGGCGTAGTACGCGGCGTGCTCGTCGTCACTATTCACAACGATCGTTTTCGGCACATCATGTCCCTCAAGTCTCTTCTTGTGTCGGGCGGTCAAATGCTGAAACAGCTTGCCCTTTGCATGTTTATAATTTTCGAAACCGCCATGCGCCTCAATGTGTTCCGGTGTAAGGTTAGTGAATACCGCGACGTCGTAATTAATTCCCAGGTGCCGGAATTGGTCGAGTCCTTGGCTCGACGTCTCGATAATCGCGTATGAGCAACGTGCCTTCACCATCTGCCCCAAAATATTCTGCAAATAGAAACGTCCAGGCATGGTCATCTTCATCTTGTTCTCAACTTCCTTCCCTGCGATCGAGAATCCTGCCGTCGACGTATACCCGACCGTCTCCCCCAGCTCAGTCAAAATCTGCGCGATGAAATTAACCGTGGATGACTTCCCATTAGTTCCCGTCACGCCGATAACGATCAGCTTCTCCGACGGATGCCGATAAACAGCCTCAGCTGTTTTGGCGAGGGCGTAGTGATATGCCTGAAGAGCGGGTCGAGGAACCATTTTCTTGAGCTGGTGCAACATATTTGCCCCACTACACACTCAATTCCTCAAGCTGAGGACTAATTGCGTCCCTGAATTCTGGAGAAATAGTTTTAAGTTCAACAAGATCAACCCTAAACGGTAAGTCGGATTCAGTAAAAGCTTCTTTCGCTAAGCTTAGTTGCTCCAAAGTAAGCGCCTCCTGAGCGTCAACTGCCAGATCCAAATCAGAAAATGGTTTTAGATTAATGCCTGTTGCCCGGGAACCGAAAACAAAAACCTTCGCGCCAGGAAATGCCTTACGAATAATCGTCTCCACAGTTTTACGCTCCTCAGCAGTCAGTTGGATCATACGGAATCCGCGCGCCTTTCAAGTTCAGTAAGCAGCAGCCGAGCATCCAAAGCGAACGCGCCGAGAAGAGCATAGATTTGTTCCGCTTTTTTCTCGTCATACGCATGGCTAGTGATATTCCGCGCTTCGCGGTATGTAAACCAGGCGTTTGTATCAGTCAGACAACCCTTCTCTGAACCTAAACGAATGAGGTCCCTATAGGCCAGCTCGTCTACCATAGCCTCAGAAACCTCAGACATTTCCAAATACCGTTTAAGCATTTTTACGCTCAATTCAAAAGTATATTCAAAACGTTGAATAGCCGAATCTCTAACTATAGCTGTCTTTGGTACCTGAAGCACTTCCTCTAAGCTTAACAAAGCCTTTTGCAGTGGGGTCAAAATCAATGTCATACCCCCTCACAGTACCACGCCCCTCTTTTAAGCGTCTACTATCAATCAAAGGCAACAAACGCCATAAGGTCATCCCGTGATTATCTTTCTTAACCGCGCCAATATGCTTGTTTTATCCTCTGTCTTTTCCTGAACGCTCGATTCATCTTCCTCAGCTGCTTCCTCAATTACTTCCTCACCAAGTGTTTCAGAATCTACCTTGCGGAGGCGGAACAGTAAAAAATCGTCAAGACCCACAAAGTCCGAAAAGGTAGTACTCAGATGAGGCCTTGAGTGCATCCAAGAATTTGTATAGTTTCTAAATTCGAACGTCCGCCGGGAACTTGGAGATTTTATAAACTCTTTCACGGGTATGACCGTAGTCCCGATAGGTAATAGTTCAGGAACTACAAGAGAATATGCGGGTCCCGCCTCAGGCGGACAGAGTTCAAGTCCCAATTGCTTTGCCCGCTCGCAAACCTCATCAAGCTTGCGACCACGACGATAAAAGCCCAAATCATCTAACGAGAGGCGGATAATCGAAATCTCCTTGGAAGTTTTGAGCGTAGTAAATGCTTCATCTTTCATTAATCCTCTAGACGATTCATCCGTATATACAACCCCCTCCATCAAGGTCTCATATTCCGCGGCGCTCTTACCTCCAATATCAATGGTGTAGACCTTGTCCCAATGTTCTCTGACAAACTCGGGGTTCTCAAAATCCTCTGGCCTGACTCCTGACTCGATTTTAGTTTCTGGTTCCGACAAATGAACCTTCTCCGGTGATCGATGAGCCTCATTTGAAGGACTCGTCCCCTCTCTTCGCTCAGCCATACAAAAAATTAAGCGATCATTATCACTTCAGGGTAGCACTGGGGGGGGTAAAACAAGCCCTACTGTGGAAAAAATGATGCTCTACAAATTTCTCACCTCTTCTCTGAACTGCTCACCACGATCAAACTCGTTTTTGAAGATATTGAAGCTGGCGGCGCCGGGAGATAGGAGGA
>CAZBFG010000044.1:0-2985 GCA_964491155.1 uncultured Bdellovibrionales bacterium | reverse complement strand
GAGCGATTCAAGAAAGAGTCGCACTTAAAGTAAAGGTATGACAGACAAACAAGGATATAGCTCTGCTCTAAAACCATTCATATTTAATATGAATACAAAGTTGCCGATCGCGTTTCAGGGAGAACCGGGTGCCAATTCGGATATTGCGGCGCGAGCAGTCTTTCCAGATAGCGTTACTTTACCCTGTCTCATTTTTGAAGATGTCTTTACCGCGGTGCGAGAGGGCAAGGCTGACTACGCGATGATTCCAATTGACAATTCTATCGCCGGGCGGGTCGCTGATATCCACCATCTTTTGCGTGATACCGATACCGCGATTGTCGGAGAGCATTTTCAGCCTATTGAACACCGTTTGTTCGGTGTGCCGGAAGCGACTCTTGAGAGCATCCGCGAAGTGCACAGCCATATCCACGCTTTGGCGCAGTGTCGGAAGTACCTCCGCGCGCACGGATTCAAGACGATGGTGGCAGAGGATACGGCTGGTGCCGCCCGTGAAGTACAAGAGAAGGGAGACCCGACAGTTGGGGCGATTGCTTCGCCCTTGGCGGGTACGCTCTATGGGTTGGTAGAGCTGGCTCGCAACATCGAAGACGCGGAGCATAACACGACGCGGTTTGTCATTATCGCTCGGGAGGTGCATATTCCTAAGCAAGGGAGTGGAAAAGTTATTACGAGCATTTTCTTTCGTTTGCGCAGCGTACCGGCTGCTTTGTACAAAGCGATCGGTGGATTCGCGACCAACGGAATCAATCTGCTCAAACTTGAGAGCTACCTCGGCGAAGGGTTTCAGTCAGCGGAGTTCTATATAGAAGCGGAAGCCCATCCGGAAGATCCGACGATGAAGCTGGCTCTTCAAGAATTGGAATTCTTTTCGGAAGAGGTACGTTCTTTGGGTACCTATCCGGCTCATCCCTATCGCAAGATGTAAATTCCCGTGGTAGAGAAGTGATTTTTCTGTCTGATAGAGACTAAATATCAAGCGTAAAAAAGAAGAATATCCCTTTTATAAGCCAAAAGAGGCACTTTTCATTTGACAAGGTGGTTTTTTTGGTGTATAATAGAATTTAAACTTTTTCGATTCCGTTATGACAAATTGGGTAGTCATTACGTTTCTGGTACCGTTTTTCTGGACACTGGTATCTGTGCTTGATACTCGTTTGATTCGTGATGAGTATGAAGATGCGTGTGATGATGTTCTTGTACTTGGTATTTTTCAGTTACTGCCGTGGCTGTTGGTGCTCTTCGGTATCATTGGTGTACCTATACCAGTAAACGACTTGTTGCTCTATTCATGCGTGGCCGGTGGATTATTTGCATTCGCTTTTTTTTGGTATCGCCAAGTGCTTTCAGTTTCTGGTAATGTAGTTTTGGTTCAAATCCTTTTGAATCTGAGTATCTTCGTTGTTCCTTTTCTGGCATGGATATTTCTAGGAGAGATATTGGTGTGGGACTATTACATTTGGATCTTTGTCGTATTTTTTGGTGTTTCTCTTTTTCTGCTTGACGGCAAGAAACAGCGCATTGACGGTAGTAGAGTGATTATGCCGATGGTTATTGTCATTTTTTCATTATCGCTCAGTATGATTGTCAGCAAAATGGCATATTCGGTTCCGGGCACTGACTTTTGGAGCGCATTTTTATTTTTTTCATTCGGTGTTACATCGACTTCATTTTTTATTTTTGCTTTCGGGAAAAAAGATATCTTGGGCGGTGCTCAGAGAATTTTTCAACGTGGTAAAAATGGTTTTGGTCTTTTGCTTCTGACAGAAAGTTTTTTCTTACTAGGTACGACGATGTTGCAAAAAACTATCAGTCTTACACCATCGGTATCATTTGCCGTGATGGCGATCAGTATGGTGCCGGTATTTTCGGTACCCGTCAGAGCGGTAATCACCCACTTGTCCTATGTGCAGACCACGAAGTCATTCGTCACAAAGATGGTCTCTTACAAAGAACAGATAGGCACTATCGCTCTCGGTCATACGGTCAAGAAAGGTGAGGAAATCTTTTTCGACCAGTTCATTTACGGAGCGGTATCGGCGTATGCCGTGTCTACCTTTGGCACCGCTTATGGCTCACTGGTAGTTTTTACTATTATGGCTCCTCTGTCAGCCCTTTTCTGCTACGGCTACTTACGGCTGTACGATTGGCTGAAAAGAGACTGGTTCGGGTTCGAGGCTGTGAAAAACGTCCAGCACCAGTTCGAGGGCAATCGCTTTATCGGAAAATTCCTGAAACTCGGTGATGTGGCGGCTTTCTTCGTTCTCTCAGTATACGCGGACCCATTTATGGTCACCGTGTACCTGAGGAAGGAAGGTAACCGATTCAACGGTCTGACCAGAAAAGACTACATAATCTTCTGGTCGAGCGTCATCGTCTCCAATGCCTACTGGACACTGCGCTGGACAGTCTTGGTGACCTTCGGCATCTGGTTGTGGCGCACCGTATTGGCACCATTGTTCGCTGGGTGAGAGTATTATTGCAGAAAGAGTAACGCGGGTGGAGACAATTTTGTTTCCATCCGTTTTTTCTT
The DNA here is from genome assembly GCA_964491155.1 of uncultured Bdellovibrionales bacterium. Classification (GTDB taxonomy): domain Bacteria; phylum Patescibacteriota; class Minisyncoccia; order Moranbacterales; family UBA1568; genus UBA1568. The sequence goes on along the minus strand of CAZBFG010000044.1, from coordinate 452 downwards.
TTTGTGCCACATACTACATTTTACGATGTTGCACTTACTTGTTGAACCTAGGCCCTTGAAAAAGATGTGCAAAACCTGAAATCCTACGCTGACTTTGTCTTTGTGGCGAGTGATTTACATCTCTCGCTCAAGGGTTTGCTCGGTGTATAAACCTCAGCTCGTCGATCAATATGTGTCTGCACACTACCTCTCCCTCTTGCTAAAAGAGGTGTTTATTGTATAATCAAGAAAATGAGAGGGTGCTGGCTGAAAGGTAGAGCTATGCCTTTTCTGTATCGCAGTGATTGAAGAGGGGAGAATAATGAGTAATGCTGAAGGGTATGACTGATGAGAAGCAAACGAAAGAAGTGGGGACAGTTAAGACAACGGAAACAGTACAATCAGCGGTGGATCTGGGTATCTATACTTCGCTCTCGGTAGCCAAGGAAGAGATTTGGAGACGGTGGAATGAC
>CAZBFG010000043.1:0-3453 GCA_964491155.1 uncultured Bdellovibrionales bacterium | reverse complement strand
ATATAATACGAGTTTTAGAAACTCATATTTCCCTGAGCTTTAATTTTTCGATTTACTTTCTCTGGGTGAAGTAAATGTTCAATGTATCCCGCAGAAGCGATCATGAGTGCATTGTCAGTCGACATATCTTTTGTCGGAATGCGTAGCGTGATATCAGGAAATTTTTCTTCAATCAGATGAGTGAAAGATTCTCGGATATAAGTATTTGCGACGACTCCACCCGCAATAATGAGTGTGCGAGCACCATTTTCTTCGAGCGCTTTGGATGTTTTTGAAATAAGTACCTCAGTGACAGCGTCTTCAAATTCTCTACAAAGGTCGGCGACTTCATCTTCTGTGAGTTCACCATGGTCTTTAAAAGTATAGAGGACTGAAGTTTTGAGGCCTGAAAAAGAAAAATCAAAGTCATGTGAGTGGATCATGGGTCGAGGCAAGGTGAACACTTTTGGAAGGTGTTTCTCGCGAGCGATGTGTGCACGTTTTGAAACTTCAGGTCCACCAGGGTATGGGAGAGAAAGCATGCGAGCCACCTTGTCGAATGCTTCACCCACGGCATCGTCTCGAGTTTGCCCGATTTTTTTGTATTGCCCCCAGCTCTGTATTTCAACGAGCTCTGTGTGCCCACCTGAAATAAGGAGTGCAAGAGCAGGGAATACGATGGCGTTTTCTGGGGTGTTTACGAGAACGGAACTGATGTGACCTTCCATGTGATTAGTTGGGAGGACGGGTATATTCCAAAGTTCTCCCAAAGCCTGGGCAAATGAAATACCGACCCAGAGTGCGGGCTCAAGACCTGGACCCGCAGTTACGGTAATGAGGTCGATGTTGGGTCGAGCAATGTGTTCAAGAGATGCTCTGAAAACTTCAAAAACGCCATGCTCTTTCGCGAGGATTTCCTCAATTTTCGCCCATGAGGGTTCATGGGACAAATAGGACTTATTGGACGAATAGGACGGGTGCGATACAGGAAGCTCAGAAATTGCCTGGCCGTCTTCTGCACTGTCCCGCCATAACCCTGCTTCCTGGAGGGCTTTTTGGAGCAAAGGGGGCAGGTTGCGACCATGTTCTCGCTTTGCGAGGTTGGGGTAAACCCCACCATATTGGGCATGTAAAGCCACTTGCGAAAAGAGTCCGTTTCCGAGTACGGAAAAAGAAGGGGACTCCAGTCCCCCCGTTGCCTCCACTACACACACTGCTGTTTCGTCACAGCTTGTTTCGATACCGAGGATGATCATGGTGCGCGATGTAGGATTCGAACCTACCACCTGGTCAACGTCAATGACCCGCTCTAGCCAAATGAGCTAATCGCGCAATGTTTACCTTTACAATCTATCAATTTTTGCCCAATTTCGCAATTTTGGAGGGGAAAATATTTTTTGCAATTTCCTGAAAAAATGTTATATTAAGTCGGTTCAAATGAGGTTTTATTTGGCTAAACCCGCAGTAGCGGGTCGCCCGATCAAATCTCCGATTTGATTTAGGGCCCTATCGTCTATCGGTTAGGACACGGCCTTTTCAAGGCTGTAAGCGCGGTTCGACTCCGCGTAGGGTCACAAGATCTGTTTCTTGAATGCATTTTTCCGGAAGCAGCCCGAAGATTAGCCCCGTTTCTGCGGTTCGACTTTGTCCAACGCAGATTCCATTGGGAAAGACGAGTTCGTAGAACCGGCCCCGAAGCTGCGTTCGTAGTTCTTTCCAGACTTCGGCGGGCGCTGCAAGTATGCGAATAACAGCTTCGAGCTTGTCTTCTACTTCGTCGAGCGTAGTAGGTCCGAATGACGCGATTTGTGAAGTCAATTCGTATCGTTCGGATTTGAGCCGATTTCGGTGGGTGTCAAACTCTGTGTCACTAATGACCTCACGGGCGCGAAGCGCGATGAGTTCGTTCAATTGCCGGTCCACGCGATCAAGCTGTCCGCTGACTTGGGCCTTACTCACTCCGACCGTGGCGTCCTGCTGTTTTGCAATATCCAGAAGGACACCGCGAAACGGCTCCACGAATTGTGGATTGAGTGCAATCTCGTGCAGGCGGCCAATGAACTCGGAATCAGTTTTAGCCACTGGAAGGGATTTCGTCCTCTGCGAACACACCTTGTTCTTGCAGTGGTAGTAGGGATATCGCGATGATCGGCCAGTCGAAAAGCTTCCGGAAAGCCTATGCTGGCATTCAGAGCAGCGAATCAGACCGCGGAGAGGAAACTCTGCGCGGTATTTTTCGTGCTGCTTAGATCTATTTCGACGAAAGATTACCTGTTGGACGCGCGCAAAATCCTCGGGAGACACCATGGGCGGATGTCTTCCGATAATTTCCTCGCCGCTCCAGGGATCAACAAGAATTCCGGCGTAAAACGGGTTGGAGAATATCTTGTCAATCGACTGGTCCGCTAGGAACTCGCCTCGCTTCGAAACTACACCGAGGGATTTAAGAAGCCGGCGAATGTCTCTTTTTGTGTAGGCGCCCGTCGCAAATCGCTCCCAGGCGATTTTGAGGAGATCAAATGTTGGTTGATCTTCCATGTCGGGGAGATTCTTTCTCTCGCCTTTTTGGTGTGAAGATTTGTAACCCAGGGGTGCGTGCCACGGCTGTATTCCCTCTTGTACGCGTTTCCGCATCCCATGGACGGTACGCATTGCCCGAACGTCGTTGTCGAACTGAGCAAACCCCGCAAGGATGGTCTCCATGAGTTGACCCTCGGGATTTGTGCCAATCGCCTCAGTAACCGACACAACCCTAACGCCGTAGCGGAGCAGAGTAGCTTTTATACTGAAATGATCTGACACATTTCTAGCGAATCGGTCAACCTTCCAAACTAGAAGGGTTTGAACTTCACCCTTATGTTTTCTGCAGAATTCCATTAGCTCAATGAGCTTTGTTCTGTCGGCGAATTTCGCCGATTCGCCTTGCTCGACGAACTCTCGGATAATTGTCATTTGATGCGCCTTGGCATAATCATTACAGGCCGCCCCCTGGACATCGAGGCTGGTGCCATCAACTTGCTCTTTTGAGGATACTCGGCAATATATAATTGCATTCATATAAATGTGTTTCCAATAAAATAACTAATCTAAATGTTACATTATGGTAATCGTATATCACTGGTGCTCGTTAGTCAAAACGAACAGCTATGCCTATTCCGACGAAGCCGATAACGATTCCGATCTGATGCCGATAGTCATTCCGGGCTGATGGCGATAGCCATCGGAGCGAAGCGACGCTGGTCTGAATCATGATGTGTGAATTATCGGCATCGCGTCAACAAATGGACGTTTAAGCCGGGGAGGGGGTGCAGGGCGAGGGGGCGGCGTTTGAGCCCCCTTGCCTTGCTCAGCCCTCGTTAACCATGGCTGCCGAGGCCCCCCGATCAAACCTCCTTTCCCCTTCGTTTTTGAAGCTCCTTCCTTATCGATTCGCCCTCCAGCTCGAACCGGTGCGCGTTGTGCACCAGCCGGTCC
>CAZBFG010000042.1:0-4303 GCA_964491155.1 uncultured Bdellovibrionales bacterium | reverse complement strand
TACTATCAAGCTATTTAAACGGTGTCAACCCCGCACCTATTTGGCACAGCGCCAAGGGCGCAAAAGAACTCATTGCTCTATCAAAACTCCTTTAAAAAGTATCATCTTTGTTTTTGTTGAAGCCACAGACTTCAATAGTTCCAAATAGGTGCGGGGTCAAGCCCAGGCACCAATTGTGCGCAACGCCTTTGGCGCACATGAAACTTTATAGGTAAAACAGGTACTTTTCAAATCATCAATTGCTCCGATACATCAAGCTTTTAGCGCATAATAGGTGCGGGGTCAAGCTAACCAACAACACTCCATGTAGCAATGCGATCGGTCCTGCAAGCGGTGTGTCCGCTGTAAAAAAGAGGCTAAACCTCCTAAAGGAGGTTGAGCCTCTAAACGCGTGATCCATTATAAACACAACCATAACATCCCTCTACGGACTCACTTCTCTCCAATTGTAATTTCGAAGTTGTGTGGCAGAGCAAGAAACATTCACGGCGCTGCCGAAGCTTCCATTGCAGTTCCAAGAATACGTCGTTCCAGAGAGGTTCGGTGTAGAAGGACTAGGAGCCCCCGAACTACAGAGACTTCCTACTGCTGGTGCAGTTTCAGATGAGCTGCCATCGGCCGATCCGCAGATACCCGGTTCCGCATTTCTCGTGAAGGTGGCGGTGACTGTTTTATCTGAGATGATATTGTTTATCGTGCAGTCATTGCCGGATACCGAGGTACAGCCACTCCAACTCACGTTTGAGAGCGTTGGGTTGGCACGGAGGGTGCGTGAGGCATTGTAAGGGACACTCTCGCTGTCTCTTCCTGCCGATGTATCGATACTGGTAACCGTTGGTGTGGTATCAATGATAGTACCGGCAGAACCGAGACCGAGCGTCTTGGTAGCAGAGAGGGTGTAGGTCTGTACGAGAGTCGTGCAGGCATCAGGAAGGGTGCTGGTACCGCCTCCACTGCCATTACAACTCCACGCCCAATTGATTCCGCTCTGCGTTGGAAGAGTGCTCGTTCCGGTGGTGCAAAGACCGATGGTCGGGGTCGGACCGGATGGGACAAGCGTAGCCGGACCGCAGGCACCATTGACTATTGCGGTGAGCGTGACACTTGCGAGTGTCCAAGAAGAAACACCTCCGTTAGTATCTTCGGCACGGACTTGAAAAGTATAGGTTCCGGCGAGAGACCATTGGACGGGAGGATTGGAGAGCGATTGGGAGGTGCCGGAAGAAACATACGAAGTGTAGTCATCGACGAGAGAATCATTATTCCAGTCTACAGCGTAACGGATCTGATCATTATCGGGATCGGTTGATGTGAAGGAGAAGAGGTAAGAGGTATTGGTGTTTCCGCTGAAGGGTTGCGGGGTGACGGTGGGAGGAGCGGGGACGCCACTTGGTGTGGCGGCGTTGAGGGTGAAGGTGATGGTTTGGGAGGGGATGGGGAGGGAGTAGTCGGGATTAAAAGGACCAATCCCATCATATACATATGTGTAATGTGCCATAGGAATTTTTGTATGGTAACCCCACCATCCATCTAATGCTGGCCATTGCTTTAATTCTGGATAATCAAGCCCAGGATTCGCATAATACCAGCTAATCATCGTGGCCAGCATCTCGTAGGGGGCTACATACATATAATAAAACTTCCCATACGTCTCACTATAGACAACCTGCGTCTCAAACACACCAGGTGAGGTAATGGTGCAGTTATCACCGTTTGCATCACAGGTGTATCCAGCTGTGCTACCGTTGTGGGTGAAGGTGATTGTTGAGGGGTGGACTGATAATGGAATGAGCACATTTGAAGCGAGTTGATTTGAGAAAAGAACATAGGTTTGCTCATGACGCTCACCCCAATTCAGTTCAGCATCATCTATGGCCCTGGCATTATCTCTCCAGTGTCCAAACGGAGTGTCCAAAAAGTTACCTGTTCCATTCCATGAAATGTCGGTATCGACAACAGGTGTTAAAAAGGAGATGGTATCTCCCACTGAAATTGGAGATGATTCATCAATCACTGAGCCATTTTGAAGTACTGATGCGTTGCGGTGGACGGTGACGTTATAATCCCTCAAACCAGGGTAATACGCTTCGATAGTCGTCACATACAAAGGAGCAAACCCGTGATACCACAGTCCAGTATTAGGACCACTATTCCCACTATTCCAGGTATCACTCTTCGCCTCCGCCCTCCCGACCGCGATCGAGAGAAATCCGAACGCGAGGAGAAAGATACCTGCGGATTGTATTATGAGCTTCATTTTCATAAAAAAATATATTTGTTTATCGCTTACCACGGAATACACTTCACTGTCGTATGATACATACTACCGTCGATCTCTCATTTTTTTCCACACGATAGCGAAGAAACCGATAACTGAAAGCAGGGCGATCAAGGCATACCAAAACGTTTTGCTTCCGTTCTTGCTCACTGTTCCCTGTTCATTGTTCACTGCCTGTGGACACAAGCTCGCATCGATATCATGACAGTCGTATGTCTGCGTCACCGTATCGACCATCTGACCATTATGTCTGAGAGTGGTAGTGAGATTTACGCGGCCGAAACTCTTCTTCGGGGTGAAACTTTCTTTCACTCCCATCATCGCTCCGGTGATAGCACCCTTGTAGGTAAAAGAATGAATCGTCTCATGAGTATCAGCATCAGTGAGGGAGAGGGAGATTTCATTCCCATCGATTTTCGGCGTATTAGTCGAATGAACACAGGAGAAGATACTCATCTCCTTTCCTTCCGTCACCGGGAAGCTCGTGACGCTCGGGAAGTTGAGACGCATTTCTTCGATACCGTCACGAACGAAACGGATATTCATGATCGAACTCGCATCTCCATCCTTCGCTTCGATGAGGAGATAGGAGACGGAACCGGTAGCTTTCGTGGCAGTATAGGAGAGAGACTTCGTTTCTTTTGGTTTGAGCGTGATGAGCTCAGTCTGTTCATCGAGGCGATTCTGTGGTCGAAGTCCATCCCAATTGAAAAGCTGCCACTTGAGAGCGATAACCTTTTGTTCATTTGATGGATTGATGAGCTTTACTTCGGCCTTCACCTCCTCATCTTTCGTAAAACGTGGGGGGAAAGCGGCGAAACTATACTGATTCCCATTGAGGGTGACGGTGTTCTTGTTGAAAACGACTTGGGATTGATTGTTAGAAGTGATTTTGAAGCTTGCTTTGTTCCCTGTGACGTCATCGGTGAAGGAAAGCCCCAGGAGGTTGAACCGCGAATCGGTTACGAAGAAAAAATCCGCTTCGTAGTCTCCTCCGGAGAGGTTTCCCGGGACTTGCCATTCGAACGAGAAATCCTTCTCGCTCTTGGCGGGAATGACGATGTCTTTGCCTGCCTCGAAGAAATCGACCATCGGATAGCCGTTCTGATGGATGAGGCTATCACTACTGGCATCGTTTTTGTCTGTTTTGAATATCTTCACGTACACCGACCCATTGATAATCGGATACGGATTGTCATTCTTGAGCTTCCCTTTAAATGGGAGAGTGATACCGGGGAGGGTTTGTGCGAGCGTTGGTGAAACATCTACCTGTACGGAGCCGAATTTATAATCATCAAAACAGTCGACCGTATTCGCAGGAATTTCAGGTGACGGTGCGAGTGATGGTCCAGAATCGATAACAGAGAGAATTTTCTGCTTCTCATCGTCCGTCAAAATCTTTGGATCTTTTTTGAGAAGTACCTGTATTTCTGGAGGGAGATCACCCGAGGCGGGCGCATTAGCGGACGGAGTCACCGCCTGGACGGGAGATATGAAAAAGGAGGCAAGAAAAATGCCTCCGAAAAGAATGCTGAGACTCGTGAACGACACATTCCGTACTGTAGTGCGATGAGACATAGTATTTGTTTTGTACTTTTTTTATTTTGATGGTAAGTGGTGATGGGATCGGTCGTTCCGCCTGTGGGCGGTGCGTCCGCTTCTTTTGATTTTGTTTTTCTCTTTACCTCAACTCTAAACTCTATTTCCCAATCTCTATCTTCTCAACTCTTTCTCCTATAATACCCCCCCCGATAGAGCTTGGCAAGAGAATGTCAAGACGAAACGAATAGGGATTGAAGATTTATGATTTATGAATAAGAAGGAAAGATTTTCAAACAGCGGTCGTTCCCCTGGTTTCAGGGGCTTGTCTGCCTTTGGAGTGGAACGACCGCTCCCACTGACAAATGTTACCTCTGCACCACGGCTATTGGTTTCATGTAACATTTTAAAATATCTTTTTCATCTTTTTTTCTAATCCCGCAGGATATGTGTCAGGAGTTTGGCGAGAGAAATGGTCGCGACGCC
>CAZBFG010000041.1:0-4846 GCA_964491155.1 uncultured Bdellovibrionales bacterium | reverse complement strand
TTGAAAAGTGAGGCGGACTATCATGATAATCCAACGAGCTTTGAGAGGTTTTCAGCCGAAATATGGATGTTTTATGAGACAAGCACTGGTTTCTACCCTAACTCAGCGGTGAGAATTTAGATAGGCTCAAGAGCAGCTAATCCCGGCAACGTCTGGCCACTCAAGTATTCAAGCATGGCGCCACCACCCGAAGACACAAAACTCACTCTTCCTATGACACCTGCCCGTTCCAATACTGCCAAAGATTCCCCTCCGCCGATCACGACATACGCTTTGCTCGAGAGCAGGGCATGTAAAATAGCGTCGGTGCCGATGTCATAAGGCTTTTCTTCAAATTTTCCCATCGGTCCATTCCAGATAATTGTTTTTGCCATATTGATGATCTGGGTATAATACCCGACCGTTTGCGGTCCGATATCGAGACGATCACTGGAGTCAAAATCTTTTGGAAGCAGCACTTTTTCTGAAAAGGATATCTTTTGATCAATGGCCTCATTGGCCACTTTGCCACCAACCAAAATAGCATCGTAGCGCTCTTCGAGCGCGTGTATGAGTGGGAGCTTGGTTTCAATCTTAGCGCCCCCGACAATAGCAATAGCCGGGTGCTCTGGAGAGAGACTTACACGACTGAGCTCATCAACTTCTTTCAAAAGCCTCAGACCAGCATACGATGGTAGTATACGCGTGATAGCCTCAACGGAAGCATGGGCGCGATGACAGACACTAAAAGCTTCATTGATAAAAAGCGTGAATGGTTTGGCTAGCTCTCGCGCAAAAGACTCATCATTTTTTTCTTCTCCTTCATAAAAACGCACATTTTCCAAAAGGAGGACTTGGTCCGGGGCCGACTGCTCAAGCGCACGCTCCACGCTCGCTCCGATGCAGTCAGAAACAAACACGATGTCCCGACCCAAAGCACGACTGACTGACTCTTGAATCTTCACAACCGAGTACTTGTCCACTTTTTTCCCTTCTGGGCGACCAAAGTGAGTGAGGAGAGCAATGCGGGCTCCTGGAGCAACCGCAATCGTATCCACCGTCTCTTTGACTATATCCAAACGAAAGTGTTCCTCCACATTGGATATATTGGTCTGTTCAATATTGAAATCAACACGAACCAATACGGTTTGATTTGAAAAATCCACTCCCTCCATGCTTCGTAATGACATAGCAGTATCACTCAATAGTTACTCAGTAACTGTTCCAATTCTCACTAACATCTAAAAAATTACTTTCCCATCCCCAAAATCCCGATCATAGCACCGATCAAGGCCGTCAGGGCTGTAAATATCCAGGCTCGCATGACGATTTTCGGCTCCGGCCAACCCTTGGCCTCGAAATGGTGGTGCAATGGCGCCGCCAAAAATACCTTCCGTCCGAAGTATTTCTTGGAGATGAGCTGGATGGCCGCACTCCCAGATTCAAGCGAATAGATGGCGACGATAATAAACAACACCAGAGCAGAATTGGTGAGCATGGCAACGACCCCAAGTGTTGTCCCGAGAGCAATGGCGCCGGTATCACCCATAAAAAATCGAGCCGGATAAATATTGAACCACAAAAAAGCCAGCAAAGCGCCGGCAAGCGCCGCACAAAATGCTGCCAGGTCCATTTTGTTTTGCATAAAAGCGATGAGCGAAAAGGCACTGAAAGCGATGAGGAGTACTCCTCCATTTAATCCATCCAGGCCGTCAGTTTCATTGGAAGAAATCGCCGCAAAAAGAATAATAAAAATAAACAGCGGAATATACCACCACCCAATAGTGAAGTCACCCACTGCCGGAACATGAATCTCATCCCAACCCAATTTACTATAAAACCACCAGGCACCGTACCCTGCGATAGCAAAGAGCCACCAAAACCGAAAAGCAAATCGCATACCGCCGCCCTTGTTTGATCCACGACCCCGAACGCTCATATAATCATCCAAGAGACCTAGTAGACCTGCCGTAACCAATGCAAACAAAGGCAACCAGACCTGGGAACGCTTGAAAAAATCCAAACGAGCGATGAAGTTGGTGTTAGTCCAATCAGCAATAAAAGGGAATACATAATGTGAAAGCAGTACCAGTATCAAAACGCTTACCCACACTATCACTCCGCCCATCGTCGGTGTCCCTGCCTTGGCGGCGTGTAGTTTGTTTACAAACGTCAGCTGTTCACCATTAACTGACTTTTCTTTGATTTTGATACCAAACTTGTATCGATACAAAATATGCGTCCACAAAGGCGTCAATGCAAACGCAAGCAGAAAAGCTAGTAAACCAGTGGTCATGACTTTTAACACATTGAGGACATGCGGAACATTCTGTATCTGCGCAATCTGGATGGTTTCCATACCTGGTAGTACAACTTCAAACACGAAGTTTAAAAAAATTATATCTCCCTTCTTATTACTCTTAGTATACCTTGTTGATCGATTTTTTCGAAGTCACTCATGAGCTGTTACTTCCAATCAAAAGCCTGGAAACTCCAATCAAACATAGACTGAATACTTTGCCAGCGCGACTGATCGTCGAGAACCACTGCAATCACTTTGTGTTTGGTAGAATAATCACTCGCTACCGCCAAAAGAGAATATCCGGCAAGCGGTGTAAAACCCGTCTTGGTGCCCAAGAGGTTCGGAAATTGCCCGAGCAACTGATCGGTATTGAAAATTTCATGAGACAACTCCCCGTCAGCCGAAGTGATAAATTGTTTTTCGTAGCGCATAATCTCCCAGATTTCCGGAAACTGCAGTGCGTGTACGGCAATTTTGGCGATATCAGATGCCGACGAATAACACTCGTGCTCGCGTCCATCCGGCTCCAAACCGGAAGGAGTACAGAAATTCGAATTGACGAGCCCCAGCTCTTGGGCACGCTTATTCATAATCACCGCGAAACCCTCCTGTGTTTTTCCGATATGTTTCCCCAAAGCGATGGCAGCATCGTTGGAACTGTTCATGAGAGCGGCCTTCAAAAGATTGCGAGCAGAAATTTTTTCTCCCACTTTCAGACGCACACCGTTACAAAAACCCGAACGAGGACACCCTATCCGTGTTCCTTCCGAATACACCGCTTCTTCATCGATAGTGACCAATGTCTCCAGATCTGCTATCCGTTCCATGACCAATGTAGCCGTAAACAACTTGGTAAGTGATGCTATCTGACGGCGCTCATGGGCATTGCGTTCATACAACACCTTGCCCGATTCCGCATCCATAATTATAGATGCATGCGCGGAAACGATAGTTAGACGCGGCGAATATTCCTTGAACTCCGGCTGATAACTCACGGCCATTTCTCGATTTTCCGAAAAAAGCGGGAGCGCCACCGGTTCCGGTGCCACCGATCCCAACACCGCCTTGCGCGTGCCAAAATCATCTCCCAAAAATCGAGAGAGTATCGGTCTTCCCTGTTCCGAAGAAAAAAACAATATTCCAACGGACAATACGGCAAAAAAAAGAAAAAAGGAGCGCATACGTTATTTTGTTTCTGGAATTTCAACTGGGTTCACTTGTTCATCGGCCGCTTCAGTCAGAATCATCCGGAGACGTTCATCTTGAGACAACGTAGCATAGTCCGGCAGTTCACTTACTTGTTCTATGCCGAGCACCTCGAGAAATTTAAACGTCGGACGATAAAGATACCCGCGGCTATCACTCGGATTTCCCTCACGAGTAATCAAATCTCTGAGTAAAAGATTTCGGAGCGTAAAGCTACAGTTCACCCCACGGATAGCATCTATTTCGGCACGAGAGACCGGGGCGCGGTAGGCGATGATAGAGAGCACTTCGAGCGCCGCCTTGCTCATCCCTTCTTCTCGTACATTCTTGATAAACGACTCCACGAGTGCGGCATTGGCTGGTTTGGTCACGAGTTCCACAGAGGCATCGTGCACCAGGATTTTCAATCCTGCATCAACACGTTCTTCATACTGAAGAGCCAGCGATGCTACCACCTCGGAAACTTGCTCCTCTGAAATACCAAGTACCGCCGCCAATCGAGCAAAAGACACCGGCTCTCCGCTCATGAAAAGGAGCGACTCCAACTCGGAAAGAATAGTTTTTCGAATCTGCTCACTCATAGTGTTATGGTAAACGCGTTATATGAATATCACTCCAAAACTCCTCCTGTTTGACATGAATAAACCGTTGTTTGATCAGCTCAAGCATCGCCAAAAAAGAAACAATCACTTCTACCCGATTGGCAGTATGTCCGATCAATTCATGAAATGAAGACTCAACACGCTCCATCAGTGTTTGCTGCAAGTACAACATTTTCTCTTCGAGAGTAACAATCACGGCAATTTCTTTTTCTGGCAAGATCTCCAAAACCGGAATACCCCCGAGCACATCGCTAAAATGACCCCGAAGCGCTTCCCGGGTAATACCTTTTGGTGGAGAAAAGACTACCTGCATGCCCAAAAAACCAGCTCGAGAATAGGCAGATGAGGACTTCACAAAAAGGTTTCCCAATTTCTGTGAAGCTTCACGAAAGAGCTGGTACGTTTTGAGGTGGTGTTCCAAATCCTCCATAGCTTCCTCTTCTTCGTCAGTAAAATTAAGAATAGGAAGAAGCGCCCGTGACTTGATCAAAATAAGCCTGGCGGCAATAGTAAGAAAAGCTGACAAATTCTCAAGTGATATATTTTTTTCATCACGAATATACCCCAGATACTGATCGGCTACCTGTGCCAGACTGACCTGCGTGATATCCAGCTTTTCCTTTTCAATCAAGGCAAGCAACAGATCAAGCGGGCCTTCAAATTTTTCAAGATAAAATTGGTAGGTCATATCCGATAGACAACAAAAAAAGGAAACGCTTCATGGTCAGTTTCCCCTTTAGGATACCATTGTTTGGCC
>CAZBFG010000040.1:0-5277 GCA_964491155.1 uncultured Bdellovibrionales bacterium | reverse complement strand
TGACTATGAAAGTCCTGTTCATTCTATCAAGAACGACAATTGAAGTCAAAAGAAAAATCCCGTCTATGTAACGGAATTTTTCCCTTATACAAGCCAAGAATTTTCTAAAATCGGGCGGCGGCGTCCAAAACCAATTTTTTCTTAATAGAACGATTACCACGCAGTTTCAGATCGCGATTCTTGTTTTTTTTCTTATCAATCTGCGCTTCCAATTCATCGATGACTATGTCGGTCGAACCCTCGACACTCACGGTCGTTTCTTCCGCCCGGTACAAATTGTGTGGCGTCTTGACCATAATTTCCACCCGAAACTTGCCCTTTTTATCTCGATCAATCTCGAGCGAGTACTCACTCACTGGATCCACCAGCTTTTCTATACGCGCCAAACGCTTCAAGATATAGTCCCGAGTTCGATCATCGATATCAACTCCCTTGAATAAGAAACGTGTTTTCATACTCTTATCATTAAAGGATTAGATTCCGTAGGCACTCGAAAGCGTACTCATAAAAAATGGCATCGCAAACATGAGTCCGATAAGTGGCAAAACAAACGTAACCACTGTCGCAATAAGCGTCCAGAGGAAATATTTACGCGTCTTCTCGACAGACTGATAAATCAGCTCAAGTTTTTCGTCCTGTCCCTGCAATTTTTGAAGAATTTCTGTATCCATAGCCCTAGTATAGCACATCCAATAATCATGTGGGCGGCAGATAATTTTTCCAGAAAAGAAAAAAGGACTCGAAGTTCTTCAAGTCCCATCAGTCCCAATTGGGAAAAGGTCGAAAATCGTCAACCTGAAGCACTGTCTCCTTGTCACCTGCCTGTGGACAGTGCTCTTCCGCTATCCCCTGTTGCGTTGCATTCAGATCAACATAAGAGCGATAGTACCGCCGGTAGTACCCCTGAGCACAGCCGTCACTACAAAATGGCTGATGACAGCCTCTTGTATAGAACGGACCAGGATCGGTGGTATCAGCTAGACCAATGAACTGTGCATCAGCCAATTCGGCAGTGCCGCTACAAAAAGAGCACGAAAACTGAGAATCAGTCATTTCTCTCACCTCATCTGGAATAACTTGGACTCTCCCGCCAATTGGAACAACCATGACACCCACTTGCGCCATCATTGCCGCAATAGGCAGCGTCACAGTACTGCCAATCGATTATTCTCCCCTCGTACAATAAGGGGCACTTCAAATTGTTTAAGTACCACACAAGACGTGGCGCCTCCGTAGTTTGAGGAAGCGCAACCTTACGAACCAGTGTCTGGCTCATGATGGCCTCCTACAAAAAGTCAGAACCCCACATACTGGACTTCTTCTTGCAGCTTGACCTTCAGCTCGTCGCGCACCTTGGTTTTGACCAAGCTCGCCAGGGTCACGATATCAAGCGCGGTCGCGTTTCCAGTATTCAAAAGATAGTTGGGATGTTTATCACTCACCTGCGCGCCCCCGATCTTCTTCCCCCGCAATCCCACATGGTCAATCAGCCAACCAGCCGGCAATTTTCCATCCTTGGAGGCATTACCCGTATCCTTCTCAAATTCTTTCAAAAGATGTCCGTCTGTCACAACAGGGTTCATAAAAAACGACCCTGCACACTGGGCGGTCTGCGGGTGCTTGGCCTCACGAGTCGCCATCGTTTCTTTGATAATACGCTCCAATTCTGATTTATCCCCATGAGTCAATTTCAACTCAGCGGAAATAATAACCAGGGCAGGATTCTTTTTGAAAACACTGTTGCGGTAAGAAAAGGCACACTCAGACTGCTTGTATTCTCGCACCATGCCACTGTGCTGATCGAGTGCTTTGACCGAGGCAACGACATCACCAATTTCCGTACCAAAAGCTCCGGCATTGCCTCGTACGGCACCTCCAAATGATCCCGGGATACCGGCGAGCTTCTCTATACCGGCCAACCCCGCCTCGCGCGCTGCCCACACGACATTCAAAAGCGGCATACCAGATCCTACCGCGATGCGCTCATCCGTCACCTTGATACCGCCGTGCGCGATCCTCACGACAATACCTGGGAATCCGGCATCCGAAAAAAGCACATTACTCCCGCCACCCAACACATAGAGTGGCAACTTGTTTTTTTCTGCGTAGTCAAAGACTTCTGACAACTCAATGGCACAAGAAGCTTCGGCATAGTACCGGGCCTGACCACCGATTTTGAAAGTCGTAAATGGGGCCAACGAAACGTGTTCACGAAGAGCAATCATACGAAAATAGAGTTTGTGTTTTTGCTACCGCTTGACGAGAGCATGAGAAATTTCCCAAACATTTCCAGCCCCAAGCGTAATAATAACATCGTTTCGTCCCATTGTCTTCTCTATTTCTTCCGGAAGTCCCTGGCTATCAGAAACATACTCAGCCTTCCCGGGAAAAAAGCGATTGATAAGATCTACCATATCCTGAGAAGAGACCCCTCCCTGCTTTTCACGAGCACTGCCATAGATATCGAGAATCCGCACAAAGTCGGCATCGTCAAAACTTTGAGCAAATTCCGTAAGCAAAGCCTTGGTCCGAGTAAACGTATGAGGATGAAAAATAACCGAGAGTTTTTTGTCGGGATACAGATCACGAAAAGCGCGCAGCGTCACCCGGATTTCTTCTGGATGATGTGCATAGTCATCATAGATCAGAGCTCCATAGCGCTCGCCGATATATTCGAAACGACGCTCTGTCCCAGAAAACCGTGCCAGTGCATTCTTGACCCGGTCGCTATCAAGCTTGAGTGTGGAGAGGAGCGCCAAAACAGCGGTGGCATTGAGCGCATTGTGTACACCAGCCAATTGCAACTGAAACGTCCCGTACGTTTCACCGGCACGCAGAACCGAAAATGTCTGTCGTACCATTTCTTTTTCTGCCAAAAATCCCATCTTTTCCGGCGTATACTCGACCACCTGAAAATCCGATTCCGGCAACGTCCCGTATGACACCGTCCGACAGCGGGCATGTCCTGCTACCCGGACCACACTGGCGGAGTCAGCGCAATAAACCAGGACCCCCTGAGCCGGGATACGTGCCACGAACTCTGCAAAAACCCGTTCATAACTCTCCATATCCGGAAAAAAATCCGGATGATCAAAATCAATACTGGTCAGGATAACAGCAAACGGACTGTACTTGGCCAGTTTATTCTGATACTCATCTGCTTCGATAACCAGATAATCCCCACGACCAGAAAGCGCATTGCCGCCCCAACTCATGATACGACTCCCTACGATAGCAGCCGGATCCTTACCGAGGTACTGGAGTGTATCAGCCAAGAGCGCACTCGTAGTTGTTTTCCCATGTGTGCCACAGACAGCCAGTGTCAGCTTTTCCTCTGTCAATGCCCCAAGGGCCTCGGGGTAGCTCATCACCCTGATGCCTGAGTCAAAAGCAGCCGCCAGTTCCTCATTCTTCTCACGAGTATAGGCTGTAGAGTAGATGACGAGCGTCGCTTCCTTGGGAATATTTTTGGGATCAAATGACTGATTGACAGCTATCCCCAACTTGGCCAAAATAGCATCCGTAAAAAACACTTCCGCCACATCAGATCCGGTCACTTGTGCACCATGACGTACGAGTAATTCAGCCAAAGCGGTCATCCCGGCACCTTTGATGCCAATCATGTGCACCTGCGTGTATGAGAGGAGAGACTGTGTCATACGCTAGGGTCTATCAATCATCGTTCCCAAACCTTCCGCCAAAACATCGGCTGCATCCGGATGGTAAAAGGCATTCATTTTATTCCCCATCAAAGCTCGCAGTTCGGAATCTTGCATGAGCTCCTTGATCTTTTCGAGTACAATATGTCCGCCCAAGTTTGGCTCCTCTACGACCACTGCCCCACCAATACCGGCGATGCCATAGGCGTTCATGCGCTGTTCATCGTTGGCAGCATTGGCGAGAGGGACAAGTATCGTTGCTTTTTTGGTCGCAGCCAGCTCGGCGATTGATCCCGCTCCGGCACGTGACAACACCACATCTGCCAGTGCCAGCACATCGGCCAGTTCCGAGGCAGAAAAAAAGTCACGAGTCACATAGCCACCCTGTTTGGTATCAACACCGCTTTCCTGAACCACTTGTATCCAAGACTGGTAATTTTCCTTTCCTACCTGGTGCACCACCTGTATACCCTCACGTAACAAATCCGGAAGAATACGGAGCACCGCTTCATTCAAAACTTGGGCACCCTGACTGCCACCCAAAATAACCAAGGTCGGACTCTCCGGACGCAGTCCCAAGAGCGTTGCCCCCTCGACCCTGTCTCCCTGCAACAGCTCTTCTCTCACCGGATTGCCGGTGAGCGCAACCTTGCCTGCTGGAAAGTACTGTCCGGCACTGGGATAGGCGATAGCAATACGCGTGGCAAAGCGAGCCAAAAAACGATTGGCACGACCAGCCACGGCATCGGAATCATGAATAACCACCGGGATACGGTATATCCACGCTGCTACTACCACAGGTACCGAAGCAGAGCCGCCCTTGGCAAATACCGCATCCGGCATATAGACAAACAACTGCCACAGTGCCTGAAGCGTCCCAAGAGGCACTTTAAAAGGGTCAATAAAGTTCAAGAAAGAAAAATACCGCCGAAGCTTTCCAGTCAAAACATACTTGGCCGGGATATGTTCGTCGGCCATAGCCGGACCCTCGAAGTGTCCTCGCGAGCCAATAAATAAAAATTCAATCCCCTGTGGATAGCGCTTGCGCAAAGAACGGGCGACAGCAATGAGCGGAAAGGTATGTCCTCCGGAGATGCCACCGGTCAGGACTACACGTGGAATATATGCCATATGATAAGGAGAAGCATCAAGCGATAAGCACTCAGTCAAAAACTCTCCTGAACGCTTATGGCTAAAAGCTCTACGCTGTTTATGATTTCAGTGTAGAATGTTTGCTTATATTGAGCAAGATTCCTACGGCTGCCAAGAGTACTGCGAGCGATGTTCCTCCATAACTGATAAACGGCAGTGGGATACCCGTGAGTGGGATGAGGCCGGTAATAGCAGAAATATTGATGAACGCTTGAAAAACAATCCAGGAGACGATGCCGATAGCGAGCAATCGCCCAAACTCATCCGGTGCCGCCGCTGCAATCCGCAAGCCGCGCCAGGCAATAAAGAGAAATAATGCCACCACGGTAACCGTGCCAATGAGCCCGAGTTCTTCTCCCAAAACAGCAAAAATAGAATCTGTCACCGGTTCAGGTAAGTAGTTAAATTTTTGCCGACTCTGTCCCAATCCAACTCCGAATAACCCGCCAGATCCCAATGCCAACAG
>CAZBFG010000039.1:0-5594 GCA_964491155.1 uncultured Bdellovibrionales bacterium | reverse complement strand
CCGGTGTCGGATCCTGACCGTATTCGAGGGCCAGGTAATAGGAAGCGAGATCGCCCAGGGCAATACTCGTGAATACTTTACTATACACGCTTCCGCCCTCCATGTCAAGTATCTCCACTGTTACCCCTTGTTTGCGCAATAATTCCGCCGTAATGTCAAAACGTTTCTGGATCTGAGCCTGTGCCTCTGTGTCACGGAGCATCAAAACAAAAAACTGACCCTGAGGCAGGGTCCAACCCACCATTTCATTGTGATTCAACTCCGGGAAAAAGTTCCAAAAGGCCGGTGTTTTGGCGTTTTCATTGAGCTTGATTTTCCACACCATAGCCACTGATTTGTACTTGGCCGTACTATAAATAATCGGGGTTTTTCCCATCATTTTCTTGGCCAAGGCCTTCCCCTGTTCTTCCAAAGCACCTATACGCTCTTTCAGTACCTCTGCCTCTTTTGTGAGCTCTCCAGTCATATCCGGCACCAATCCCTGATTCACCAAAATCTGCAGCATCGCGCCAAAAAAATATCCCGTCCCCACTCGTGGTTGAAAATTTTCATACGGTATCGGTAGCTTCACATGTGGCACGCCATTGGCTTTGGCCATTTCTTCTATTTTTCCACCGGCCGACAGCGCGATACACGGCAAATTCTTTTTGAGCGCCTCTTCAAAAGAAGCGACGGTCTCCTCTGTATTGCCGGAGTACGAACAAATAAAGTTCAAACACTCATGATAGCTTTCCGGTGGCAAACTATAGGAACGGTTCTGATAGACCGAAAGCGGCTGCTCCTGTGGTCGCTCTGTTCTGAAGAGATCATTCAGGTACATACGAAAGAGATTGCCCGGCAGCGCCGATCCTCCCATCCCGGAAATCATAATAGAGCGAAACGTACCCGGTACACTGATACCCGCCGCCAAGCCAAAACCAGTCGCAAACTGACTCGGACTTTCAAGAATCATTTGTCGGAGATTCGACTTATCCAGTACGTGAACCATAGCAATGAAATACCTAATTCCTAATTTCCAATTTCTAAAGTAAGAGAAATTGAAAGGGTTTTAATTAGAAATTAGTTATTAGAAATTAGAAATTTTAGAGTTTATTTTTTGACTCGTTTTGTCTTTATATACCAATCCTTTGCCATGCTCAATCGATGTGCCGGCGCATTGATATGCTTCACTTCAACGCCCTTAAGAACACTATTCACCACATACAGATAAGTCGGGCTATAGAGAAATATGGCCGGATTTTCCTGTACAAGAATGTTCTGAAAACTCCGGTACAATTCCTTGCGCTTCTCCAGATCGAGCGTCTCGCGCAATGTTACCAGGATATCATCAACGTCCTTGTTGTCAAAAACTGCCAAGTTCAAACCCGGATCATGTTTTTGACTGGAATGCCAAAACGAATACGGGTCAGAATCAATCATGGCCGCCTCACCAAACAACAGTGCCTCATACTCGCGTGGCCGAATAGCATTTTGTTGGAGATCGGCAGCGCTCAGCGAAACCACCTTGGCTCGTACCCCGATCTTTTCCCATTGTTCACGCAGTATTTCCGCTGTTCGAACCAATTCCGGCCAATCAGGAACCATGAGATCAAACTCCAAAACAGCTCCATTTTTTGCCCGGATACCATCTGCTCCACGCTGCCAATTATTCTGATCGAGAATAGTATTGGCCTGGTTTTCATCGTAACGAGAAAAAGCAATGTCACCGGCATACCCATTCATAAATGGCAATAGAGCTGTTTCAGCTGGCTGCCCCTTTCCCGAAAGAACATCGCGGATAATCGCTTCGCGGTCAGTGGCAAATGCGAGAGCACTCCGTACTTCATCATGAGCCAATGCCTCGCTCTTGGTGATATTGATAAACACGGCGAAAATGCGAGGAATAGAGAGATCATACACCCGAGCACTCTTGCGTTCCTGCAACTCCGCCAGCGTTTCAGCTGTCACAGAATTTATACCGAGCACTTCTTTACGATTGTAGGCATCGAGAAGTGCTGGTTCATCAGGATAAAAATGAAAGGTAATCTTCTGAATATACGGTGCGCCAGCGTAGTACTCATCAAAAGAGCGCAGTTCATAGGAAAGCATATTGCCACTCGAGTCCTTCTCGGAGTCATAGAAACGGTACGGTCCAGATCCAATCGGCGCCAGGTTATAATCCGCCAGCAAAAAATTTTCCGGTGCGATATTTTCCCAGATATGCTTCGGCAAAATACCGACTGTCAGACTTTCCAAAAAGCCAAAGTATGTTTTCTTCAGTGTCAGCGTCAGTGTATACCGATCAACCACTCCTGCTTCGACAGACAGCCAGTTGGAGCGAAGTGGACTCTTGTACGTCGGATCCTGAATGGCGCGAATAGTAAACAGCACATCTTCTGCAGTAACTTCTACTCCATCATGCCATTTGACTCCCTGCTTCAACGTCAACGTATAGATACGGCCATCCTCTGAAAGGGTATAGTTTTCCAGTAAACGATTGGTAATTTTACCTTCGACATCATACCCGAACAATCCGCCATAGACGAGCTCGGATATATCAGCATCAGCCTCACTGGTCTGCGAAAGAATGGGGTTGATATAGCGCGGCTGTGAAACCATGCCTTCGGTGTATTCACCACCAAAATCCGGGACTGACTTGGTCCCTGCTATATAGAGCGCCCCCAGCCAAAACACCAATGCGCTCACTCCCAAAAAAACAAAGAAAAGGACGAGTATACGATCTCGCATTTGTAGGGCTCGAAAGAGTGCCATCCACTGGCGCCTGCGAAAAATACTCATGATACGGAAAAAGCTACGAATAGACTTGTTTTAGGGATTACTCTCCTCCTAAACGGTATTAGGAAAGGACAGAAAGACGGACGTTGACTATTCCGAGTACTAAAAATACTACAGCCAAAAAAACCGTCGCGTACAAAAAGAACTTTTCCAAGCCACGCTTGGTATAATAGCCACCAAAGTCTCCGCCAAAGGCCGCCCCCAGACCGGAGCCGCGATTTTGCATGAGAATCGTCACGGTCAAAAGGATGGCGACGATGGCCTGAGTGATAAGAAGTGCACGCATAAGTGCGAGAAAAAATACGATGTAATCCCTTTTTTAAGCCTTTTTATTCTAGCAAAAACCCAAGGAATCGTCAACCGTGTGTAATACTGCCTTTAGGCAGTTGACGATTTGTTTGCCAAATCGTATTACACACGGTCAATCCCTCCTACCTCCTACAACAGGCTTCGTTCGAGAGAAATACGCATGTCGTGAGCGCCTTTTTTCCGCCGATAGACAGAGAGTAAGAGCCCCAGTGAGGCAGAGAGCGACAGAAGCGAGCTACCCCCATACGAGAGAAACGGCGCCGGCAGCCCCGTCACCGGCAGCACTCCCACATTCATACCAACGTTGATGAGAATCTGCACAAACACCATCGTCATCACCCCCAAGGATAGCAGGTACCCAAAATTATCACTCGCCTCGGCCCCAATCTGTCGTATCCGGTACAGGAGTACTCCATACAAAAAGATCACCAGCCCGGCTCCGATCAGACCTAATTCCTCAGAAACGACAGCAAAAATAAAATCCGTGTGTTTTTCTGGCAAAAAAGAGAGTTGCGACTGAGAGCCATAGCCCAGTCCCTTGCCCGAAAGCCCTCCCGAGCCCACTGCTACCATGGCTTGCAGTACATTGTATCCCGAGCCCTGCGGATCACTCTCCGGATGCAAAAACGTATCAATACGAGCCTTTTGATAGTCCGCCAAAAGAAACCAACTCCCGAAAACCAAAAGTGACCCCAGAATTCCGAGCACGATAAAGTGTCGGGCGCGCAGTCCGGACGCCAGCATCATTCCGCCCCAAATAGCGGCAAGTACCAAGGAAGACCCCAAGTCGGGCTGCCGGAGCACCAAAAAAATAAGGGCGGCCGAAAGAATAAGTGAAGCGACCACGCGCGTCCATTCACCGAGCTCTGATTTTTTCTTGGAAATAAAACTGGCCAAAAAAATAATAAGGGTCACTTTGGCCACTTCCACCGGCTGAACCTGAAAAAACCCGAAAGAGAGCCATCCAGCCGTACCGTTGACCGTGCTTCCAAAGAGCAAGACCAGAAACAGTACTCCCAGTGTGACGAAATAGAGAAAAGTGCTCTGTTTTTGGATGTAGCGATAATCAAGTGAACCCACAAAAAACATGACTGCCAGTCCGATAACCGCATATATGGACTGCTTCAGAAAGTAATTGGTCCCCCCGGAAAGAGACAAACTGTACAGCGAAAGCAGACTAATCAAAAGAAGCAGCGTGACAGCAGCAACCAAAACAAAATCTACTTTTGAAAAAAGACGGAGCATGAGGAAAAAATCAGAAAATCAGATAGGCTCTAGCGCGCGCCTCCACCAGAAAAATACTGCTGTATAAAGTTTTCTGAATGGTAGACATCAGCATCAATCTCCATATCAGTTGTGGTAACCACACCAGGAAACGGCAGTGGCCATACCAACTTGAAATCACGGGATTCCTGTGCTCGCACCGTATCCATACGATGGGTATTGAGCGCCAATGGTTTCCCGGAGAAGTCTCTCAGGATAATTTTCACGATAATAGAACGGAAGTCATAGGGACTCTCATTGGAAAGTAATCCGTACGTCTCATAATACCCAAACCCATCACTCACCAGATTTGAGCGCTTTTGATAAATATTGACAATCGGTTTTTCTTGATATCCTGATAATTGCTCCCAGACCACATCGGTTATCTGAAGCGATACCTGTCCAGGAGTCGTCGTCGTATCTACGTTCAGCTCTATCAGACTCTTGATCTCCTGGGGCAACACATACCCGGTACCACTGCGACTGGCCAGTACAGCACCACTCATATCGCGAAGCTCAAAGACATAGCGAAAACTGGTCGCCCCTATATTTGCATTGGGGTTGAAAACCCTCGCAAGCACATCATACCGACCTTCTCCGCCCGGAACAAACGCCACTTCTTTTACCTGAATGCCTTGTCCTACGGTAGCAACGATACAAGCATTGGTACAGATGCCCCCACAGTCAATCCCCTCTTCATTCTGATTTTGTTTCAGATCGACACAGGTTTCTGGCGCCTTGATAAAAGCAAAATACACCCCCAACACCAAAAGAGTATTAAAAGAAAAGAAAATAAAAAGAATAACAATCCGCCGAAGCATCCGGGACATACGATATGATGATATTTTTTCCATTATAGCATATCTGATCACTTTTGAAGGAACAAAAAACAGCCTTATGCAGGTTGTTATTGTACGTTTCAAATCTTTGAAGAAGAGTGTTCCCGGCACTGACCTACTCTTGCCTTGCGGCTACCATCGGCGCGGACAGGCTTAACGGCTGTGTTCGGTATGGGAACAGGTGTGACCCTGTCGCTAAAAGCACCGGAAACACTCCCCTCCAAAGTTCTCTATTCATGTCGTCTGTCTTCTGTATATACTGTCTTCTCAAGCACTCTTCACTGCTAACCGTACTCACTTCACCGGATTGCTCCTGTGAAACAAGATTAGAAAAAAGAAAGTTGAATAAATTTATTAGTACTACTTGGCTTAATCCCTCTCGAGACTTCCACCTATAGCCTATCAACC
>CAZBFG010000038.1:0-6487 GCA_964491155.1 uncultured Bdellovibrionales bacterium | reverse complement strand
AGTGAAATGCGTTGATATCATAAAGAACACCCAAGGCGAAGGCAACTGATTGGCATATTTCTGACGCTGAGCTGCGAAAGCGTGGGTAGCGAATGGGATTAGATACCCCAGTAGTCCACGCCGTAAACGATGCATACTAGGTGTGGGGAGAATCGACCCTCTCCGTGCCGAAGCTAACGCGATAAGTATGCCGCCTGGGAAGTACGATCGCAAGATTAAAACTCAAAGGAATAGACGGGGATCCGCACAAGCGGTGGAGCATGTGGTTTAATTCGACGGTAAGCGAGGAACCTCACCAGGGTTTGAAATCTAGCTGCAGAGCCTAGAAATAGGATGTCCTTCGAGGGTGCTAGACCAGGTGCTGCATGGTCGTCGTCAGCTCGTGCCGTAAGGTGTTCCGTTAAGTCGGGAAACGAGCGCAACCCCCATAAAGTGTTTCAAGTGTCACTTTAGACTGCCCAGCCCTTTGTTCGCGAAGCAAACAAAGGGAAGATCCAATTACCAAAATCCAATCACCAAGAAAATTCCAATAATCAATCACCAAGTTCCAAATAGAAATGTTTGGCCATTGGGTATTGAGGTTCGGGTATTGTTTGGTTTTTGTGATTTGGTTTATTGGTTATTGCCTTTATGCTCACGCATAAAGGGCTGGGAGGAAGGAGGGGATGACGTCAGATCAGCATGGCCCTTTGACACCCTGGGCTACACACGTGCTACAATGGCCGGTTATAAAGGGCTGCCAACCCGCAAGGGGGAGCCAATCCCACAAACCCGGCCTCAGTTCGGATTGCAGGCTGCAACTCGCCTGCATGAAGCTGGAATCGCTAGTAATCGTGAATCAGCAACGTCACGGTGAATACGTTCTCGGATCTTGTACTCACAATAAAAGCGCCGGGCAGTAGAATAATCTAGAGAGTTCAAATCTCTCCCTTCGGTTCGTCATCGAAGCGTAGTCGAAAGATAGTCGCTTTTCGCGAGGAAAGCGGTGAAGGATCTGGAGACAAATGGTAGTCCAACTATAAAAAAAGAGCAGTGTCGACTCATGATACCAGGCGGTGAGCATGAGGAAGACACATAAGACATGCTCGTTGGAATGTCAGGAACAGAGTATTATATGACCCCGGGAGATCTCATAGAGCCAAGAAACTAAAGACTCTATGAGAAGTCAGCTCAGTTATAGTAAATTCTTCTTTTTTGGAGAACGAAGGACTGACTCTTCTATACGATATTTTCAAATGTGACTTTGGAGCTCTTGCGAAAGCGGAGTGTATAGTGGAGCTCGTCGTGTGCGGGAAATCCGCAGGCACGATGGGAACATCAATTCGTAGTTTTACGAAGATAATCGCCCGTCACACCAAGAGAGCCGGCAATACCAGAAGGCCCCGGGTTAAATCGGGGACGACGGTAGGGTTGGTAATAAGGGTGAAGTCGTAACAAGGCATCCGTAGCGGAAGCTGTGGATGAATCACCTCCTTTCTAGGGAGATATTCGGTGGGCTCTCGGTTTCTTCTTTCGAGAAGGAATCTTGACCCTCAAGATAGGTCGGCTGTTAATTACTTATCAGGCAAGGCCGAAACTCTGATTTATCAGGGAATCGCCAAGTGAAGATAAAAAGATATGCGCAAGCGTCTTATTGACAGTACCTCGGAGACTCTAAAGACTGACCGCAAAAGATTTACCTGCCTTAGGCAGGTTATAGATCACTTTGTTTTGTTTACCCAGTGAAATCCTGCTCTGCAGGAATTTTGCTTCATAAAATTATTTCACAGGGTTAAAAGAATCAGCTCGCAAGGGCTGGTTTTTTTTGTTTCATGGATTGTTTACTTTTTTAAAAGAATTCTCATCATGAAAGAAAAGAAGGATGAGCATTGTACTAAAGGTAGAGATGTCGCGAAATCTCTCTTAATAAAGTAAGTAATACGCATACATATGAAAAAGACAACATTAGGACTAGGGACGTTGGTATTACTTTTTGGGGTAGCAGGGATGTCTACTGCCGTTCTCGCCTATAGAGGGGATTCGACTGTAAAAGGTCCGAATTACACTGAGGAACGTCACGAGGCAATGGAAAAAGCTTTTGAGAACAAGGACTATGGCGCGTGGAAAGATTTGATGCAGGGAATGGGTAAAGTGACGAAAGTTATCAATCAAGATAATTTCGAAAAATTTTCCGAAGCACATGAGTTGGCTGAAGAAGGAAGAATAGATGAGGCACGGAAAATTCGTCAAGAACTCGGGCTTGGATTGCGCGATAGTTCTGGTCAGGGAGTAGGGCGACATGCAGGGATGGGAAGAGGTGTGAATCGTTAAAAATCACGTACTTTCCAATCACACGACCCCGATTTTTGTCGGGGTTTCGTGTGATAAAGATTCCTATCTGATAGAATGAGCCTATGAACAATAATGAAAATCTTTCTGACGAAGAAATAGTTGAGAAGGTCAGATCTATCGATCAGGAGCTTTATACTGTAATCGTGGATCGATATCAAGACAAGCTGTTGCGTTATGCCCTAGGTTTGATGAAAGATGAGCATCGAGCTACTGATGTTGTTCAGGATGCTTTCATCAAGGCATTTATCAATCTCAATGGTTTTGATATAAGAAAGAAATTTTCTAGTTGGATATATCGCATCGTCCACAATGAAGCGATGAATGTGATTAAAAAATATCACAAAGAGGTGCCTCTTTTGGAAGACGTTGATTTTCCAAGTAGTGAAAATATCGAAAATGATTTTGAACAAAAAGAAATAGGTACAGCCGTGAGGAAATGCCTCGGAGAAATTCCGCTGCTCTATTCGGAGCCACTGGCCCTGCGGTATATTGAAGAGAAATCCTACGAGGAAATCAGTGATATATTGCGCATCCCTATGGGTACCGTCGCCACCCGCATGAATCGAGCAAAAACATTAATGAAACGTATATGTCAGAAGAACTAAAGAATATTACGGGGAGTGTGATGGACAAAATCCACCACGATAAGATACAAATGCGGCCGAGAGTATATTTTATCATTGGAACAACTCTTACTTTCATTGGGCTCGTCGCTTCGGTTTTTACTTCAATTTTCCTACTGAGCTTATTACGATTTTCGCTTCGGTCTCACGGCCCGATGGGTGAGTATAGGTGGGAACAGCTTGTATCGAGTTTTCCTTTGTGGGCACTATTGATTGCTATTCTGGGGTTGGTTATTGGGATAGGACTTCTTCGCCGATATGATTTTTCATACAAAACGAACTTTATGGTGGTAATTATTGGATTTATTTTTTCTGTTATTATCTCAGGATGGATGCTCGATATGACTGGATTGAATGATGTCCTCTATCGTCATGGGCCGATGAAAGGAATGATGCGACAGTATTTGCAAGAAAACGATCTACAACCTGGATCGGGACTCGGCGTATGGAGAAATAACCGTTAAAAAGAATTTCTTTGTTTGCTGTTGATTGGCTCTGGTGGAATATGGAAATCTGTTCGTCCGCTAGCTGGTAGATGAGTTTTGATAAGTACGTAATTTAGTACCTACCTGGTTACATACTGGGGTACGGAGGCATTTTTTGATGAAATTGAGCTTGAATAGAATTTTCTTGAAAGTTTTCTTTACTAGAGCGGTTATTATGGGGTATTGATGATTTGTTGAAAAAAGTGTATACTGGGGTGTAGTAAAAAACGCCTTTCAGATTCCAGTGATGGTCTTTTTTTGTTGCCGAATTCAAAATAACCATACTTTTAAGGATCTCTAGGAGAGGAGAGTATCGTCAAAATCCTGTTTCAAGACAGAACATTCGAAACAGGTTTTAAATAGTAAGAGAAACATATTTGTACTTGTAAAAAACTCACCCGGCTCTTATGGCTGGCAATAGTCAGCGTGACAATCATCCCGATGTCGGTCACGGTAGTCCGTGCCGCGGACAAAAGCTCCCTTGAGATCATGTTCGAGCTTTCGCAATATGCATTTGAAGAGGAGCCGAGCATCCTGAAGTCGGAAGAAGTGGGGCGCCCTGTCGAAAAACAAGCGAGAGGAAACCGATCGGGGATCGCTTCTTATGAGACTCCGGATTTCAAGGAAATCGAAAGACAGGCTGAGTATGCGAGCAGCATTACCGGCGTACGTAAGGACTTTCTGATGGGAATGCTCGTCGTGGAATCGGATATGGGCCGAAATATCGGGCACTGCACGTATAAGGAGGTTTCCGATGGTGCGGAGGTCGCCCACAGGAGTGGTCGCTTGAGTCAGCGGGCCTTCGCGACTTTTCAGGAAAGAAAGAAAATTATTCAGGATATTGCGAGTGAGCTCGGATATGATTATGAGAATCTGAAGGTTTCCTGTAATCCACCGTATGCCGGTACGGGTGGGGCGCTTGGAATCGCGCAGTTCATGCCGGATACATGGTTGGAGTATAAAGACCGTATCGCCGCCGCGTCCGGTCAAGGGACACCGGATCCTTGGGATATACGTGATGGAGTGCTTGCGATGGCTCTCAAGGTGGCGGATGTCCCGGGCGTAATCGAACACGATACCTCGGCGGAACGTGCCGCTTCGAAAATGTATCTCTCGGGGACGACTTCCTGGCGCTACGATTGGTATGCGAGTCAGATTCAATATTGGGCGAATAATTATCATTACTTGATGGGGTAATCTTGTTTGAGAGAAGTTTCACCCCAAAAAAACCACCTTGATGCTGATCTGTACCCAAAAAAAGCGGACGCTTCCGTGCCTCCTTCAAAGGGTACAGATCATAGCGTAGTGATTCTTTTCAATAACTATCGCTGTATTGCCAGGCTGGTCAGGGTGAAGAGAGAATAGCCAAAAACCATCATCGTCAGTATGACGATGCCGTGGCAAGTGAGATAAAAGATGACCTCTTCTCGTTCGGTAGTTTGTGATTTCATAGGAGTATCCTTCAATAAGTAACGTTTTATAGTAACGTAAATGAGCATTTTTGTCAATACCGATAAGCGTTTTTCTTTGACAGAAAGGCTTTTTTTCGGTATATTTTACAGATAAGAAGGGTTCGCTCCTGTAGTGAAACGGATATCACAGCGGTCTTCGGAACCGTTAGTCCAAGTTCGATTCTTGGCGGGAGCACAATTACAAGGGGGCTCGCCCGTACATCAAGTATGCGCCTGAAGAAGTAGTCCGATAATAAGATCAGGTGTTATATTAAAATCTCTCGTATATATTGGGGCCTTGCGACTTTGGTGCTGCGCATAATTGGTGTGCGGGGTGTTTTTTTATGCCAAAAAGTATATAATGAATCTGTGTAAACCCTAAGAAAAAAATTATGGCATGGGAAAATTTTACCGATCGAGCGAGGGGTATGTTTTTTATCGTTCTATCGATTGCGGCGCTTGGGTATGTGTATCAGTTCGGACGAGAGGTAAATCAGGGGAATTCGAATAGGACATTTACTGTTGATGCGGAAAGTATCATCAATGTCACGCCTGATGTCGCGAAATTTTCCGTGAGTCTCATTACGGAGGGTGGAAAAAATGTGAGTGATATTCAGAGACAAAATATCGAGAAAATGAATGCTGTGAATGCGTACTTGAAAGAGATGGGAGTTGAGAAAAAAGATTTACAGACGACGCAGTATAGTTTGTCTCCACGACGTTCTTATCCGAATTGTGTGCGCGACGGACAGGATATTTGCCCTCCCTCATTTATTTCTGGTTATACTTTGACGCAATCGCTTTCTGTAAAGGTTCGTGACCTCGAGAAGCTTGGAGATATGCTCTCAGGGGTTGTTGATCGTGGCGCGAGCAATGTGTCTGAGGTGAGTTTCGTTGTAGATGATGAAACAGTTGCCAGGAATCAGGCGCGCGAAGAAGCTATCATGAAAGCAAAGCAAGAAGCGAAGGATATCGCCCGAGCGGGGGGATTTCGTGTCGGAAAACTGACATCACTCTATGAAGATCAAGGATCCCCTGTGTCGCCGATGTATAATTATGCCGAAGGTATGGGTGGTGGTGTTATGAAGTCATCAGATGCCAGTGCGACTATTGAGCCGGGTACGAATGAGATGAAAGTGCATGTGACGATGACCTACGAGATACAGGATTAGGAAAATTCCTCAAGGTCGGTCCCTGCCTACCGGCAGGCAGGCTTGGGATGGGTCTTAAGGACCGACCTTGAAAATCTTGCCTGCATTGACTTGGAGCTATTTTCTTGGTATTCTTGAAGTAGCCTTTCAGGGGTTTTTTGTTTGTGTTGATAGAGTAGTGTATAGTTGGGCACATAGCTCAGTTGGTAGATTCGCCAGCTGGCGGACTCTTAAGCCAACGGTCGTTGCGCTTAGCGATTAGAGAATGAGTCGTTGAAGGATGGAAATACCGGGCGCATAGCTCAGTTGGTAGAGCAGTGGCCTCTTAAGCCAACGGTCGGGGGTTCGAATCCCTCTGCGCCCACAAAAAAATGCCCTTGTAGCTCAATGGATAGAGCCGCGGACTTCTAAGCCGTTGATGTTGGTCCGATTCCAACCGAGGGCAC
>CAZBFG010000037.1:0-6919 GCA_964491155.1 uncultured Bdellovibrionales bacterium | reverse complement strand
TCCTAATTCTTTCCCTAGTATATCGCATTTCAAGCCAAAAGAAAAAACATGCCTTTGCATGTTTTCTAACGAAGCTATTGAAGCTATAAGCTAGCGAAGCTGTTCATCACTGCCAGCCCTTGGCCAAAAGTCCTTGCTTTGCGGCTTCACGTTGGGCTTCTTGTTTGGAAGAACCCTCTCCTTCGGCCACTTTTTCCTCACCCAGGTAGACTCCAGCGATAAAATTGCGATCGTGATCCGGCCCCCATTCTTTGAGCACTCGGTAGCCCGGAGTAATGCCCATTTTTTCCTGTGACAACTCCTGAAACCGACTCTTGGCATCGGTATGCAGCCCCTGTTCGAATACTTCCGGCAAATGACTCATGACCTGCGCTACGATAAAATCCTTAGCGGCATCGTATCCCTGGTCCAGGTAGAGCGCCCCGATGATGGCCTCTACAGCGTTGGCCACCAGATACCCCCTGGCTCGTCCAGTGTCCTTCGATTCACCACGACTCATCAAAAGAAAATCCTGAATACCGAGGTCGCTCCCGATTTTAGCGAGCATATCACCATTGACCAGGGCCGCCCGAAAACTCGTCAGCTCTCCTTCTGGATTCTCGTAATTTTCAAACAGATTTTCAGTCACGACCAGCTCGAGCACGGCATCTCCCAAAAACTCCAGCCGTTCATTGTGCGGATACTCATATCCCTTGTGCTCGTTCAGATAAGAACGGTGTGTCAAAGCCTCCTGAAACAAGGCTCGCTGACGAACCTCGATATGGAGCACTTCTTTCAATTTTTCGATATCAATTTCTCGATTCATACTAAGAAAAAAGCGCCAATAGAATCAACGCTTTCACACTACTTTTTATGGTTCTTTGGAGGGGCTTTTTTTGTCTTTTTTGGAGGCGTTACTTCTTCTCCGGATGACTCTTCCTCTTTTGACTCATCTTTTTTATGCGACTTGTGATTCTCAGAGGTATCATCTTTCATCGGCTCCCCCATTTCGCGATAAATAGTCCCGAGCACGCCGTTCACAAAACGCGGACTGGCATCACTCCCAAAAGTCTTGGCCAACTCAATGGCTTCGTTGATAGCTACTTTCGGCGGCACCTCATCGTAGTTCCCAAACATGAGCTCGTAGATACCGAGACGGAGGACGTTACGATCCACTACCGTCACCTGATCAATCGGCCATTCCGGAGCACATTTTTCAATGAGCTTGTCGATAGTCGTCCGTTCGCGAAGTGTTCCTTCCATCAGGTGTTCAGCAAATATCGTGTCTTCAATACCAGGAGCAAACTCAGTAATATTGTGACGCAAAATCTCGCGCGCGGCATCATCATGCTTGCCCAAAAAATCCCATTCAAAAAGGGATTGCATTGCGACTGATCTCTGAAGGTGCCGATTTGCCATTTTTATTTTCTTCTAGAGACCTAAGAAACGTATGAGTATTCCCCGTTTCCGAGGAACAGCCACTCACATCTTAGGCGGACTTCTTAGTGGTCTCCAGTTTCGGAGCCATTTTGATCACTACTTTCCCCTTGTAAGTGCCACAAGCAGGACAAGCACGATGCGACAACACGGGTGCCTTACACTTTGGACACTCCTGGGTATTCACCAACTGCACGTCATATTGCTTGCGGGCACGATCACGGCGATGTCTTGTATGTCTTTGCTTTGGTAGAGCCATAACAGTAGATACGTTCTAGAAAATTTACGTTATTCCCACTCTAACACGCCTTTTTGTCTTTGGCAAGACTGAGCAGCTGAGCTCCTAAATTTCCTGCCTAGAATCTTTCAAAGTAACTTTGAAGTCAGAGCGGGCACGGTTTCCGACGGAGGAGGAAGAGTGAGGACTTCAATGTAGAGAAGCTTGCCTCGCAGGGGCAAGCTAGCGGTACTTTGGAAGGTTGCTAGGCTGGGAAATTTTCTACTTCCCCTTTCTTGGTTTCAAAACACTCGAAAAGCGCTTGTTGGCGTTTTCGGGGATGGAGAGGAGGACTGGTTTGAACGACATGCGATGAATGGGGGTGGGGCCATATTTCCGGAGAGCATCCATATGTACCTTGGTGCCATAGCCTTTGTGCTGTGCCAGACCATACTCTGGGTACTGTCTATCATATTCCACAATCATCCGGTCTCGTGTCACCTTGGCAATGATAGAAGCAGCCGCGATAGACTTGACCGTGCCATCCCCTCCCACCACAGTTTCCTGTTTGAGCGACACATTTGGAATTTCCTGATTCCCATCAACCAATACGTAAGCCTGAGCACCACGACCGTGGTTTTCGTGCTGAGCTGGGATATTTTTCATGAGTTGAGAAATGGCGCTTTTCATAGCAAGAAACGTGGCCTCGAGGATATTGATGCGATCAATCGTATCAGCGTGGACGATGCCAATGCCGACATAAAAATGCTCCTGGATGAGATCGTAAATTTTTTCTCGTTGCTGTTCCGAGAGTTTTTTGGAATCCCGAATGAGCACAAAATCCTTTTCCAATTCTGGAGGAATAGCATACCTAGCGTCCTTATACGAGACAGCTGCCGCCACGACCGGCCCACAGAGTGGCCCCCTGCCTGCCTCATCCACCCCCACCACCAAAACCGCCTCTCGTGAAGCAATTTCTCGTTCTTTTTCAAAAGTTGTTTCTTGCATAGAACCATTATATACTATCTGTAGATAATTTCTCTGCAAAGTCCAAGGAGCAATCCGGACAATGAGAGAACTACACTCTATGCTATATCATCTCAACCATTTTAAACGTCACGCCTTTCTGTATTGATAGGTGTTTTTATTTTCGGAGATTTTAGATTTAAGATTTACGATTGAAGAATAGATTCATAAATCTTACATCATCAATCATACATCAAAAATTACCATGCAATTTACACACTTACACGTTCACTCACACTACTCGCTTCTCACCGCTCTGCCAAAAGTCGATGATCTTTTGAAGCGCGCCCAAGAACTTGGGATGACGTCACTCGCCCTCACGGACACCTCGGCCATGTATGGTGCCGTTGAGTTCTATACACACGCCAAAGACTATGGCATCAAACCTATCATCGGCGCGGAAGTCTTTGTTTGCAAGGATCTCCACAGCAAAAATAATACTTCGGAAGACAAACGTCGTCACCAACTCGTCCTTCTCGCCAAAAATAACATCGGATACAAAAATCTGATGAAGATCATTTCCATCGCCCAGCTCGATGGTTTCTACTACAAACCCCGAACGGACAAAAAACTGCTTCGTCAGTACAGCGAAGGACTCATCGCGCTCTCCGGATCACTCCAGGGTGAAGTCCCATCAGAAGTCATCTACGGCAACTATGAACGAGCCAAAGCGGCTGCGCTCGAGTACCAAGACATATTTGGAGCAGACAACTTCTACCTCGAACTGGGGCCCCATACCAATATCGAAAACCAGGTAGCCGCCAACCAAGGGCTGGTGCAGATAAGCGAAGAGACCGGTATCCCTGTGGTTGCTGCGGTCGATGTTCATTATGTCAAAAAAGAAGATGCGGTCACCCAGGATATCCTCCTCTGTATTCGTGACAACAAAAAGGTAACTGATACCGAGCGTTTCAGTATGATGGCGCTCGACCTCTCGCTTCGCTCGGGAAAAGAAATGGCTGAGATCTTTCACGATGTCCCGGATGCCATAGCCAACTCTGAAAAAATTGCTGCCGCCTGCAATGTCACCATAGAACTCGGCCAAAATCACCTCCCGTCTTTTCCTTTGCCGCCAGGAAAAACTGCCGATATCATGCTCCGCGAACTCTGCGAAATCGGATTTGGCAAACGCTTTCCCGAACAAACGCGCACCCAGACACAACAAGAACGCCTCGACTATGAACTCTCCATCATCGAAAAAACCGGTTTCGCTTCTTACTTTTTAATCGTTCAAGACTTCGTCAACTGGGCCAAAAACAACGGTGTCGTGGTGGGACCCGGTCGCGGATCGGCGGCGGGATCCTTCGTCGCGTATCTCACGGGCATCACTGATCTCGATCCTATCAAGTACGACTTGCTCTTCGAACGTTTCCTCAACCCGGAACGTATCTCGATGCCTGATGTCGATATGGACTTTGCCGATGATCGTCGTGAAGCGGTACTCGATTATGTCCGACAAAAATACGGTAATGATCATGTTGCTCAAATTATTACTTTTGGAACCATGGCAGCGCGCGGCTCTATCCGCGATGTCGGTCGCGCCCTCGGCATTCCCCTGCCCCTGTGCGACCAGACTGCCAAGATGATTCCCATGTTTACGTCTATCAAAAAGGCACTCGAGGAAGTACCAGAATTCAAGCAACAATATGAGAGTAGCCCTGATGCCAAGCGCCTGATCGATACAGCCAAACTCATCGAGGGTCTGGCTCGCCACACGTCGATGCATGCCTGTGGTGTCGTCATTACCAAAGATCCCGTCACCGAATATACTCCGCTCCAGCGTGTTTCCGGGAGCCGCGAAGGTGTCGTGACTCAGTATGCGTCCTCCACCAAAAACAATGCTGTTGAAAAAATCGGCCTCCTCAAAATGGACTTTTTGGGACTCAAAAACCTCACCATCATTCAAAACACGCTGCGTATCGTCAAAGTCCTCGGGAAACTCAATACCCTGGTCGAAAAGCTCGGTCTGGATACCAACGCTTCGGTCGCCGACATCATGAGTCGCTTGCCGCAAGACGACGAAGCCACCTACCACCTCCTCCAAGAAGCTCACACCACCGGAGTGTTTCAGCTCGAAAGCTCGGGTATGAAACGCTATTTGAAACAACTCAAACCCTCTGTCTTCGAAGATATCATCGCCATGGTGGCACTCTACCGTCCGGGTCCCATGGACTATATTCCCGATTTCATCGCCGGCAAACACGGTACCAAGAAAATCGAGTACTTACACCCCAAACTTGAGCCTATCCTCCGCAATACCTACGGCGTCGCCGTCTACCAGGAACAGCTCATGCAGATTGCGCGAGACCTGGCAGGATTTTCTCTCGGTGAGGCTGACGTTTTGCGCAAAGCCGTCGGAAAAAAAATCGTTGAGCTGGTCGCCGAACAACGAGAGAAATTTATTGAAGGTTGTATCAAAACCGGTGTAGGCAAGAAAATCGGTGAACAAGTATTTGCCTTTATCGAACCGTTCGCCGGCTACGGATTCAATCGTTCCCACGCTGCCTGTTATGCTCTCATCGGCTACCAGACTGCCTACCTCAAAGCACACTACCCCGCCGAGTTCATGGCCGCTCTCCTCACGAGTGATCAACATGATATTGACCGTATTGCTATCGAAGTGCGAGAAGCCCGAGAGATTGGACTCGATGTTCTCCCACCGTCCATCAACGAAAGCTTTGAAGATTTCACCGTTATCATCAGTGAAGATAAAAAAGAACACGTCCGCTTCGGTATGAACGCCATCAAAAATGTCGGGAGCGTCTGCACCGAAGAAATCGTCAAAGCCAGAAAACAAGGAGGAAAATTTACCTCGCTCGAAAATTTCATCGAGCGTGTCCAAACCAAAGACCTAAACAAACGCTCACTAGAATCCCTTTCCAAAGTCGGTGCCCTAGAAGATTTCGGCGAACGCGGCCAGCTCTTTGCCAGCATCGATGCCATCATCCGTCACGGAAAAAATCTCAAGACTATTGCCGATACTCATGCCAACAGTCTCTTTGGAGATATCGCGCTCCCGGTCAGTGAGATAGAATTAGCAAGTGTCACTCCGGCTACAAAAAAAATGCGTCTCGATTGGGAAAAAGAACTGCTCGGTCTCTACGTCAGTGACCATCCCACCAGTGAATACCAATCGTATTTTGAAAAAGCCGTGGTGCCGCTGGGGTCACTCGAAAAACAAGGAGATGGTGCCCATGTCCGTTTGGGCGGCGTCATCACCACTGTTCGAAAAATCCTCACCAAAACCGGTAGTACCATGTTCTTTATCGGACTCGAAGACATGACGGGGCGTATTGAGCTTCTTGTCTTTGGCAAAGCCGCAGAACATACCGCCGCTTCTTGGATTGAAGGAGAAATCGTGCTAGTCGACGCCCGCGTCTCTCACAAAGACGGTGCACTCAAGTGTATCGCAGAAAGCGTTGAAAAAATTTCTCCAGAAACGCTCACGCACTTTGCTCGTACCGAAGCCACCAGGGTCAAATTGGCGCGTCCCGCTTCCGTACCAGAAACATCAAACTCGCATGCCACAGAACCAGGCGAAAAAATCATCATCACTGTTGACGATACCAATCCCGCCAGCACCATCGCTACTCTCTCACAACTCTTGAAAACCATCCCAACCGGCCATAAAAAAGTCTCTGTTCGTATGCCCAACGCCACCATCGAAACCACCTTTTCCATCAATCCTTCGCCTGAAGATCTGGCAAAAATCAAAGAAATTGATGGAGTCGAAGCGTTGTCATGATACTCATGACAGATGTATGATGTAAGATTCATGATTTATGAATCCATTCTTCAATCGTAAATCTTAAATCTAAAATCTACTCACTAAATTTCACTCATCCTATAGAATCACTCATGCAAGAAAATCTCAATAAAATTTTAGTAATAGCTGGACCGACTGCTTCTGGTAAGTCGGATTTGGCTATTGCTCTGGCCAAAAAATATAATGGCGAAATCATCTCAGCTGACAGTCGTCAAGTCTATCGTGGGATGGATATAGGGACTGGTAAAGTCAAAAAGGACTTTTACAGAATTTCTAATTTCCAATATCTAATTTCTAAAAAATCAAAAAGGGGCATTTTCCTCTCTGAGGGAATTCAGCATCATCTCCTGGACGTTGCTTCACCCAAAAGAACCTACAACGTCACTCACTTTGTCCGTGATGCCAAGCGCGCCATCACTAATATCAAAAAACGTGGTAAAACTCCGATCATCTGCGGCGGCACCGGTTTCTGGATCCAAGCCCTCATCGAGGAC
>CAZBFG010000036.1:0-8064 GCA_964491155.1 uncultured Bdellovibrionales bacterium | reverse complement strand
CTGAAAACCTCTCAAAGCTCGTTGGATTATCATGATAGTCCGCCTCACTTTTCAAAATTTTCATCTCGAAATCTGAATGTTTTCTAGAGACATGAGAATTGAGATAGGCTCTGGAAGCATGATATACTAATGAAGAAGTAGTTAGTCTTTAGGTGTTAGATGTTAGGTAAGAAGATGAATCATTCTCTCAATTATGGCGAAGATTACCGAAGTAGTAGCACGTGAAATTCTCGATTCTCGTGGAGATCCGACAGTAGAGGTGCAGGTGACATTGGAAGATGGAACCGTAGCCAAGGCCGGTGTTCCATCCGGAAAATCAACCGGAGCTTTTGAGGCTGTCGAGTTGCGCGACAATGATCCGAGACGATACCAGGGTATGGGAGTATTGACTGCTGTGGAGCATGTGAATACTGTTTTAGCCAAAGCCGTGGTCGGGATGGAGGCGACTGGACAAAAAGAAATCGATGATAGTATGAGAGCGCTTGATGGTACTCCAAACAAAGGTCGTTTGGGAGCCAATGCTCTTTTGGGTATTTCTCTCGCCGTCTGTCGAGCGGCAGCGCTTTCCGCAAAGGTGCCACTCCACCAGCATATTGCCCAATTGTACGGAAAAAAAGAAGCCAGAGCGAGCTTTCCGATACCGATGTTCAATATCATAAACGGTGGTAAACATGCCGATTCTGGTCTTTCGGCGCAGGAATTTAAGATTGTTCCCTTTGGTATACATACTTTTCCGGAGCAATTGCGGGCCGGGAGTGAAATTTTTCATACCCTACAGAAGTTGCTCGAACAAAAACACCTGACAACTTCCGTTGGTGATGAAGGAGGATTTGCTCCTCGAGTAGAGAGCCATATAGAAGCGTTGGAAATGATTGGGCGGGCAGTGACAGAGGCAGGCTATCGATTGGGAGAAGATATCTTTATCGGTCTCGATGTGGCTGCCGATTCATTTTATGACAAGAGTGAAGATCAGTATGTCCTCAAGCCGGAAGGAGTAGCATTATCTCGGGAAAGTTTGATCAATGTCTATCGTGAGTGGATACACAAGTATGCGGTTGTTTCTATCGAAGATGGTCTTCACGAGGAGGATTGGGATGGTTGGGCAACTATGAAAGAGAAGCTCGAAAAAGAAGAGGTCGCATGGAAACAAATGCCGATGCTCATTGGGGATGATCTCTTAGTGACTAATGTGGAGCGTCTGAAGAAAGCAATCGAGAAAAAAGCCTGTAACGCTGTACTCATCAAGGTCAATCAGATTGGAACCGTGACCGAAACACTTGATTGTATGCGCTTGGCTCGGGAACATGGGATGAATCGTGTCATTTCACACCGCTCCGGTGAAACACTCGATGACTTTATCGCGGATCTGGCAGTAGGGACGGGAGCAGAGTTTATCAAATCCGGATCACTTTCTCGGGGAGAGCGTCTCGCCAAGTACAATCGTCTTTCTGAAATTTTTCAGTCGCTCCAATCAGTAAACATACCGGTTACTTCGGTAGACTAAGTATCTCTCACTATGTGGTTCCAAAAAAAAGCGATGGATGTCATCTGTATCGGGTCAGCGTCACAGGATATTTTTTTCCCCACTGATGAGGCGGTAATTCTGGAGACGCCAGAGGATATCACGGCCAAAGAAAAAATTGCCTTTGAGTTAGGCGGGAAGTATCGTGTAGCAGATCGCTATGAGGCAGTGGGCGGCGTGGCCGCTAACGTTTCTTGTGGGCTGGCTCGTTTGGGATACCGGGTGGCCGCCTACAGCTGTGTAGGCGATGACGAGATTGGTCGTTTTGTGCTCGATTCATTTAAAAAAGAAGGTGTACAGACAGATCATATGGTTATCCAATCTGAAGCCAAGACGGATCTCTCGGCTATTATTGTTATGACACAAAATGGTGAGCGAACCATTTTTCACAATCGTGATGCCAATGAACGTCTCGTGATCTCTCAGGAAAAACTACAAGACGCACGCTGGTTTTTTGTCAGTGCGCTGAATGGTGAGTGGCAAACAAACCTGGCTACTATCCTCGCGGCACAAAAAGCCTTTGGGACTAAGCTGGCATTCAATCCCGGGCAGCACAATATCAAGGCGGATCCACAGAAAATACAAGAGGCACTGTCGACCGTAGATGTCCTCTTGCTCAATAAGGATGAAGCCATAGAGTTGCTGCTGCATGTCTATCCCGAAGCGACCAAAGAACAACTGGATGATGAACAGTATCTCCTGGAACGATTGGCCGAACGCGGGGCAAAGGTTATTGGTATGACCGATGGAAAGCGCGGAGCATGGGCCTTTGATGGTACAGAGTATTGGTTTTGTCCGATCCATACCAGCACACAGGTGATCGATAGTACCGGTTGCGGCGATGCGTTCGGGTCTGGATTTTTGGCCGCACATATCGCAGGATTATCCGTGGCTCAGGCTTTGCAGTATGGTATAGCCAACAGTGGCAGTGTGATTGGTTTTTATGGTGCCATCGAAGGACTACTCTCGAAGCAAGCTATGGAAGCAACACTGGCAGTCATTGTGCCGACGCGCCTGTCTTAGCCACTCTCACAAATGACAGAAGGGTGGTATACTACAAATACAAAATTATACTGTGAGTATCTCGTATGGGTTTGTTTGGAAATATTTCCTTTGGAAAAGATTCTAATCTCGTTCTCGCTTTGGATATTGGAACCGAAGTAGTCAAAGCGCTGATTTTTCGTATCGAAAAAAGCACAAAACAGGGAGTAGTGGTCGGTGTGGGGCGCGTTGCGCAAAAAGTTGGCAACATGCAAAGCGGCGCCGTGTCTGATATCAGTGGTGTTATAGAATCTTCACGTCAGGCCATCGCACTGGCCAAGCAAAAAGCCGGCATAAAGCGGGTGGAAAAGAGTATTATCGGTATTGCGGGAGAATTGGTCAAAGGAACCACTACGACAGTTCATTATGAACGGGTCAATCCGGAAATGCACATCGGTGTTCCGGAGCTGAAAATGATCATTCAGAAAGTACAAGAGAAGGCACTCGAGCGTATCAAGCGACAGCTGGCTTGGGAAACCGGTCAGAACGATATCGATGTCAAATTGATCAACGCAGCGGTTGTCGATGTGCGTATTGATGGCTACCATGTGCAGAGTCCTGTGAATTTTCAGGGACGTTCTGTTTCCATGAGTGTATTCAATGCCTATGCGCCGATGATTCACTTGGGGGCTCTCCAGACTATTGCTGATGAGCTCGATTTGGATTTGCTCTCTATCGCCGCTGAGCCCTATGCAGTCGCTCGCTCGGTTGAAGTAGAGGATATGCTCGATTTTTCAGCGATTTTTATTGATGTTGGAGGTGGCACAACCGACATAGCCGTTGTGCGCAATGGTGGTTTGGAGGGGACAAAGATGTTTGCTTTGGGCGGCCGCGCTTTTACCAAACGTTTGGCGCAAGAATTTCAACTTTCATTCGATGTGGCCGAGAAAATGAAGCTCGACTATGCGAGTGGTCAACTCAAACCTGAAGAAGCCGAGCGGGTAGCTACCCTGTTTGCTGATGACTGTCGTATTTGGCTTGGTGGAGTAGAGCTATCTCTTATTGAGTTTGCTGAAACCGACCTCTTGCCGTCGCGTATTTTTCTCTGTGGTGGAGGATCGGCATTGCCAGGGATTAAACAGGCACTGTTGACACAGGAGTGGGCGGGGACACTCCCGTTTTCCAAGCCGCCCCAGGTTTCTTTTTTACAACCAAAGGACGTCGTAAGTATCGTTGATACTACCGGTGAACTGAATAATCCTCAGGATATGACCCCGATTGGATTGGCTCATCTGGCCCTGCTTGATTCGATAGAAGAAGAAAAAATGCTTTCCAGTATCTTGCGTCGAAGTATAGAGTCAATCGAAAAAAGGTAACATAAAAATATGCCACAAACATTCTATATCGAAAATGATGAAGAAATTATTTCTGTCATCGGTCGTCTGCGCAAATCTTCTCTGGTAGAAAATTATTTTGTTTTCCCAAAACGCG
This sequence comes from uncultured Bdellovibrionales bacterium, assembly GCA_964491155.1. GTDB lineage: Bacteria > Patescibacteriota > Minisyncoccia > Moranbacterales > UBA1568 > UBA1568. The sequence continues at coordinate 4,070 of CAZBFG010000036.1, read as the reverse complement.
CTTTGGTTTTGCAGAGTATAGTAAATTTGCGTTTGTTTCAGCGAGAGGCGGAAAAGCTGGGCAAAAAGATTATTATCGTCACTCAGGACGACGCTGGTAAGGCACTGGCAGAAAAGGCTGGTCTGGTAACCGAGCGGTATACGGATGATTTTTCTCGACAGACGGAACATATCGAGATGTCCTCTATAGAGGCGCCAGTAAAGAAACAGGTGGCCCCGATGAGTGTGGAGCACTCTGGTTTGCGCTCGAAAGACATAGGAAGCAGTGATTTTTATGCGGGTGGTACGCTGTCGAACACGGAAATCGCACCAGTAGCTGCTTCTTCAACTCCGGAAATGCGCCCGCTTCGTATCCGAAACGCTTCCCCAGAAAAACTAACCAGTCTCAATTCGCAGCGTTTTGCCGAATCAGTACTACTCGAGCAATCAGCCGCAGCTCCTGCTATGGCCTTTCATCCTCAGGTGAGTATGCCGGAGAGCGTTGCTCCTGTAGCGGAAAAAAATGTTCTCCAAAGTATTCAGAGGGAAGCCCCGCGCCAATCTGTACAGGCAGGTCGGGAAGAACGTCTGCGAAATTTCTTTTCAACAGGAAATGCTGCGGCGCCACGTGAGCGTGAGAGTGCTCCAGTTGTTGCTCCACAGCGTTCAGCACCGATTGTTGCTCCCGGAGCTGCTGTGCCAGTAGTTCCTCATAAAATAGGAAAGATATTTTTTCTCTTTGCTGCTATTTCGATAGTTTCGCTCTTGGGAGTGGCTGTTTTTCTGTTTCTTCCAAAGGCAGAGGTTCATGTCGTGCCGTATCGCAGTGTCGAAAGCGCCAACCTGCAGTTTGAGGGGAGAGCAGATGCCGCTACGGATGATGAACAGGCTATAGCTGTCCGTTTGGTTGAAAAAGAACATTTGGTAGAATTTTCTGTTGATGCGACTGGTGTTTCTCCGGGGAGTGCCCAGAAGGCGCGGGGCACAGTAGTACTCTCCAATACGTTCAGTAGTGATCCACAGTCGCTTGTTGCGACGACTCGTTTGGAATCTCCTGACGGCAAGATCTTTCGCCTTTTGGAGGGAATAACTATTCCGGGTATGTCTGGGACACAGCCGGGATCTATCGAGGCCAGTGTCATCGCTGATCAGACCGGAACCGAGTACAATATTGCTGCTACGACATTTACGATCCCTGGTTTTAAGAGTGGGCCAAAGTATGAAAAGTTTTCTGCCCGATCTACCAAGGCCATGGCGGGGGGGAGTGCCAGTAGTGGTGGGAGTCAGACTATAATATCCAAGACGGATCTGGAGAAAGCAGCAACCATGGCACAGGAACAGGCCAAGAAAGCGTATCTCGATGGTATCGCGGCAGAGTTGTTGCCGGGCGAGAAGGTACTTGAGGAAAATATGGATATATTTTCTCTAGAAGATGCCACGTTGCCTCTTTCCGGGACAGCCGCGCAATCGTTTCAGTATAAGAACACCTTCAAGGTTCGTAGCTTTGTTTTTTCAGAAGAAATACTGAAGCAGCGTATTCTTTCTCGTGGACAGACAGTCCTTGGCGGGACGATTTTTCGACCGGTATCGGTAGTCCTGACGTATGGCGAGGCGGTTCCTGATTTTGAAGCAAAGACAGTACGATTGAAAACGCACGCGAGCGTCACATCAGAATCCGTCATCGATCGGGACAAGTTCCTCGAGGCAATCATGGGCAAGGACGAAGAGGGTATCAATGCGACACTTGGTGCTTTTCCGGAAATCAAGAAGCTCGAAATCGTTTTTAAACCACAGTGGTTTACTTCTTCTGTGCCAAATGCCGAGGGTCGAGTCACACTCCTCGTCGAACCGGGAGAGGAATAAAGAAGCTTGTTTTTCGGTCTTTCTTCTGGTAATATCAGACGATGTCAGGGGAGAGAATCGGTTTTTGTGTTTTTTATGAATTTTTATGCTGGACGAAGAGCAATCACGGGAACAATCGCAGAAAAAGCGCTACCAATCCGACTTGTTTATATTGGAAGCTGATCGTGTTCGGGAAGAGCGGAGACGTGAGGATTTTGAAGACGAGGTCAAGCGTATCAAGTCAACTATAGATCGTCTGGAAGTGGAGAAACAAATGAAAGAAACAGCCGTGTCAGTTGCTGAAAAGAAGATCGAGTCGCTCAAGATAGAAATCAGTATGCTCAAGAAAAAAATGAATGGTTATTGAATTGTAAATGTATGCACACGAACGAGCTTCGTCAGAAATATCTGGAATTTTTTCAAACAAAGGAACATGCAGTTATTCCTTCAGCGCCACTGGTACCGGAAAATGATCCATCCGTACTGTTCAACACGGCTGGCATGCAACCGCTGGTGCCGTATCTTTTGGGGAAGCCACATCCTATGGGGAAACGTATTGTTGATGTCCAGAAATGTGTCCGCACAGGTGATATCGATGATGTGGGTGACGACACGCACCTGACATTTTTTGAAATGCTCGGCAACTGGTCGCTCGGTGACTACTTCAAGAAAGAATCCATTACATGGTCTTGGGAGTTTTTGACGGACCTGAAGTGGCTCGCTCTTGATCCCAAGATGTTGTCTGTCACTGTCTTTGAAGGTGACAACAACGCACCGCGTGATGAAGAATCAGCCGAGATTTGGAAATCTCTCGGGGTGCCGATTGAGCGCATCGCCTATCTCCCAGCGGAGGATAATTGGTGGGCAGCTGGTCCAACCGGTCCTTGTGGTCCTGATACGGAGATTTTTTATTGGGTGGGTGAGGGTGAACCCCAGGGAAACAAGGGGACGCATCCGAAACAGTGGATGGAAATTTGGAACAATGTCTTCATGCAATACAATCGAGTGGACGAGAACACGCTGGAGAAACTGCCTGCTCCTTGTGTTGATACCGGTATGGGACTCGAGCGTACTATAGTGACCCTCAATGGTCTGAAAAACGTGTATGAAACTGACGCCTTTGTTGATGTTCTCGTCTTGATCAAGACTATTGTCGGTACTGAACATTACAATGAACGCGGAGCTCGCATCATCGCTGATCATATTCGGGCAGCTGTGCATATGATTGCCGATGGTACTGTTCCGAAAAATGTTGACCAGGGCTACATCCTGCGTCGCCTCATTCGTCGGGCTATCCGAGAGTTTTATAAAATGGGCTATGAGCAGCCAGTGATAGCTGACGTTGCCGAAATATTTATCGGGAAATTTTCGTCAGTGTATGGCTCTGTTCATGAGAATGAAGCCCGCATACTCGATGAGCTGGTTCGTGAAGAATCAAAATTTCGCTCTACCCTCTCCAAGGGATTGAAAGAACTGGAACGACGAACGACTGCCAGTGCTCTTTCTGGCAAGGATGCTTTCGATTTGTTTGCCACCTATGGTTTTCCTCTTGAAATGACTCAGGAGCTCGCTCAAGAACAGGGCGTTACTATTGATGAAGTGGCGTTTCGTGAAGAATTCAAAAAACATCAAGACCTCTCACGGACAGCCAGTGCGGGTAAATTCAAAGGTGGACTAGCCGACCATAGCGCCAAGGTGACGGCTTACCATACCGTCACGCACCTGATGCTTGCGGGACTGCGCAAGGAACTGGGTACTGGCGTGCATCAGGCGGGCTCCAATATTACCGAAGAGCGCACGCGTTTTGACTTTACGCATCCGGAGAAAGTTTCGCGAGAAATTTTGGATCGCGTGGAAAGCTATGTAAACGAAGCTATCGCGGCTGGTGCTACGGTCAGCACTACTATCATGGACAAAGAAGCGGCCAAAGCAGCTGGCGTGGAAGGGAGTTTTTGGGAGAAGTATCCCGAAAAAGTAACCGTCTATCAGGTGGCGGATTCGGACGGTACAGTGTATTCTCAGGAACTGTGTGGTGGTCCCCATGTCGCTACAACGACCGATATTGCCGCCTTTGGAACATTCAAAATTACAAAAGAAGAAGCAAGCTCGGCTGGTGTAAGGAGAGTGAAAGCGGTGCTTCAATAAAAACTTCGAGTGAGTTTGCGCTCTTTCCCCTTTTCATTTCCACTGTTTCCGCCGAACATCCCTGACTCGCTTCGCCGAACAGGGAGCTGCCTAGTCGAAACCATC
>CAZBFG010000035.1:0-8440 GCA_964491155.1 uncultured Bdellovibrionales bacterium | reverse complement strand
GACCTGCTTTTGTCTATAAATTCGCCCAAGAGAATTCTTGGAGAGAAGAAATCTACTTGATTGTTGGTGAGCTGATAGTTTTCTTGAGCGTCTCGAGGGCGAGGAGGCCACACTTGATCCGACTGGGGGAGAGCGTGACACCGAGGAGAGCAAGAGCTTCTTTTGGCTCGAGAGCAAGCGCTTCTTGTACTGGTTTCCCAGTCATCGCTTCGGAGAGGAGCGAGGCTGAAGCCTGGGAAATAGCGCATCCGACACCGGAAAAACGTACCTCCTCAATCATATCATTTTTCACTATGATGTCCATCTGGAGTTTGTCACCACAGCTTGCGTTTAGTCCTTTGGCACGGTGGGTGGGATGCTCGAGCGTGCCGTGACAGCGGGGATTGCGGTAATGGTCGATAATGATGGCTTGGTAAATATCGCTCATAGAATGGTACGGATATCTTGGAGCGCGACAATCAGTTTCTCTATATCTTCCTCAGTATTGTAGACAGAGAGGCTGATGCGCGTGGTGGCTGAGAGATCGAGAGCGTCGTGTAGAGGAGCGGCGCACTGGAGGCCGGCTCGGACGCAGATACCTCGTTCGCCGAGGAGGTGAGCGGTATCGTGGGGATGAACGCCCTTGAGCGTAAAGGAGATGATGCCACTTTTTTGCTCGATATCGGTAGTACCGACGATAGTGAGGGCATCACCAAATGTTTCTGTGAGACGACTAATCGTGTAGGCAATGAGGGATTGTTCATGTTCGCGAAGTGTGGAGAGTCCGATGGTGTTGATGAAGTCGACTGCGGCACCGAGGCCGATAACACCGGCGATATTGGGAGTGCCGGCTTCAAAGCGTGTTGGAGTGTCCTTGTAGAGAGTTTCTTCTGCACAGGCATCGAGCACCATGCCACCGCCAAAAGCAGTGGGGGCAAGTGTTGCGAGGAGCATGTGTTTCCCGTAGAGCACACCAATGCCGGTAGGACCAAAGAGTTTGTGTCCGGAAAAGGCAACAAAATCAGCATCCCATGCTACGACATCAATAGGAACATGGCCAATAGCTTGGGCGGCGTCGACAACAATGAGGATTTTTGGATTTTTGGTACGAACCGCTTGGATGATGTCTTTGACAGGGTTGATGACGCCGAGAACATTTGAGATAGCTCCGAGAGCGAATATCTTCGTGTGTTCATCGATAAGAGTGGAAATTGCAGAAAGATCTAACGTTCCGTCTTTTGTGACCGGCAGTATTTTGAATGTGGCATTTTTTTCTTTGCAGAGTTCTTTCCAGGGGAGGAAGTTGGAATGGTGTTCGGCGGCCGTCACCAGAATATTGTCTCCGGGATGAACTCGTGAAGCGAGCAGGTCGGCTGCTAGATTAAGCGAAGCCGTAGTACCGGCTGTGAATATGATTTCCTCTGGGTGGGCACCGATGAATGTGGCAACCTTGGTACGAGTGGATTCAAAAGCCTCGGTTGCCTGTTCGGCCAACGGGTAGATGCCGCGGGCGATATTGGTAGACGCTTCAGTGTAGTAGTTCATTTCAGCCGTGATGACAGCCTGTGGCTTGAGTGCTGTAGCCGCTGAATCAAGGTAAACCAAATCGGGATGCTTGGTATACATGGGGAAAGATGAGCGGATAGCTTTGAGATTTGTTGTGTGATCCATGGGGTTTATGAAAGAGTGATTTGCCCCATCAAGGATAGCACTTTTTCTTTTTCTGCTCTAGAGACGAGATTTCCGAGGGTATCGAGTGAGGAAGAGAGAAAGCCGGTGACCAAAAGTTGCTTGGCCTGCTTGTGGGAGAGGCCGCGAGCCATGAGCGCAAAGAGTTGTTCGCGGGAGAGTGGACTGGTCGTGGCTGCATGGTGACAGTGCACATCATCGGTCAAGATCTCGAGAGCCGGAATTGAAATGGCCTTGGCGTGGGGCGAAAGAAGGAGGTTGCGATTTTCTTGGGAAGCGTCAGAAAGTGAAGCCTGCTTGGCTATGTGCAGTGTCCCGCGATAGGAAAAGACAGACTGGTCAGTCAAAATACTTTTAACCAGAACACGTGAGGTAGTGGCCTGGGCGAGGTGTTTTTGGGAGATGTTGAGATGACACTCTTCCACTCCTGTGCCGATGAAAAAAGCAAAGACATGAGCTTCGGCCTGTGGACCAGTCAGCTCAAAGGTGATGTCGCCACCGCGATTGTGCATGAAAAAAACCACCTGCTCGTTTGCTGCGAGCTGGTACGTCGTTCGCGTGTCATTTGTAATATCCTTGAATCGCATTGATTTTTCTAATGTTTAAAGTTTAACCTACCGAGCCTTTCATTTCATGATTGATCAATCGGTTCAGTTCAATGGAGTATTCGAGAGGGATTTCTTTGACCACGGGGTCGATAAAGCCGTTGACGAGGAGTCCCTCCGCATCGCCTTTGGTGATGCCGCGGGACGTCAGGTAGAACAATTTGTCTTCACCAATTCGCTCGACGGTGGCTTCATGGGTGAGCTCGGCAGTTTCTTCGTTGATCCGCATGGTCGGGTAGGTATCAGAACGGGAGTGTTCGTCGAGGAGGAGGGCATCACATATCACAGAGGCCTTGGCATTTTTGGCTCCTTTTCCGATATGGACGAGTCCGCGGTAGGAGGTACGGCCGCCGTCTTTAGCAATGGATTTTGAAATGACTCGTGAAGTGGTATCGCTTGCGAGGTGCACCATTTTGGCGCCGGCATCTTGGTGCTGATCACGACCGGCATAGGCGATGGAGAGGACCTCTCCTCTGGCGCCACGACCGGCCAGGTAGACGGCTGGATACTTCATGGTGACGCCGCTCCCGATGTTGCAGTCAATCCATTCCATGACGGCATTCTCTTCGGCTCGTGCGCGTTTGGTGACCAGGTTGTAGATGTTTTTGCTCCAATTTTGGACAGTGGTGTAGCGGACGCGGGCATTTTTTTTGACGAAAATTTCGACGACGGCCGAATGCAAAGAAGAAGTGGTATAGATAGGAGCGGTACAGCCCTCGATATAGTGTACGTAGCTCCCTTCTTCAGCGATGATAAGTGTGCGTTCGAACTGACCAAAGGCTTCGGCGTTGATACGAAAGTAGGCCTGGAGTGGCAGATCGACTCGGACACCTTTGGGAACATAGACAAATGATCCACCGGACCAGACGGCCGAATTGAGAGCGGCAAATTTGTTGTCGTGCGGCGGAATCAGGGTGCCGAAATATTCTTTCACGAGCTCGGGATATTTTTTGACCGCCGTATCCATATCGCAAAAAACCACCCCAAGTTTTTTGAGAGCTGCATCAAAGCTTTCATAGACCACTTCTGATTCGTATTGAGCAGAAACGCCGGCCAGAAATTTTTTCTCGGCTTCTGGGACGCCGATTTTGTCGTACGTGTCTTTGATTTCTTGGGGCAGATCTTCCCAAGAATTAGCTTGTTTGTCGGTGGCTTTCAGATAGTAGGTGATAGCGTCAAAATCGATAGGGAGGAGGTTGGCACCCCACTCTGGCATGGGCTTTTTCTTGAAAATTTCGTAGGCACGCAAGCGAAAATCACGCATCCAGGCAGGTTCGTTTTTTACGGCTGAAATTTCTCGGACGACTTTCGGACTAATGCCGGTCTTGGTGCGGTGGACGGACACGTTCGGCATGGCAAAACCATACTTGTAGTCATCGAGATCAAGGTTGTCTTTAGGAGTTTTTTTCATACTTTACAATGACTCGAAGCCATGAGTTTCAATCTGTTTAGCCAATGAAGCGGCGCCGGACTTTATGAGGCGACCATCTTTGATAACGAGCACCTCGTCGGGGTTGATGTATTTGAGGAGACGGGTCGAGTGCGTGATAAAGACGAGTGTCGTTTCTTTGGGGAGATACTTTTTCAAAAATTTGGAAATAATCTTCAGCGCATCGACATCGACACCAGTATCGATCTCATCAAAGAGAGCAAACTGAGGCTGGAGCATGACCGCCTGGAGTGCTTCGAGTTTCTTTTTTTCACCACCGGAAAAACCGACGTTCAGTGAGCGTTTAAGGAGTTCATCTTTTATCTTTAATTCTTTGCTGTATGCTTTGACTTGTTTGTGGAGCGTCACCGGATCCATCTTTTTCTCCAGGGCGATACGAAGCAGATCGAAGACAGTCACTCCTGGAATTTCGAGTGGTGTCTGAAAAGACAGGAAAATACCGAGTGCCGAGCGTTTGTCGGGAGAAAGATTTTTGAGATTCCTTGTATCAAGGAGAATTTTCGAAGCGCGAGAAAAACGGATGTCTGGATGACCCATGATGGCACTGGCCAGAGTGGACTTGCCGGAACCGTTCGGTCCCATCAGTGCATAGGTCGTGCCTGGTTTGAATTGGAACGAAATGTCGTTGAGGATTTTTTTCTTGCCGATAGAAACAGAAAGGTTTTCAAGTGTGAGCATAGATTTAAATAATATCTAATTCCTAATATCTAATTTCTAACATCAAGCATGATGTTTAGGGATGAGACTCTCGAGCGTGATATGTGAAAGGGATTTTTCAATTTCTGTTTCGAGGGTGCGCCATACTTCGCTGGTTTGGCAGTGGCTTGGTATGAAACAGGGGAGCTCACCTTTGACCGGTGGCATGAAGGTTTTGATGGGGCCATCAAGTACTTTGAGAATTTCCCAGACATTCGTGTCTTCGGCTTTTCGGGCTAAAAAATATCCGCCAGTAGTGCCTTTTTTCGCTTCTACAATACCGGCTTTACGGAGTCCTTGTAAAATCTTTTCTAGGTAATCCTGAGGGAGATGTTCGTTTTGAGCCAGGTCATGGATGGAAAGTGGCTCGTTTGACTGAGCCAAGGCAAGTGCCGCCCGAAGGCCGTAGTAAGCTTTTTTTGATACTTTCATAATGGTTTCTGAGTCATTACCCTGAGTCTGTCGAAGGGTACGTTATAATTTCAATATCGGACTAAATTTGTCTGATTTAGAATACCAGAGAGAAAAAAGACTGTCAAGAACGAAAAAGATAGACAAGTGGTTCTCGTTCTGGTACAAGTGAGAGACCAGTACTTTTGGAGATTTTTGTGAACAGGGCTGACTCGGTTATCACGCTTGATACGCCGAGTTTCCTGCTCAGGGATCTCGGTGTAAAGGGAAGTCTGCTTCTTCTTCCTGCCTTTCCAGGTAGTGTCCATCGCCTCTATGAAGCAAGTCGAGTCATTCCCATCGATTTGCTTGACGATGTGATCAGACATCAGGAGGAGGATTATCGAATCTTGCAGCAAGAATGCGACGCTTGGGGGTTGATTCGTTTGCGTGACCCAGTAGGGAACATTGTGACTTGTATCGGGTTTCACTACGACCAGTTCTATGACGAGTACTTTTGTGAAATCAGCTTAGAGCAACCGACGGACCCATTTCGTCGGCTCCGGCTCAGCTCGCTTCGGCTTTCCCCCCACAAGTTGCTTGCATTTCAGGATCTTCTTTTGTTGTGATAGACCCCTTGCCCCTTGAGAACTCTCAGTGGCCCGGGGTTTCTTTTTTTGTCAAAATCAACTACACTGGGTCAGTTATATGAAACCATTTCTCGGATTTTGGGGACAATTGAAGAGGCCGATTTTCGTTCTGGCACCACTGGCCAATGTGACGGACGCTGTTTTTCGTGCGCATATTGTGAAGCATAGTAAGCCGGCTGTTTTTTGGACGGAATTTGTGGCCGCTGACGGACTGTGTCACCCGAAAGGGCGTCAGGCACTGCTCCGAGATCTCCAGTATTCAGAAGCAGAGCGGCCCATCGTCGCTCAGCTCTTTACGGCCTACCCAGACAAGATGCGAGAAGCAGCCAAAATTGTAACGGAACTAGGGTTCGATGGGATCGATATCAACATGGGTTGTCCGGACAAGAATGTGATGAAACAAGGGGCTGGTGCCGCCTGCATGAAGGATCCGGAGCTGGCGCAGGCGCTCATTGTGGCAGCGCGTGAGGGAACTATCGCAGCCGGTAAGGAACTACCAATTTCCGTCAAGACTCGTTTGGGATTCAATGAGGATACTCTGGAAGAATGGTTGCCGAAACTTTTGGAAATGAAACCAGCGGTTATCACTCTCCATGCTCGGACCAAGAAAGAAATGTCGAAAGTCCCGGCGCGGTGGGAACGAGTGAAAAGAGCCGTCGAAATCGCACAAGGGAGCGGCACCCTCATTCTCGGCAATGGTGATGCACGAGATATTTTTGATGCAGAGGAAAAAGTGAAACAAACCGGCGCTGATGGCGTCATGCTGGGACGTGCTATTTTCGGCAATCCGTGGTTGTTTGATCGGGACAAACAAGTAACGGTGCGTGAACGCATCCTTTCTGCTCTAGAACATACCCGGTTGTTTGAGACGACATGGGGAGAAACAAAGAGTTTCGAACTCATGAAAAAACACTACCAAGCCTATATCAATCATTTTCCACTGGCCAAAGAGCTGCGGGTGGAACTGATGGATTGTCACGCAGTCAGTGAAGTGGAAGTAGCTGTTCAAAAATTTCTCACGGAGCATGCTGATATCGCGGAACAGAGGGTGATTCCTATTCCGAAAATTGTTACGTAATTAATTACGTAATTCTTTAGATAAACAAAATATTCTGTGTTTGTTTTTGTCTTTCGTAAAACTCTTTACAAACTGTTTTTGGCTTGGTACGCTCCGGGTGTCCTTTAAAAGTCCTGAAGAATCTAGAAATCTAGCTTTTTTCAGTCCATCACTCTCTCCAGGAGGAGAAACCGTGAACCAAGCTGTTGTTCAAAAAACTGGTTACGAAGTTACTTTTTCCGGGGGGAGCAATTACCCGGAAGAAACCCTAAGGAGGGCCAAGCCGATGCTTCAGGCTTTGCTTGATGAATCGGCTGCCCCTATTGGGGACTATCTGTTCAATATCACTGGACCTTACCCGCAGTTTGAGAAGTTGGCGGTGGCGCATCTTGAAGTAGGTTTGGGGGCCAAGGAAACGGCTGTTCTTGTCATGTTGAGGTCCCGGGGCGGAACTGGCGGAAGCATCTGTGGTTCGCTCTATGTCCCAGCCGGTGTCGATCGATCGAGGCTTTTCAATGATATGAAAATCACGGCCGACAACTTCAACAAGGGTGGTGGCTGGGCTGGAGTATTACAAAACCTCCCGCCTGGCCCATCTCCGAGGAGCACTGAACCAACCTTGACTGTGGAAAGCTTGAGAGGTGCTGGTCAAAACCCGGCCTTCTGGAGGCCGAATAATTCCAAGGCTCCGAGTGTATCGGGGTCGCCGTCTCCTTCGATTCTTCCGCCTCAGCCGAGCCTGATACGTTTAGTCGAAGAAGCCGTACCTGAACCGGAAAAGGAAACTACGATGCCCGCCCCTGCCATCACTGGTTTTGACAAGAAGGCGAAACTGGCGCAGTTTCTCCAAAACGTTGTTAAAGGGACTGCTGATAGCAATGGTGTCTTTTCGGGAAAAAAAATCATCGCTTTCTCTAAGCCTCTTTTCCCAGATGAGGTGCGAGTGCGTTGGTTGGGTCAGGGTATCTTGTTCGAGTTGGAACACCTGGAATGGATACGCCATGTCGGAATTGGTCAGTACCAGGTCCAGCCAGCTTTTGTAGTGGAGTATGGACTTGGCCTCACTATTGATCCGCTTCCACGGATTCCTCGCGGCCCTCGTACTGTTGTTCAGAAAATACCGAGTGATAAGTCCTCGGGTGCCTCTGACCTGGAAGCGCTGTTTAGGCAAAAGGAAGAACTGGAAACCAGAATCCGCTTAGAGGTACGTGCCAGGCAGCAGGAGCTGATCAGGACCATTGAAGAAGCTAAGCGTGCTGTGTTGCGCGCGCAGCAACAAGTCGTAGCTGATGAAGCGGCTCTTGCGGCTCACAACGAGCAGTACGCTGAACTCCTCAAGTCTGCTCCTCCTAGTGCTCCTTCCGCTGTCAGCTGATGGAAAGGTATTTGTCTTTAGTCCCGTATTGCGACCAACGTCGTGAGCGGGATCTTTTTTTGCTTATATATTTTTGAGGAAAAGAAAAAGCCTCGGGCATTTTGCAGTGCGCCGAGGTGGTGTCGCGTTGGACGAGTGGTCAGCGTGGAACAACGAGCTGCCAAGCGGCTCTTTGCTGACCTGGGGGAGCGTAAATCCGTAATCTGGCCTAGCCCCAGGCTGCCCCTGATCTTTCTCCATGCAGTACTGGATCATGTTGCAAAGGAGCGCCACTGCATCCGGGTCGTCCTTGATCTTGGCGAAGATGCGAGCGAGAGCCTCCTCTTCCCACCGGTAGAACGTACAAGGAGGTTCATCGGTATGGTGTTCACAGAGCACCTCATACCGCTTCAACGCAGCCGCGATCTCTGTCGTGGTCAAGCCGAGAGGAGACAGACTGGTTTTCTTGGTTCCCATGCGTATTCCTTTCACGGTTGACCCCTGGAATAATCCAAAGGGCTGGTTCGAGTATCGCAAAAAAAAAAGGAGAGAAGTCAAATCGGCGTTCTC
>CAZBFG010000034.1:0-8825 GCA_964491155.1 uncultured Bdellovibrionales bacterium | reverse complement strand
GTGGATAAGTGGAAAAGGGTTGACTTTCTGGCTCTTTCTGATACACTAGACAAACATTTCGTAAAACGTATTTATTTTCCGCTTGTATGTCCAAAAAAACATACCAACCAAAGAGTCGTAAACGTTCTCGCCGCCACGGGTTTCTCAAACGGATGAATACCAAGGGAGGTCAGGCTATCATTACTCGCCGCCGTCGTCAGGGACGAAAAAGACTTACAACAGCATAAATATATATTTTTGTCAATACTTAATGGTATCAAAAGTGTGTAGATATGTTGAAGAAAAGCCTTCGTTTAAGAACTCAAAAGGATTTTGAAAGGGTGTTTCGTAAGGGGACACCCCTTTTTTTTGGTGCAATTGGCTGTAAGATAGCAAAAAATGATCTCGGATTTCTTCGATTGGGCTTTTCGCTTAGTAAGAAGCACCTGGATAAGGCAGTCTCTCGCAATCGCGTAAGGAGAGTAGCGTCGGCGGCTTTCCTGGGGATATCTCAGGAAAATGCTCAAAAATCACTCGATGTTGTGTTTTTTACCACAAAAAAACTGGAGCGGAAGGATATTTCAACCGTTGCTTCTCAGGCACAAAGCGTTGTAGAATGTATAAGCAGTAAATTTTGATTTTTTTCTATGGGTGATTTATTCCATGCCATCATATATCAGCCGATTTATAACATCCTGATATTCTTTTATAATGTTTTTCCTTGGCAAGATTTTGGTATTGCCATCATCCTGACGACACTGCTCATCAAGTTTTTGTTTATTCCCCTTTCAAAGAAGCAGATTGAATCGCAGAAGAAAATGCAGGAGTTGCAGCCGAAAATAAAGGAATTGCAGAAAAAGTTTAAAGACAATAAGGAGCAGCAGACCAAGGCCATGATGGATCTGTACAAGGAACATAAGACCAACCCTTTCAGCGGGTGTTTGCCCCTTATTATCCAATTGATTGTCCTTATCGCGATTTATCGGGTGATTATCAATATTACCGAGGCAGGCCTGACCGTCAATCCCGCCGATCTCTACTCGTTTGTTAGTGCTCCTGGTGCCATCAATCATCTTTTCTTGGGTTTTCTTGACCTGACCAAGGCAAACTATGTACTGGCGATTCTTTCAGCTATCGCACAGTATTTTCAAACAAAAATGCTGTTGCAGAGTCAAAAGACAGCCACTGCTACTGAAAAAACATCTGATGAGCCTGATTTTGCTGCCATTATGAATAAGCAAATGCTCTATCTCGGCCCTGGAATAACCTTTTTCATCGGTGTGACGTTTCCTGCTGCTCTCTCGCTCTATTGGTTGTTTTCCACACTCTTCATGATTTTTCAGCAACTGTTTCTATTTAGAGCTAAAAAAGAGATTGTGTGAACTATATGAACGAAATAGACAAAGATCAGAAAAAAAGTATACACACGATTGTCACAGCACTCATACAGCATATGGGTTTTGAGGCAACTTTAGAAGTCGAGGATGACCAGCTCACCCCTGGCGGGTTTGTTTGCCGAGTTACTGTGGGAGAAGGACAAAATTTTCTTATTGGTCAGTACGGGATGAATTTGGCCGCGCTTCAACACTTGACACGCATCTTGGTGCGCAAGGAAGTAGGAGAAAAACTGGATATTATTGTGGATATAAACGGATATTTTTCTGAAAAGAGAGTATTAGTGGAGAAAGAAGCCAAGCAAGCCGTTGATGAGGCATTGCAGAAGAACGTGTCGGTCGCTCTACGCCCGATGCTTTCCTACGAGCGAAAAATTGTACATTCTTTCTTAGCGAACAATGGGAGCGTCCTGACAGAGAGCGTTGGTGTTGGTGAGGAGCGGAAAGTGATGATTCGCCCAAAGCCACCAGTGAGTGAATAGCACTCCCCCAGGAAGTATTTTTGAAGGCCAGTATGTATGGTGATTGCCCGAAAAATTGCCTATAATGTCGTATTAAATTCACTTTTGAAGGTTACTTCAACGGTGGTATTGTCTTTGTTATCTATTCGTTTGATGACGGGCTACTTGGGGCAGGATGGCTTTGGAAAATATGCTACGATTCTCGCATTTTTTGCTTTTTTTACAGCTATTATCGATCTGGGCCTTGGTTCTGTTACAGCCAGGGAAATATCGAGAGAAGGCGCGGATGAGGGAAAGATTTTGGGAAACGTCTTTGCTCTTCGCCTTACTTCTTCGCTTCTACTCCTCCTTGTTGCGCCAGTAGTAGTCTATTTCTTTGATTATGCAGCTGATGTAAAAATTGGTATTTTTATTGCTGCTCTGGCCACCGCTTTTTCAACATTTTCTTTTGTTTTGAACGCTATTTTCCAAAAGAACCTGGCCATGGACAGAGTGGCTATGGTGGAATTCATCGGCAAGCTCATCCAAGTGGGCCTGATTGTTCTCATTGTGCAGCAGGACTTGGGGTTTATTGCTATAGCGGGTACGCTCATCGCTTCGCTTTCTTTTAACGCCACGGTAGCGTTTATCCTGAGTAGGCGGTATGCCACATTCCGTCTCCACTTTGATTTTTCTTACTGGAAAGAGTTTTTGCGCCAGTCGTTTCCTATGGGAGTCACGGCTATTATCACGTTTACGTATTTTAAGATGGACACTATTCTCCTGTCCGTCCTCCAGTCAAATGCCCATGTCGGTATCTACAACGTTGCCTACAAGATCATGGAAAATCTGATATTTTTTCCGGCCATGTTGGCGGGACTTATTCTTCCCCTTTTGTCGCGGTATATTTTTACAGATCGGGCTCGCTTTGAGGAAATTGCCAACAAAACATTTAAGGTTTTTGTCATTGCTATCGTTCCCATAGTGACTGGCACTTGGTTTTTGGCCCCTGATATCATTGCCATTGTTTCGGGACAGGGTTTTGAGGAATCTGCTACGGTACTTCGTATTCTTATTTTTGCGCTGGTCTTTATTTTCTTTGGGAGCTACTTCAATATGCTGCTCATCGTGGGAAATGCTCAAAAGAAATTGATGCAAACCCTTATTTTCGCAGCTCTCTTCAATATTGGGTTCAACTTATTCCTTATCCCACGGTATTCATATATCGGATCGGCCAGTACGGCTTTGGCTACGGAAGCCCTGGTAGTATTTTTGACGGCGCTCCTGACATTTCGTTCTATTCAGTATATTCCGTCAATGGAGCGCATTTTTCCCATACTTTTGTCGGGCGGGGTGATGGCGGGAGTGCTTTTCTTGGTTGCGCCGTACTCGTTCTTTCTTTCTGGACTCCTTTCTCTGGCAGTCTATGGCGGCATGCTTTGGTTGACCAAAGCCATTAGCGGAGATGAAATTGCTAGCTTGTTTCAAAAAGGTGAAGAACAAGGGATTTCAGAATCCGAGCGCATTGAAACTATCGTTCCGTAGAAAGCGCGGAGAGATGCTAAGTGCCTTCTTTCGCAATATTATGAGTGAAGATGCGTCTTTTGGGTCGCCCTTAGTGGGCATTGTTGTACTGAACTATAACGGGAAAGAATGCTTTTCTCGTTGCCTTGCATCGCTTCAAAATTTGAGCTACAAGAACTTTTTTGTGGTAGGAGTGGATAACGACTCAAGCGATGGCTCTTTTGAGGCAGCGCAGCAAGAATTCCCGCAGGTTTTTTTTAAGAAACTACCAGAAAATAGAGGTTTTGCAGCCGGAATGAACGAGGGCATCAGCATAGCCCTGGAGAAAGGCGCTCAATTCGTGTGGGTGTTTAACAATGATGCCGAGGCAGAAGAAGGTGCACTTACCGAACTGGTTCGGGTAGCGCAGAAAGAGTCTCGGGCAGGACTGCTCAGCCCCTGGATTTTTGACAGTGCGACAAACAGCCTTTGGTTTGGGAAAGCTTCTGTCAAATGGCTCCGTATGCGGGTATCTCATGATGAACCAACGGATTTTGAAAAGGAAGCCGCTTCGTATGAAAGCGAATGTCTGACTGGGTGCGCTATTTTTTTGAAAAAAGAATGTTTGGAGCGGATAGGAGCCTTTGATGAACGGTTTTTTTTGTACTACGAGGACGCCGATTTGTCACTGCGAGCCACAAAGGCCGGTTTTCAATGTTTGGTCGTTCCGGGCGCCAGGGTATTTCATAGCGAACAGAGCCAGTCGAACCCCAAAAAACTGTATTTTTTAGTCTATTCTGGCCTGTTATTCTTTCAAAAACATGCCAAGGGGGTTCTTCTCCTGGCTCTCTCCCTATATGGTACAATACGGGTGATAAAAAATCGTTTCGATAGCATGCGAGGAAAGGCTGGAGCGACTGCAGTACGTCAGGCATACGATGATTTCTATCATGGATAACCCTATTATCTCGCTTATATTTGTGAATTATCAAAGCGCTTTTGAGTTGTCTTTGGCACTCGAATCGCTTTTTTCTTTTGAGCAAGGAAAAATCTCTTTTGAAGTGATTGTGGTCAACAATGATTCTTCCGAACAAAAGGTTCTTGAAGCACTTCAGAAAAATTTCCCGTTTCAGCTTTATCATGCCTCTTCCAACGCTGGCTTTGGTGCCGCTTCGAATTTGGGAGCAAAAAAGGCGCAAGGACGTTTGTTGGGATTCCTCAACCCGGATATTCTTTGGAAAAAGACCATGTTGGCTGACATAGAGCGTTATTTTCAAGAAAAATCCGACGCGCTTGTCTTGGGGGTGGCTTTGGTGGATGTACAGGGAGAGAGGGACCGGCTCGGTTTGGGAAAGGCTCCTTGTTTGGCTGAATTGATAAAAAAGAACCTTTTTCCTTTTTTTGGAGATATTAATCATACAGATGCGTTGGATTGGGTGAGCGGAGGCGCTCTTTTTGTTGCAAAGCGAGTTTTTCAGAGTATTGGAGGCTTTGATGAAAAGTTTTTTCTCTATTTCGAGGATGTTGATTTTTGTGTTCGAGCAAAGAAGACGGGTAGCCTCGTTGTTTCTCGACCCGATTTCTTTGTTTTCCATCATGGTGGTAAGAGCTTTGCCTCGCGCATGGTACAAAAGAAACAATTTTTTGTCTCTCAAAAACAGTATTACAAAAAGCATCGACCGCTTTGGGAAGTCGGAATACTCCATTTTTTTCAGTCCGCACGGAGTATTTTTGGATAAGAAGCAGTCGCGGAGATAAGATACCGAAAAACTGATGACATATGAAATTTTTTTTGGCTGCGTATTTCCTCGTGCTCCCCTTTCAATGGGCTCTTTCTCCCGTTCCAGGAGTTGATTTGGCCGTTGTGAGAGTGGTTACTTTGCTCGGTGTGCTTTTTTGGCTGGGGTGGGGATTGTTTCAAAGAAAAGTGTTTGTGCCTACCGGCTGGGGACCAGGGTTCTTTCTCTGTTTTCTGTTTTTTTCGATACTTTCTTATTTTTGGGCAGTAGAACAGTCTTTTGCTCTGCGAAAAATCCTTTTTTTGCTCAATTTCGCCCCAATTTTTTTTCTTGCTTGTATTTGGCTACAGCAATCATATCAAGAGAGATTTTTTGTTATCCGAGCATACGTGATGGGAGCATCTTTATTAGCTGTGGTAGGAATAGTCTTGTTTTTGAGCCAGTTTCTTTTTGGGGTTGAAGCAATATTTGTAGCGCTTACTCAAAATATTCTTCCATTTTTCCTCGGTGACACGTTTGCTCAAGTGGTCGCCACGTATCCAAGTCTGCTGGTAAATATTTCTGGCGTTACACTTTTACGGGCTTCTGGGGTTTTCCCTGATCCGCATATGTTTGCGTACTACGTAGGCATGGCTTTCCCTATTGCTTGTGCTCTCGCCTATCAAGAAAAAACAAGACGCTGGCAGTGGCTTGCTCTCTGTGTCGTACTGCTCCTGGCTCATCTCCTCTCTTTTTCTCGTGGAGGATATATCGGTTTGCTGGCGGCAGCACTCTTTGTCTCGCTCGTAGCTCTTTTTCAGGTGCGTAGAGTGTATGGGCGAAGTATACTGATAGCTGTTGCTCTCTCCGGGATAGTGATTCTCGCGGCTTTTTCTCCTTTTGGAGACCGTTTTACCTCGATATTTTCACAGGAAGACGGATCAAACAAAGAGCGCATACGATTGTGGCAGGAAGCGGGAACGAACATAGGAGAAGATCCCTTTTTTGGCGTAGGACTAGGTAATTATGCTGCCACAGTAAGACCGGGAGCTGGCTATCGCGAGCCTATCTACGCGCATAACGTGTATTTGGACATAGCTCTTGAAGGAGGCCTGGTCAGTCTCACTTTTTTCCTTGGTGTTTTTGGAGTGGCTTTTTTGCGCCTAAAAAGAGCTTTCGTGGCAGCACAAGACCCGATGGCTCTGGCGCTGATGGCAGCGCTCATAGTATTTTTGGGACATAGCCTGTTTGAAACCCCTCTTTTCTCTGTTCATGTCTTGTCGGCACTTCTCCTACTCCTCGCACTCGGTGTATCATACAAGTATGATGGGACACATACGGAATAATCTCTCGTTTTCATTGCTCATACTGACTGTTTTTCTCTTGCCCGTAGCGCAGATAAAGACAGAAGTCTGGGGTTTGCCGGTTTATGCGCCGGAATGGGCTGTTCTTGGCGCGCTCGGAGCCTTTTTATGGCAGTTTTGGCCGGTTTTTTCTCAAAAAGAATGGTTGTGTTTCCCTGATCGCCTCCTGTCTCTGGGTGTACTGTTTTTTCTTCTTGGAGCAGTCCTTTCTTTCATGAGTAACCCTTTTTCTTTGACGGGTCTTGGGATGATTAAATCGTGGTTTTTCTTCCCCGCTCTTTTTGGAGTATTGCTCTGGTATCAATTACAAGAGAGTAATCGCTTGAGAATACTGCTTGTTTCATGGTTCATTTCCCTCTGCGGCGTGGCGCTGTGGAGCCTAAGATCCTTTTTCGGAGAAAGATTGACGTATGATGGTCGTTTGGCTGGACAGTATGATTCGCCGAATTTTTTGGCTTATTTCATAGCGCCAGGAATTTTTTTGGCACTGTATCTGCTTTTTGAGGCAAAAGAACGTTTCAGTAAACGTATTTTTCTTGTTTTTGTGCCAATAGGTATCGGTCTGGTAACTATTGGAAGTGTTATTTTTTTGACTCGATCATATAGCGTCTGGACAGCTTCTTTGGCCGCACTCTTGGTGTTTTCTCTCTCGGCCTTTTTGATTCTCTCAAAAACAGCATCATTTTCTTCTTTAGTAAAAGAAAAACTGCTCTTTCTCCCCCTTCTTCTTTGTATAGTAGGAGGGAGTTTCTTTCTTTTTGATCAAGGAAGTGAAAAGTGGCAGGCGCTAGTGCAATACGATGATCGGTCGTCTCTTTCGTCTCGTCTCATGATATGGCAGTCAGCCCGCATGATAAGCGACGATCATCCTATTTTTGGGATAGGTGTTGGAAGATTTCAGGAGGAATACCTGGCTTATCAGCGATTTTTCCCGCCGTACTTAGAATGGGCCGTTCCAGAGCCGCACAATTTTTTTCTGGCTCTTTTTCTGGCGACAGGAGTATTGGGTGTTTTTGGGTTTCTCCTTGGTGTTGGACGACTCGGGTACCTTTTTGTGCAAGGTGTTTTTTTTCAGGGCGTTTCTCAAGAAAAAAGGCTTTTTGGCGCTTTTTTAATTGCTCTTTGGGTGCTTTTCTTCATATATGGAGTTGCTGATACCCCGTACTTCAAGACTGATTTGGCGTATAGTTTTTTCCTTCTTTTCGCATTTTCTCTCTCCTTGCTAGAAAAGAAAACGCTCGCTTTAGGAAGCGAGTGTAAGGGTTGATGTTTGAAGGTGTTGCTTACAATTCGATCCGATAGAGGCGTTTTGTCACTCGATCGGTAAAGTAAAGAGCATCTTCTTGTGGTGAAAGGAATAAATCGCTACTATCAAAAGTTTGAGTCGCTTCCTTTAGTTCAATCAAGCGAGTTTTTTTACCGGTAGTGGCATCGATTTTCCAGAAGGTATCTTTGCTATGGAGTGATTTTTCATAATAATCGTTCGGAAGGAGGGTATTTTCCGGGAGACCACCGGGAAGAGCAAAGTACACAGTGCGGCCGTCCTTGGACCAGGTAGTTTTTGAAAGAAGTGTCGGTACCTCGAGGCTTTTTATGGTGCCGGCGCTATTAATCAGCCGCAGAGAAAAATCCTTTCCTGTTGCTATGGTGCTACCGCTGACGAGAGCGTATTCACCGGTTGGTGACCAGAGGTAGTCTGCCCCGTAGAGTGGTGATGACAGTGATTTGCGCCCATCACCCGATATAGTCATGGTTTCGATAGAGGCTGAGCGATCTACCGTAGGGCGCATCCAGAAAGAAACCAGGCTGCTTCCAGGAACGGAGGAAAGAAAAAAGTCGTCAGTGCCGAGATCGGTCAGTTTTTTCCAATTACTGCCGTCCGGGTCAGCCACGTTGAGAGAGCGTTTTTTTGTAAGGGGGTCTGTATATTGGTACAAGACTTTTTCTCCAAAATTGTCCCAAGCGAGACGTCCAATTTCGGGTTTAAGGGGAATAAGTGTCTTGTTGCTCAGTTCAGCATAGTACCATAGGGTTCCTGTCGCTTGTTTCAAGAGGAGGAGGACTTCGGTTTTTTTTGGTGACCAGAGGACGCGTGTCGCTTCTCCGGGGAGGTTACTCATGAGGATACTCTTGTTTTTCCCTTCAAGAGTGGCTTTTTTCAGGGCTTTGTCATCGAGAGAGTAGTAGTAGAGTGTGTCGTTGGTCACCATGGCACCGAGGATATCCTCGTTGATGGGGTTTTCTGCCATGCCCTGCGCGATAAATGGCAGGTCACTCTTCTCCTGGTCGAATTGCTTTTTTCCCGGATCGGCAACAGGATTGTTGACGTTGTGCTTGAAGATAAAGTTGTACGCACCTAAAAAAATAAGAACGAGCACGAAAAGACTAAGAGAAAAGAAAAAAATCTTTTTGGCCATATACTAGTGG
>CAZBFG010000033.1:0-9569 GCA_964491155.1 uncultured Bdellovibrionales bacterium | reverse complement strand
CCCCTGGTTCTGTGCCAAACTGACCAGAGCTTCCGCAAAGGGTGCCGTCAATTCCGGATCAATAAAGAGTCCGTTTTTGCCATCCGTCACCAACTCCTGCATCCCACCAGTTCCCGAAACAATAAGTGGCAACCCAGAGGCCAGCGCCTCAAGTGCCGCATTACTCATCCCTTCGTTTTTTGAAGGAAGAACAAACACATGCGCTTCTTGATAAAACTGCGGCAACGAATCGTGTTCAATACGACCAAAAAATTTCACTTGATTCTCCACTCGAAGTTCCTTCACTCTCGCTTCGAGCGATTCTCGTTGCTCTCCCTCACCGATAAGACGGAGCTCGAGAGGTACCCGAGCATGCTTGACTGCTACAGCAAACGCCTCAACCAAATGATGAATACCCTTGCGCGGCGTGAGACGCGATGTCGAAAGAAACACGACTGGCGAAAAAGACTTCCCTTCCCATTGTGGCCGAAATATCTGTGTATCGACACCATTTTCAATAATATGCATCTCTTGTTTCGAATCAGTCCGCTTGGCCAATTCAGTGATACCCACACTATTCGGGATCACCATTTCCGCTCGTCTCCACAAAAATCGAACCAGTGGTCGAGCAAAGATATAGAACGTATCATACTTCTCGCTAAATCCTGGGACATCGGCACCACGCAGCGATACCACATACGGGATACCATAGAACAACTTGACCAGATACGCTATAAAGCCACAGGGCACCGTGAAAAACGCCAACGTCACATCAAACTTGCCTTTCTTATTTTCCTCTCGAATAAATGACTGGAGAAAGAACCACGATTTGAAGGTGTAGACAAAAATATCGCGCAATGACTGAGAATGCAGCCTCTTTGGATTTTTGCCAATCGGTAGTCGATGAACGTGCACATTTCCACCCACGACACTCTCCTCAAGCGTATTCCCAACAGCCGCGGTCACGAGATGAACCTCCATATCAGGAGTAGTCGCCCACTCTTTCAAAAGAGCCTCGGTCGCCACGCTCGCCCCCCCGCCCAAAGGTGGGTATTCGTAATTAAGGAAGAGGATTTTCATAAACTAAACGCCGATACCGTAATACGTAAAGCCATGAGCTTCAGCTTCGGAACGCTCAAGGACGTTGCGACCATCATAGATAGTATCACCCTTCATGAGTTTCTTCAGATCTTTGTAATCCACCACACGGAATTCATCCCACTCAGTCGCAATAACCAGCGCATCGACACCCTTCAAAGCATCGAGTGCTTTCTTCGTATAGGTCAGATTCTTGTGCGTCAGAAGCTTTTTGGTATTGGGCATGGCCACCGGATCAAATGCTCGCACCTGACAACCCGCTTCCAAAAACAACTTGATATTCTCGATGCCAGGAGCTTCCCTAATATCATCAGTCCGAGGCTTGAACGCCAATCCCCATACCGCGATGGTCTTGTCCTTCAATTTGTTCCCAAATACTTCTTTCAATTTTACAAACGGTTTGATGCGCTGTGCTTCGTTTACCTCGCTCACTGTTTCAATAATCTGAAAATGAGTATCGTACTCTCGGCCCGTCTCGATGAACGCCTTCACATCCTTGGGAAAACACGATCCGCCATACCCGATACCGGCATAAAGAAACCGCTCACCGATACGACTGTCGTACCCGAGTCCCTTGGCTACTTCTTTGACATTGCCACCAGCCACATCACAAAAGTTTGCCACCTCATTGATAAAGGTAATCTTCATGGCCAGGAACGCATTGGCCGCGTACTTGATGATCTCCGCACTCCGAACATCGGTAAACATCACCGGCCGGCCGTTGCGCCCTATCGGACGATAGATCTGCTCCATCATCTTCTTGGCCCTGTCCGACTTGACACCCACCACCACGCGATCGGGATTGAGAAAGTCTTTGACCGCTGCTCCTTCCCGCAAGAACTCAGGATTGGAGACGACTTCAAACGGATGTTTTCCCTTGGAAGCCTGTTTGATGATTTCCTCTACCTTTTCAGCCGTTCCCACTGGCACGGTCGATTTGTCGACAAACAGTTTGTAGCCATTCAAGTGCTTGCCAAACGTCTCGGCCACCGAAAACACATACTGGAGATCAGCCTGACCAGTCACCTTATCCTCCGGTGTTCCGACCGCCATAAAGACCACTTCGGACTCCTGGATGGCCTCTTTCAAATCAGCCGTAAAACGAAGTCGTCCCTCTTTGGTATTGCGCTCGACGATTTCTTCCAGGCCGATTTCATAAATCGGGATAACGCCCTTCTTCAACATGGCAATCTTTTTTTTGTCGATATCCGCACAGATCACTTCATGACCGATTTCTGCCAAGCAGGCACCCGATACAAGACCAACATAGCCCGTCCCTAAAAAAGTAACTTTCATAATACACAGCGGTTAGCAATTAGCGTTTAGCAATTAGCGTTTAGCGGTAAGAAAAACAAAGAGCTAAAGTCTTCTTCCTGATCGCTAAAAGCTAAGCCCTAAGGCCTTGTCCCCCCTACTGCTCACGCACCTCACGAATATTGTAATTCATGCGATGGCGCACCTGATAGTAGCTCCGCACCGAAATATCGGCCAAGAGCCCGGAAATAAAGAGCTGGATACCCACCAGCAGAAAAAAGATGCCCACGAGCGGCCACATACGCTCTGATATGGAAGCCTGGAAGTAGAATTTCTCCACGGCCATCCACATCAAAATACCGCCACCAATAGCAGAAAGAAACACTCCCGATGCTCCAAATAGATGAAGCGGGCGGTGCGAGTATTTACGCCAAAACCAGATAGAAATCATGTCCACAAAACCCTTGATACCACGCTTCCAGTTGTATTTGGTCACGCCATGGATACGAGGATGATGCGACACTATGACCTCGCCAACACGATACCCCTCGAGCTGCAAAATAGCCGGGATAAAGCGATGCATCTCGCCGAAAAAGTCCAGGTCCTTGAAACATTCTCGTTTGTAAGCCTTGAGACTGCAGCCAGAATCATGGATATCATCGTGGATGAGTATCTTGCGAAGCAGATTGGCGATGCGTGACGGAATCTTTTTGCTCCATGGATCCTGACGCTTAACCCGCCAGCCAGACACCACATCATACCCTTCGGCCATCTTGGCGAGGAGGAGGGGGATATCGGCCGGATCATTCTGCAGGTCACCATCAAGCGTGATAATGATCTCGCCCTTGGCCTCTTTGAAACCGGCATCAAAAGCAGCTGTCTGACCAAAATTTTTTCGGAAAGCAATGAGCTTGAGCGGAGAGAGTTTCTTGGCTACCTCGAGCGTCCTGTCCTTGGATCCATCATCGACAAAGATAATTTCAAAGGGCCGTCCAATTTTTTGGACCGCCTCGTAGATTTTTCGATACAACTCTGCCACGTTCCCCTCTTCATTGTAGAGCGGAACCACTATGGACAGATACAGGTTGGATTCATTCATATACCCTTATTTTAGCGGGGAGTGTCCAAATTGGCAAATAAAAGCCCAAAAAACACCTGAAATATCACTTTTATCGAACTATTCATGTATAACGCTCTCATCCTTCTCCGCCCTCACTTCAATAATCCCTCGAATAACAACCATCACAAAAAAATAGTAGGCATAAATAGCAAATTCTTCTGCCTGCTCCTTTCGATCCAAAGAAAGCAACACGGGAATAAAGGCTAAGAGAAAGAGTGTTGGCAATGTCAGATAACGACTCGATATCGGTCCGAGAATTGACCAAAGAAACACGATAAATATCAATATCTCCACCACATTCCACTCAAAAAAAATACCGAGAAAAATACCGGAAATAACAAAAAATACATCCTTTTTTCGATGCATGATATTCTGAAACATCAAATCATGCGACATGTCCATTTTTTCTTCGTCGTGCATAGAAGCTACGTGTTAGATATATTACCACGATGAACAAAACACTACCACTTACCCAAGCTCCGATAAAAAACAGCTTCATGGGGAGGTACTCGATCGTTACCAATCCTTTTCTCATGTTTTTATCAATGCGCCAGGCATTAGCATACGTTACCGACGGGTCACGTTCCAATACGATGCGCTTCGCACCATCATAATACACAGCTCGCCATAACAAATCATACTGTTCACTTAAAACAAGCTGTCCACTACCAGGATTATCTGGTAAGGAAACCACAACTTTCTTGGGGTGGAGTATTTGATACGGAGCGCCCTCCCAAGACCTCCGTAGTTTCTCACCGCTCTCAAGAACCCCCTGGACAGAATACTCGCTCAAAACAGCCTTCTCTTTATTGAAATAGGTATATGGGGCCACATAGTCACCTTTTACTTTGTACAGCGTAAAATACCCGTTGTTTGCAAGCTCCGTAAGAACACCCTGGGATTTCAAGTGGAGTATTTTTTCCAGTGATTTATCAAGAAATTCTTCGTGAATATCTTTGTGATAAATAATATACTTCGTGTTGAGAATACCAAGCAACTCAACAATCCAAAGTGGATCCTCGGCCTGTTCGTTAAAATCATTGGAAAAAAGCCACTGCCCGATGTACAGACTATTCGGATTAAGAAGTGAGGCCTTGTAAAGAGCGGCTGTGATATCACTTCCTCTCATTTTCCATTCTGGATAACTCACCCAACCGCGTTTATCCGTATTATATGGCAATGAAGCTATTTTGAATTGCTCTGGGTCACTATTGATAATTCCTCGAATATCGTAGTATTCTTGGGGAATTTTTACCAAAAAACTATGACTTGATTTGTGAAAGTCTTTGGATCGCTGCGCAAAAATAAAGCTCATATTCTGCTGTAGTTTGCCCGTATAGAAGGGAAGCGGGAGTAGCAAGATAAGCACCATCCCGACTATTACAAACCGACGAGAACGACCCACCCATGGACGCATCAGTGTCATAGTGAGAAGAACCGCTAAAATAAAAGGGGTAAAAATGGCAATTTTTTCATAACTGCGCAAAGTATTCAGTCCGGGCAAATGAAAAATAAAGGCATTCAGTCCATCAAAGGGCGGCCGCACACGTGCGTTTAAAGCAACGAAAACAATCAGGAGGGTAAGAAATCCGAAGAAAATCCTTCTCTGATCCAGTGCACGCATCCCCCCACGCCACATACCCGAAAAAATAAGTATGATCGGCAAAAAAGAAAGTGAGAGAATGAGCGGCTTAATGAAATCGAAATCTGTATACGGATTATTTCGCGGGAAAAAAGACCCGCTATTAAACTGCCCGAGGCGGATAGTTTCGCTGATAGGATTGGACGTTTTTTGAAGCCATGCGCCCAAATCGATGCTGTTCGTCTCTGAGATATCAGAAACGCCCTTGGAAACCTGTGGGACGATGGGGAGAATCCAATAGGCACTTATAAGAAAAGAGAGTAGGCCGAGGATTAAAACGCGAATCATGGCGCGGTGATTGTAGGCCACGACTCGAACCAATATCAATGAGGCTGTCAAGAAAAAGAGGAATATGAAAAATGATAACGCGAAAGCCGGATTCGAGAATCCGCTGGAAGCGAAAAAGAGAAAAAAGAGAAAAAGCGCACCATAATATGTCCTCTGCGAGCGAAGAAAAGCGACGTACGTTCCTGTCAAAACAGGAATAAACGCATAGAGCATCTGAAAATCAGAATATCCCCAGGTGTACGTGAATACGTAGAGCGTGTACAGATTGAGAGCATAAAACAGGGCACCAGCCGTAGCGATCTTACCGTCTGTCTTTTCAAAAACCAGATGAAGGAACCAAAGGAACGAGAGGTATGCCCCGACAAGAAAAATGCCGAGGTACCCGGAGAGTTGAGCGGTCTCACTGATACCAAACCAATCAAGAAGATAAAAAATACTATAGAAAAGACTGGCACGCCCCTGCCAATCATAAAACATCTGACGGTAATGTTCCTGCAGATTAATATGCTGGAATAAATCCTCTCCAGCAATCACATATCCTCCAGGAAATCGATTGATACTCACGACACAAAGAAGCAGAAAGAAGCCGAATATTTCCCACCGATACTTCAAAAAAGCTTTCTTAAGATGTGACTTCATAGGGGAAATATCGTTACAGCTTCGGTACAGAAGCATTCACTGACAGTGTTTTGAGGGCAAAAAATCCCGACTTTTTCTCGGCCCCGCTATAGCTAACGCGGACATACAACACACGATGCTTTTTCTCTTCTTGCAACTCTAATAAAAACTTCTGGGGAGCACCCTTTTCCTGTGTAAAAGGAACCTCATACCAAAGGGTATCGTCAAAAGAGTACTCCAACTTGATCTCTTTTTCATCGTCCCCTTGCTGAGTCGCCTCCAGAACGAACTTATCGAAAGCATACACCATATCAAACCTGTATTCGAAAAATTCATTCTTCTTCTGATTCCCAATCACAAGACCCTTCTCTTGATCAAAACTGATTCCAGCACTCGCAGAAAAAATATTGGAGTAATCTGCTTTATTTCCATGAAAAGAGTATGCGTACATAAGTCTGTTTCCGAGATCCTCCAATCTTGCGTATTCAGGAAAAGTTTCATCCTTTTCCGCGCGTGTCAGTAGCCCCATCAATAATCCGAGACTAGCCTCTTTGCCACCTTCATCAATATCACCTATGGCTCGTATCCCCAGGGTACCGAGGTTAAAGAAATTCTTATCATCTTCCGATAACACTCGGGTAAGAGAAAGTTCATACCACGCCCCCCTCGTAATTGGAATGGGGAGCGCTACCTGATAATTTCCAGAAGGCAACCGATAATCGTCCAGAGCATCGAGAATGAATGACACACTCCGAGTGGTACCCCCTTGCTTTTCTTTTCTTACAGGATCGACCAATGAGAGTTCAAAAGCGTATTCTTGTCTCCCCCCGCCAATAATTTCTCCGGAAAACTCAATAGCGTCAAGAAAATCACCTTGTGCCTGAAACGCCCATACCAAATCTTTTGATGTCGTCTTTCGATTTTCTTCAAAGAGAAACACTTGTCTCCTCTGTGGAATTCCGAATATCGTAGGATGGAGATTCTGTATACCAGCTCTACTTTCAACCGTCACGCGCGTGACAAAAAGAGAACGGATATACACGGCTGTTCCACTCCATTTATTCGTACCGGTTGTACCTGTTTCATTTTTTAGACCAACGATAATATTTTCATAGCGTCCTGGTGGAGAAAAAATGAGTTCTTTGTACTCACCACTTTCCGAGGGCTCGAGTGTCCACTCACCTATTTTTAAAAGGTCGTTCAGCGATGACTGTATAAAAACCTCCACCTTTTCTTGCTTTTTTGTTTTAATATAAGCCCCCACCCTAAAAACGTCTCCCGACTGCGATTGAAAAATACTCTGGTACGTCTTTTCTTTATTTTTCGTATCCAAATCTACAACTTCCACAACGTGATTATTTTTTCTTGAGTCGTTGTCTTCTTTGAGCGTCTCCATAGGAGTAGCAGAGTAGTGGTACTGAGCAACAAGAAGAAAAACGAAAAAAATCAAGATATAACGGAAATTTTCTCTCAAAAACTCAAAAACACTCCGCAGTATAATTCGAGACTCCATAGGTGTCAGTATATGTTTATTCCGAAATAGCACGAGATTTTTTTGGTATATTCTCTGCTATCAACTCCTTTCTCTTGTTTACTCTATGAGTCAATTGACGATACGTCAAGTAGATACCGATGACTCCCCAAGTAGCGAGTGTCACGCTCAATGCCATATAAAAACCTTTCTGCGGAGAGAAAAAGATTGTCATTCTTACATCGTATGTTCCGTCAGAATTCATTATACAGGATTGTGGATTGTTATCACATATATCCCCAATGTCAACTACGAAAAGATTGGAGTACCCGTTGGCATACAGATGTTCAACTGGTAATTCTTTTTCCAATAACAACGGCAGAAGCGATGTTTTTGTCAAGTTGTCATTCTGAATCGAGCCGTTGTAGCTTTTCGAAACGTACTGAGAACCCACAACTGAAATCTTATTTGTTTCTAAAAATTTCTTCACCTCATTTTTTGAAGCCTGTTTTGATTTGCATTTTTTTGAAGATTTACCACAATTATATTTTTTTTCATCGCCAATCATTCGAGAGACTGTGGAGGGATATAGCTTCCAGCCGCCATCATACGTCTCACTGAACAAAATGGGCACCCTTCCCTTTTTCACATTGTGAATGTATATCTCATGCTGTATGGAAGATATTTTTTTGAACTCGATATCTGCCTTATTAAGCAGAGTTTTTTTAATATCAAAAACTTCGTACACGGCATTTTTATCTCCTTCGCTCAATTCTTTTGACACCGCTTGTATTTTTGGAGAGTCTATTGGCGAAGCATAATCCAACAAGAGAGAACCCTGGTAATTGAAAAGGATTTTCTTAAACTCCTCCGCTGGCATATCCAAATCTGCCTTATTCTGCTCTTGAAAAACGAAACTAGCGTCGGTTGTCTGCACAGAGTTACTCAGAAGACTGGCAAGGATAAATGGCGAGGAGACCGCAAGATTGGTGTTTCGTACACCACTCCTCTTAATTGAATAGATCTCATTAGGAGAAAATATTCGCTGATTGAAGTATTTATCAGGAATCTCATATATGTAAACATCACCATACTGAGCAATCTTTTTAAAAAAACTCCCACCACCCTTAATATTGGATTCCGTCGTTATACGGGAGTCATTCTTAAAGTCTAAAAAAGAGTCTATATCATCCTGTAGTGATAAAAAACCGACATTCTTATACGAAAAGAGGTATCCAAGCTTATCGAAGTACTGGTTAATGATAAAGGAAGCTGTTAAGTTGTTGTAATTTTGCCACTCTTGATCCTGTGTATACGAGGCGCCATTAGTAAAGACTCTCCCATTATAAAAAAACGGGAAAATGTTGTCGGTATCTTTTTCTTTCGTTCGCCATTTATAGGTTACCAACCAATTGGTCTGAGGCGACATCATCGTATTGGCGTCTAAGGGTTGGGCGAACTGTTTCTTCATCTCAAAGTAGTACTCTGGAACCTTCTCTTGTAACAGGAACTTGTCTCGCATCACCGGAGCACTATAAACAATCACTGGAAAAGCGACGAGAGCTACAGTGATAGTTTTTACATACCACGTATTCTTACGAGCAAGTATATACACCAGGGAAACACCGAGAAGGTATGACAAAACATAGAGATCAATAAATATTAATTTCGTAAACGTTCTAAATGTTTGTGCTAACGGCACATGATTCCAAAACAACAAAAAAAGGCTTTCAAATGGTTCTTTATTTCCATTTAAAATCGGAAAGGTAATTATGAATAACAGTAAGCAAAAAAGTATCCCTTTTTTATATTTTTTTCCCTTATCGAGGAAAATACTTAAAAAAGCGACTATAGCGACGATATAGCTGGAAAAAAGCAACATGATATTACCATTGTAATAAGCCAACGTATCACCGCTGCTGCTGGAATAATAGGGCACAAGCCTGAAAAAATTTACCACGCTGGTGAGCTTGGTAATCAGATTAGCGACATCCATACTCGCGGTGGTTTGTATGGCCGCGCCAAAAAAATCACCTCTACTACTCAACATCTGATACGCCAAAAGATAGATCCAAAAAATATTCAATAAAGCATAACAA
>CAZBFG010000032.1:0-9569 GCA_964491155.1 uncultured Bdellovibrionales bacterium | reverse complement strand
TGTTTTTTTGGGCGGTTTCTCAAAAAGACTTTTCCTTTTCTTTCCTTCTGTTTCCCGACGGTCACATCCCTGATGAGTGAACCGGTAACAGTCGAGAGAACAGGGAGGCTTCGACCCGAGAACTCCCTGTTCGGTTGAATGAGTCAGGGATGTTCGGCGGAAACAGCGGAAATGAAAAGGGAAAGTGTTTTAGGAGAAACACGAGAATAAGAAGAATAGCTAGGTTGCTTGATTGGGAAGTTTCTACTACTTAAAAGGATAAGGATTCTTGGAAGAAACGTGTATAAAAAAAACTTGGAAGCGAGAGGGAGTGTGCTGCTCTATGTCTTTTAAGTGTACTGATTTGACATACCCCAGGGGGGGTATTATACTGAAACTATAAATGGATAATAAAAGACGTCTATGCAAACATCGAAGCAGAAGATTGAGCGGCGGCTCAAAATTATTGCCGGTCAGGTGCGGGGGTTGCAGGAAATGGTCAAAGAGGACGCATATTGTATTGACGTCATCACACAGACATCGGCCGTCAAGCAGGCACTGACGGTTATCGAAGACCTGCTTTTGGAAAATCATTTGGGTACGTGCGTGATCAAGCAGATCAAAGGAGGTAAAGAGAAGAAAGCCATCGAGGAAATTTTGAAGGTGTACGGACTCAAACGTAAGTAGTCCGCATAATATATATTTTTTTTAAGACACGTTTATGAAAATGACGACATCGTATACACTCCCTTTCGTAGCAGCCCTCATGATTCTTTCTGGCATTGTGGGTGTAGGTATCGGCTATTCCGTGACGCCGGAGTATCGGCTGTCCATGTATGAGAAAAATGTCATGGATCTCGGTCGGGCGGATCGCACGCTTGATTTGCGCTATGTGAATGCCATGATCGCCCATCACCGGGGCGCCATGCTCGTGGCAGAGCAAGCCAAAAAGAGTGAGCGTGCCGAAGTGAAGAATTTGGCACAGGCTATTTTGAAAGATGAGCCGGCTGCGATAGCCGAGTTGTATGCCTGGAAGAAAGCCTGGTATGGCGACGAGCGTTCTGTCCGGGATCCGCAGGTACCGAAACTGGGAGCATACGACAAAACATTCGATCTTCGTTTCTTGAATGCGGTTATTGCTCATCATGAGAACGGTGTCGCCATGACCCAGGATGTGCGGATAAAATCGAATCGCAGTGAAGTGCTCGACAATGCCGATGCAGTCGAAGCCTTTCTCAAGGGTGGCATCAAGATGCTGTCCACCTGGAGAAGTGAATGGTATAATCTGTAATTATTATGAAAAAAAATACTTTTGCCGTCATCGGCATGCACTGTGCCAGTTGCTCGACTATCATCGAAAAGACCCTGAAAAAAACAGTGGGTATTTCTGATGTCCGAGCCAACTATGCTACTGAAAAAGTGCAAGTGACATTTGATGAGACAGCCGTCTCCCTTGAAACTATGAACACAGCGGTAGCGCAGTATGGCTATACGCTCGAGGCGCTTGGACGTGAAACATCCAAAACAGCTACGCAGACGATGAATCACATGGACCATGCATCTGCCGGTATGAATGAGGAGGCCAAGAAACAGGAAATACAGGTACAGCGGGAAAAAACGGCGTTTGTATTTCCGATTGCGCTGGGAATCTTTGTCATCATGATGTGGGATATTGCCGCCAAGATATTTGTCTCTGTCCCCAATCTTCCTGTGCCCATGGAGCTCCTCAATATCATTTCTTTGATTCTGGCGACCGTGGTGATGTTTTGGATCGGACGGCCTTTTATCGATG
This sequence comes from uncultured Bdellovibrionales bacterium, assembly GCA_964491155.1. Lineage (GTDB taxonomy): Bacteria > Patescibacteriota > Minisyncoccia > Moranbacterales > UBA1568 > UBA1568. The sequence goes on along the minus strand of CAZBFG010000032.1, from coordinate 7,798 downwards.
GGGTGACTCGTTTTGTGCGGTATCGGGTAGCCAATATGGACACACTCATTGGGATTGGGACGCTGACAGCCTATCTCTATAGTGCCTTTATTACGCTCCTCCCGGCTCTCCGTGAGCGTTTTCAACTGCCGGAGTATACCTACTTTGATGTGGTGATAGTGGTTATCGGTTTTGTGACATTGGGTAAATATCTGGAAGCCCGCTCTAAGGAAAAGACCGGCGACGCAATCAAAAAGTTGCTCAATTTGCAGGCCAAGACAGCGCTCGTTTTGCGTGAAGGAAAAGAGGTAGAGATACCAATTGAAGCTGTTGTAGTAGGTGAGGTTATTATCGTCAAACCTGGTGAAAAAATTCCCGTGGACGGTACTATTATTGAAGGCGTCACTTCTATTGATGAATCGATGATCACGGGCGAGTCTATCCCGACAGACAAAAAGGTAGGAGACATAGTCATCGGTGCGACGCAGAATAAGCAGGGTAGTTTTACTTTTACTGCTACCAAAGTGGGAGCCGATACCATGTTGTCACGGATCATTCATATGGTCGAAGAAGCACAGGGGTCGCGCGCTCCTATTCAGGCGACAGCTGACCGGATTTCGAGTGTCTTTGTGCCGGTTGTGCTTGCTATTGCCTTTTTGTCGCTCGTGGCTTGGATTTTTATCGGAGGTGCTTACTTGGGTCAGACCCTGGCTCTTTCCTATGGTCTCCTGTCGTTTGTGGGAGTACTGGTCATTGCCTGTCCCTGTGCGTTGGGACTGGCTACGCCGACAGCTATTATTGTCGGAGTTGGCAAAGGGGCACAGTACGGTATTTTGGTGAAGGACGCTGAGAGTTTGGAACTCCTCGCTGGGGTGGATACGGTCGTGCTCGATAAAACAGGGACGCTCACTCGTGGGACACCCATCGTGACGGATGTGGTCGTGCTCGATACAGCGTACAGCGAGACGACACTCCTCACGCTGGCAGGCAGTGTCGAGAAAAAATCCAATCATCCTTTGGCAGAAGCTATCGTTTCGAAAGCTCTTTCGCTGCAGGCTGTCTTCTCCCTGGTAACGAACTTTCAGATGCAGGAGGGAGTCGGGGTAACAGCGACGTATCTCGATAAAAATGTTTCCATTCACAAACCGGAGAGGGGCGAACACGATGCGACACTGAAACAGCTGGAGTTGGCTGGAAAGACGGTCATTGTCGTCGATGTCAATAACAAGCGCGTGGGATTGATCGCTCTGTCTGATACCCTGAAGGAGGAGTCGGTAGCGGCTGTCAGGGATCTGGAGGAGCGTGGTATCGACGTTATCATGTTGACCGGAGACAATGAGGGCGTAGCGAAAAGTATCGCACGCGAAGCAGGTATCACCACCGTGATTGCCGGTGTGCTCCCCGAGGAAAAGGCCGGTAAAATACGCGACCTCCAGGCAGCCGGAAAAGTAGTGGCTATGGTCGGAGATGGTATCAATGATGCGCCGGCTCTCGTGCAGGCCAATGTCGGTATCGCCATGGCAACCGGTACCGATATCGCTATTGAATCAGCCGGAGTAACGGTGCTCCATGGAGATTTGCGCAAAGTTGTACAGGCGATTACGTTGTCACACGCTACTATTCGCACCGTCAAACAGAATCTTTTTTGGGCCTTCATTTACAATGTGGTCGGGATTCCTATCGCAGCCGGACTCTTGTTCCCGCTTTGGGGTATCATCCTCAATCCGGTCTTTGCAGGCTTGGCTATGGCATTCTCTAGTGTTTCGGTAGTCAGTAATTCACTCCGTCTCAAAACGAAAAAACTCTAATCCTATGGAAATTAGTTCGACAGGAATCGCTATAAACCAACAAAAAACGTATGTCTTTCATGTCTCGGGCATGCACTGTCACTCGTGTGTTATTTTGACAGAAAGCGAACTCATGGAATATCCCGGTGTGGTGCGGGCGACAACTAGCCTCGGTACACATACCGTCACGGTGACGGGTGATTTTGGAGGGAAAACTGAAACGGACGTCATGACTGAAATGAGTGACATGCTCAAAAAACATGGTTATGTATTGTCACAAGAAAAAACCACGAGGCAGGTCGAGTGGTCCCAGTTCAAAGTGGCAGTACCATTGGCGCTGATGTTCGCTGCTCTCTTTGTCGGGTTGCAAAAGACAGGACTAGTAAACCTGGTTGATACCAGTACAGTCTCGTATGGAACGGTTTTTCTGATTGGAGTGATTGCCTCACTTTCCACCTGTATGGCAGTGGTTGGTGGGCTGGTGCTTTCTGTTTCAGCTACGTTTGCCAAAGAAGGTGATCGGGTACGACCACAGATGTTGTTTCATATTGGTCGGCTCATCTCATTCTTTGTTTTAGGTGGAGTCATTGGTGCTATCGGTGCCAATTTTACCTTGAATACCCAGGCGACGTTCATCCTCAGCTTTATAGTCGGTATCGTGATGCTGATACTTGGTATCAATCTCTTGGATGTGTTTCCTTGGGCCAAAAAATTGCAACCGGCTCTCCCGAAGTTTCTATCGAAATACGCGCTCGATGTCTCCCGGCTGAATCACACACTCACGCCGTTTTTGATCGGTATCGCTACCTTTTTTCTCCCCTGTGGATTCACGCAGTCTATGCAGATTTACAGCCTGACGACAGGGAGTTTTCTTTCCGGTGCGCTCACTATGTTTGTTTTTGCGCTTGGTACGTTCCCGGTGCTGGCACTCATCAGTTTTGGTTCGTTTCGCATCGAACAGAGCACCAAGAAAGAGCTCTTCTTCAAGACAGCCGGTTTGGTAGTGATTTTGTTTGCACTCTTCAATCTCGTGAATAGTCTTGTTATAATTGGATTGTTGCCGCCCCTCTTTAATTTTTAGCGGATACCATATGAAAATCATGTTTGGAATCATCGTGATAGCCACACTCTTTTTTGGAGGGTACCTGGTAAGTACCTTTACAGCATCAGAAGAGAGTACTCCTCCTGCTGATGAAGGAGGGGATAACGTGAGTATTGTCGATGGGACACAAATCGTCACGCTCCAGGCCAAAGGTGGATATCAGCCAAGGGTGAGCACGGTCAAGGCCGGGATACCCACGATTCTGCGAGTCAATACGACCGGGACATTTGACTGTTCATCGGCTCTGCGGATTCCTAGTCTCAAGATAAGTAAGAATCTGCCAGCGAGCGGTACTACAGATATTGCACTTGGTGAATTGAAACCCGGAACGCTTGATGGTACCTGCAGTATGGGCATGTATCCCTTTCAGTTGAACGTCGTGAACTAGGTAGCTAAAAAGAAAAAACGCCAGCCGGGTGTTGCCGGTGGCGTGGTTGGGTCTCCTGCTTGTCAGAATCCCCAGAGCGATGTGAATGAGTAGCGAAGGAAGATAGTGGGGACAACCGTGGCATCTCGTCTTCCCTGAGCCCCCGTGTGAATCAATGCACGCTGGTCCTGGGTTTGGAGAGGAGCAAATGATTCTCCGATGACAGTCGCCCGGAGCCGTGCTGCTCCCTTAGGAAGCCAGAGTTCCATCATGCCGACCTCGGCATTACCAAGCTTGACATTGACCCCCGCCCAGAGCATGGGAAGCGGACTGTTTATGGCTCGACCCTGCCCGCGCATGTACTTCCCTAGTACGGGCCCATACTGATAGTTGACCCAGGGTGCTTCGACCCCAACATCGATGGAGACGTTGCCAAAAGCGGGGGATAGTTCGAAAAGTCGCCACTTTGCTCCTGGTCCAAAAGCAAAGGTATCACCATACTGACTATTGATGAGTGCGGCTACCACGAAATAGAAATGTTTGTCGCGATCGACATAACAACGCCCACCCTGACCCCAGGTTTTCTCATTGAGGAGGCCATGCTTGTTCCCGCCGGGATGGCTGGCAGTGGTATAGATGAGAGTGGCGCTGGCGACACAGGGTCCAGAGAGTTGTTTCGATTGTCCAGACCCAACTTTGCTCCAGGTGACACTGAAATCAGTTGAGCCGCGTCCCGATGTTGATGGGAGACTGAGGCTCAGCGAGAGCTCATCAGCCTGTGCGGTCTCACCCAAAAAGAGTGAGAGCACGAGAAACAATACGTAACCAACAGTGTTAAGCTTCATGTCTACCCCTTGGTATTGTTGTGCCATACCGGGAGGGTATGAGCATGGATAGAGAGTATAAATACCAGGGCCAATTGTCAAATTTTCAGGCCTTTTTTCTTTTCTTTCAATCTGTCATACTGAAAGTGCTTTGATAATATGCGTTTATGGACATCATTTCTCATGGACTGTACGGCGGTGTCGCTTTTGGGCGGGCGAGCAAAAAGAGTTTTTGGTTGTCGTTTTTCTTTGGGATTGCACCAGACTTATTTTCGTTTGGACTCTTTACGGCTGGCACATGGATAGGACTGTTTGACCATCCAGACTGGTCATCGGGGCGGCATCCGGATCCGAGTGCTATTCCACAGTTTGTTCACATGCTCTACAACTGGACACACAGCTTTGTGATCTTTGCTCTGGTGTTTGGATTGGTCTGGTTTCTTCGTAAAAAGCCGCTCTATGAGATGCTTGCTTGGCCGCTCCATATCCTGGTTGATATTCCAACACATCCCGAATCATTCTTTGCAACACCGTTTTTATGGCCACTCTCGGATTATCGGGTCAATGGTCACTCATGGAGCAGTCCGGAAATTTTCATTCCCAATGTCATTCTCATCGTTTCGCTTTATGTGTGGTTTTATGTCATCAAACCACGGCGGCGCAAGATTGAGATGGCTTTACAAAAGTAAAAAAAGGTGCTATAATAGGAGTACAAGTGAAAAAACGGGTGCCGAACGGGTGCCCGTTTTTTCTTTTTCTAGAGCTAATTTAGAGATCAGATCAGTGAGGCTAGTATGAAAAAAATACCAACAAACATTGTGCCGCCTACACCAGTGAAACCACGGTCTTCTTCGTGGTCTGTACCGATTTCTGCCAATGTTTTTTATGGTTCATTTTTTTCTTTGTCTTTGTTTCTGACCGTTCTCCTCTATGGTGGGAGTATGCAGGTGATGAAGATGGAAATTGTTTTTGAAGAGACCAATCCTCGCCAGGCACTACTTGAGAGTCGAGTGGGGAGGATGGTTGAGGGCTATCCTATTGCTCAGATGACCGAGGTCATTGCCAAGCAGGACACAACAACGGCTGCTTTTCTCGTGGGTATCGGAAAAAAAGAGAGTAATTGGGGTAAGCGCGTTCCACGAGATGAAACTGGTGCTGATTGTTTTAACTACTGGGGGTATCGCGGGGCGGGTAGTCGGGGCATTGCCATGGGACATGGCTGTTTTGGGAGTCCGGAAGAAGCAGTTGGGATAGTGGCCGGACGACTCGATACGCTTATTGCAGAATATCAGTTTCGTACAGCTGCCGAGATGGTGGTCTGGAAGTGCGGATGGAGTTGCGACGGCCACAGCAACGAGAGTGTAAAAAAGTGGATTGCTGATGTGGGATATTATAAGAAAAAAATTGAACCGGATCGGTGAAATTTAAGTAGCTCTCTCAAATCTCATGTCTCTAGAAAATATTCAGATTTCGAGGAGAAAATCTTGAAAAGTGAGAAGGGCTATTATGATAACCCGACGAGCTTTGAGAGATTTTACACCGAAATCTGGATATTTTATGAGACAAGCGCTTGTTTCCGTTTTTTATCAGCGTTGAGATTTGAGAGAGTTACTAGATAGTTGTCTATGAAAACAAACACAAGAAACAAAAAAATTTCCCTCTTGATAGTGTCTGTCACCGGAATTTTTTTGTTTTCTGCGCTCTATGAACCATCTGTATCTTCAGAAATTCCCTTTATTCAAGAGCAAAATCAGGTTTTTCACCAGGTTTCACTGATAGATTTTATTGCTGCTGTATCGGCAGATTTTCTGGCCCTGTCGATTATGGTATTGCCGCTCCCAGTATTTCATCGGGCGTACCATCGTATCGGTGTGGGAGCGAGGATTCGACGGGCAGTGGCCTATGTCACATATGTTATCGAGCCAAAGATGAAGACTGCCGAATCTATGCTTCTCTACTTGGCATGATAACTGCTGCAACACTCTCAAAATGACACAAGAAAAAACAACAATAAAATGGGCGCGTATTTCTCGGAAAGTACTGTTTTTAGTTGGTGTTTTTTCTTCGGTTGTGTTTGTGTATCAGGGTGCGCGCGCGGCTGGGATCATTTCTTCGGATGTGGTAGCTCTTGCTAACGAGACTCGAATGAGCACGGGTCTTCGAGCGCTCACCTCAAATAGCGTTTTGGCACAGGCGGCGGAGTACAAAGCGCTCGATATGATTGAGCATAATTATTTTGCCCACACGTCTCCTACAGGAGTGGAGCCCTGGTACTGGTTTCAAAAGGTAGGGTATCAGTACAAAGCGGCCGGTGAGAATCTGGCTATTAACTATACTGATGCAAGGGAGCAGCATACAGCTTGGATGCAAAGTGAGACCCACCGTGCCAATATTCTGGGGGAGCAGTACCAGGAAATTGGGGTGGCAGTGGTTTCTGGCACCATTGACGGTAAGGAATCGCTCATAACTGTCGAGTTTTTCGGAGCTCCTTTTGCGCATGTAGCGGATCAAGTATCAATGAGTGCAACAGAAGGGTTGGTAGCGACTCTTTCCCCTGAAGTAGGACAACAGCTGGTGGCTTGGTCTCAGGATGCACTTCCGTTTGTTCTCATGCTCCTTCGTGTGACGCTCCTTGTCTCGGCCTTTTTGATATTGGCCCGTGCCTATCGGCGTCTGTGGCCTCTGGGTATTGAAAAACGCCAGAATGAGCCATATTTTCATGTGAATCAGGCACCTCCCGCTCACTTTTTTGAAAAAAGATACCTATAGTGTCGGAGGCAGATATCATGGCTCAGCTCTAGACAGATAGAGCAAAAGCTGATACTATGTATGGAACACACCCGCGGGGTGTGTTTCTTTGACAACGGAGTATCTTTCATGAAGAAGCTTGTTTGCGTTTTTGGTTTGGCGGCGGCGACCGCATTGCCGGTGCAAGCGGCGCTGGTGATGCCGAACTTTGCCAATGTGCCCACGGGCTGGACGACGGATCGCTACGAGCCGGCCAGTTTCTCGAACGTCGGTACCTACCAGGGGCACACCGACGTTCTGGGCATCGGAATCGCCCGGACCGATGGTTTTACCGCCCGCCCGGCGCCGTATCAGAGCCAGTTCTACAACACACAGGGTCGGCAGCATGCCATCTCGGGTGGTGTGGACTCGGTGCTCTCGGCCGAGTTGTATATCCCGGCTGAATGGGGCGATGCGGTCAACGGCAGCGTCCGCACTGACATGTGGGGCGTGATGACCAATGGCACCAGTGTGTCTGACTATGCCATCATCGGTTTCACCAATTACGGCGGTGTAGCGCGCCTGCGGGTGTGGGATGACGTTGACTGGGTCAATTTGGCGACGCCGGTTGACTACGATGCCTGGATGGACTTCGCCATTGATTTCACCGGTTCGTCGTACGAGTACAAGGTGAATGGCGCCGTGGTCTACACGGACAGCACTACGAACGGCACGACCGGTTACTCGGCCACCATCATGCAGGGGTACAACTTCTGTGGGGACCAGAGCCTGTCAGGTGCGGTCTGCAGTGACTACACGGCGCACTGGTCCAACACGGAAGAAGCCTCCCAAGTGCCGACGCCGGCTTCGCTCCCGCTCGTGGCGCTGGCGCTCCTGGTGCTCAGTACCATTACCTGGAAGCGCCGGGCCGGTGCCAGCCTGGTGCCGATCAAGTAACAAGCACCAAGTCCGGCAGTGACCGGACAACAAGAGGGTATCGCTCAATGAGTGG
>CAZBFG010000031.1:2101-9609 GCA_964491155.1 uncultured Bdellovibrionales bacterium | reverse complement strand
ATACTAGTGGTGAGATATTGAACAGTTACTAGAATATGAGATGGATATGATCGGCACCACTTTGTGGGGCGCAGCCAACATTTTTTCCAGCCCTATTTTCACACATAGAGGCTCCTTGTCCTGAACCACAGGCCTTATTACCGGCTGTTTGACAGCTCGGGATAGGAGAGCCGGCCGGAGTTATGGCGCCCGCCTGCACAAAGGCCTCCATAAGGGTTTGATTGGCAGGAACAATATCAATGGCGTTACCGGTGAAGTGTTTTGAAGTAGGGGAATGTGGACCACCGGAGATACTCGTGATAGTGAATTGGTGCTTTTCTCCTACGGCAACGATGGCAGCGAGCATTCTGTTGCTTAAGTTGCTGGCATTGTCGGTGCATCCGGCTGCACCTTTTCCTGCGCAATTATTGCTACAAACAGCTGCTTTCTTTCCTTGGGAGATGTCCGCAATGTTTTTTTGGGGTGTGACTTCACCACTAGCACTTGAGCAACTACCCGTAGCATTAAGAGAGATACTTCTATTGGCGAGAATCTTGTAGGCTAAATCAGAATCGCTTCCGGTGGGAAGGGCGCCAATACCGCCGCCTGTATTACCGGGAATACTAGGAGTAGGTGAAAAAGTACTTTGAACGTCACCTCCGACCAAATCAGGGTTGATGACATTGAGAATAAGCCAGGCGGACAGGGCAATGACCAGCCCAATGAGGGAATCCCAAATGATGCTCTTGGCACTACTAATCGAAGCGGTATTGCCGGCGCTGGTCAGATACATGAAGCCGCCGACAGACAGCATAAGGACAGCTGAGAGCGTGACAATAATGAGGGCAATTCGGTAGATGGCTTTGAGATACCCAGGGAGGTCGCTTCCATTGAGTCCATCTGTCCCAGGGATTTTTTCCAAGAGTTGATAGGTGAGACCGGTCTGAGCGGGTGCTGAACCATCTGACGTATTGCCCCATATGTCGGCCATGGCTGGAGCGCTCGTGCCGATGAAAGAAAATACCAAAAACAATCCAAATAAGAAACTTTTGTTTTTATTCATAAAAAAGAAAATGATAGCTCACCGTGATTATACCATATCTTTCTAAAAATGAGCGCAAAAAAATCCCAGAGACTTCCTCTGGGATTCTTTTTTTGTACTAATAAGCTAATGAAGCTAAAAGCTAGGAAGCTGTTCTAGAAGTCCCAGCTCCCCTTCATGCTCGTTGATTGGGTGTAGTTGACCACGGTTGTTTCAAAGAAGTTGCCTTTGTCGCTGTTGGTGTCCTGTAAACGATCAAGGTGTTTGTAGGGATTGGTGACAGCCTCCGGATAGAGCGGGGCGATATTGAGCATGGCCAAGCGGTTATTAGCGAGCCATTTGGTGTAGTTTTCTGTGGCTTCACCATTGATACCGGGAATCTTGTTTCCCAGGATATGCTTCCCCCACTCTATTTCCTGTTCGACAGCCTCGGCCATCATTTCCTTGATGAGGGCTTCATCGTAGATGTCAGGGAACTCCCGGTGAATTTCGCGGATGATATTGGCAAAAATGGTGATATGGGTGAGTTCATCACGACGGATATAGGCAATCATGCGGCCGGTCGCCAGCATCTTCATGTGGTCGACCAGTGTATCGAAGAAAGCAAAGCCATTGTAGAAGTAGATGGATTCCAGGAGAAAATTGGCGACAATACCTCGGAAAAATGTTTTGTCCGATGGGGCATCGACGAAGTCCTGATAAATCTGTCCGATGTACTTGTTGCGCTCGAGGAGAATCTGGTCGGAGCGCCAGAAGTAGTAGATTTCATCACGTTCATCACTGTCTACGACCGATTCCAAGATAGTAGCGTAGGATTGGGAGTGAATAGCCTCTTGGTAGGCTTGGATCGAGAGGATGAGATTGACTTCGGGAGAAGTGATATAGTCGGCGAAATGGGGCAAGTTGACGGTCTGGATGGAATCAAGAAAAATCAAAAAGGAAAGGATGCCTTTGTAAGCCTTTTGCTCCTCGGGAGTGAGATCGCTGTGAAACATGCGAGCATCGTCTTTGAGACCGGAAACCTTTTCCGGTACCCAGAAGTTGCCAATCATGACCTGGTAGAGGGATTTGGCCCAGGGGTATTTGGTGGCATTGAGGTTGAAGAGTCCTGTGGTGGCCCCTTTTATGATGGTGCGGACAGCCACCGCATCATCCCCTTTCGGATTGAACATCAAATTGCGCTTCATTTCTTCAGTCATACGTTTGTATCACCTAGTTTTTTATCCCCCGTCGTTTGTTTTTTGCTGATTGCTGACTGCTCTTTAGCCGCTGCAGCTGACGCAGTCTTCCTTGATTTCTGCTGATAGACTCCGGACGTAGTACACGGTTTTGATCTTTTGCTCCCATGCCCTGACGTAGTAGCCATAGAGTTCGGCCGGACTGACCCGTGAAGGATCAATCATCCATTCAAAGGAAACCGACTGGTCAATCCAGGGGTAGATGACAGCCATCATATCGATGACGTCGTTCATATCCATGTTGATGTATTCTTTGTAGTACCAAAAGTTTTCTTTGGAAAGCTTGGGTGCTACACGGAGTGTCGGGGCCGAGAGGTTAGTCTCCACAAAAAACTTTTTGTAGATAGGGAGGAGCGCTGCTGTGGTACCGACGACGCCGGCGGTTGAGGTGTTGGGGGCTGGTGCGGTGTGATAGGCAAAGCGTACACCAGTGGTCTGCATATCGGCAAAGAGTGTTTTCCAGTCGGCTCCATAAGGAGTGTTTTTCTCGAACCACTCACTCTTTCGTCCTAGGAGGATGCCCTTGGAGTATTCACTGCCGGGATAGAGCTCATAGGTGCCACGTTCCTTGGCCAGATCAATTGAGGCCCGATAGGTGTGATAGGTATAGCGCTCAAACAGCCGATTCACTTCATCGCGGGCTTCTTTACTGTCGTAGGCGAGTTTGTGTGTAGCCAGGTATTCAGCCAGTCCCAGGTAGCCGAGGCCAACACTGCGATAACGCGTTGAGGTGCGCTCGGCTTCTTTGATTGGATAGTAGTTGAGCGTCACGACATTGTCGAGGACGCGCATAACCACCGGAAATACATCAGCGATGACCGCATCTTCAAAAACAGTGGCCACATTGATAGAAGCCAGGTTACAGACCACCAGGTCGCCCGGTTCGTAACGAATGATAATCTTACCGTCCTCGATGGTTTCTTCGATGAATTTGGTATCTGAGGTATTTTGGCAGATCTCGGTACACAGCTGGGTGGAGTAAATATTACCCACGTGCTTGTTGGGATTGAGACGATTGACCGTGTCGCGGAAGAAGACGTAGGGCATACCGGTCTCGACGGTTGACTTGAGGAATTTTTTAAAGAGTTCTTTAGCTTTGATGGTTTTTTTCATCGAGACACGCTCGTCCTGCTCTGCTTTCAGGTAGAAGGCCTCGAATTCGGTGTCAAAACTGTCTTGCAAACGCTTGCCATAGAGTTCCTCGATTTCATGTGGATCAAAGAGAGTGATGTCGCCATCTTCTTTGAGACGTTTCATGAAGAGGTCTGGGATAGAAACAGCGGGAAAGATATCGAAGGCCTTGGCGCGAATATCGCCCGTCTCTGTTTGGAGATCGAGAAAGTCATGAATATCCAGATGCCAAATATCGAGCGTGACAGAAATAGCGCCGAGGCGTGACCCGAGCTGGTTGACAGCGACAGCGGTATCATTGATAACTTTGATCCAGGGATTGACGCCACCGGACATGCCTTTTACGCCGCGGATGGCGCTGCCACGAGAGCGGATGTTGCCGAGATAGACACCGACACCACCACCAAATTTGGAAATTTGGGCCATGTTTTCGATGGCATGATAGATGGCACGGAGGTCATCATTGACGTTGATCTTGAAGCAGCTGGAGAGCTGGTGATAGTTGGTGCGAGCGTTGAGGAGTGTCGGTGTCGGGAGGGAAATGCGCTGTTCCGAACAGTGTTTGTAGATCTTGAGCGCAAAGGCGAGGCGGTTTTCTTTTTGTTCGGGAATAGCCAGAAACAACGCGACCGACATGTACATTTCTTGTGGCAATTCCTTGGTCACCTTATTCGGATTCAGAAGATAGCGTTTGATGAAAGATACGACCGTCGTGTATTCATAGGCCATGTCCGTGTCCTTGGAGAGATGGCGACCGGCTTCAAGGATGTCTTCTGTGGAGTAGTAGTTGTAAAAGTCCTTGTAGTAGAGGCCTCGTTCGATATAGTCATCAAAGAGTTTTTTGTATGACTCAGGGGTATAGATGTCTTGTTGGGTCAGTCCACGATTTTTGATGGCCTGTTTGTAGAGATCACCCAAGAGAATACGTGCGGCTACATTCTGCCAGAAAATATTTTCTACCGTTACCAGATCGACACAGGTCTTGATGAGGAGCTTGCTGATATCGGACGTTTTAATTTCATCGACAATATTTTTTTTGAACGCTTCGATAAGCGCTTCAAAGGTACAGCTCTTTTCGTAACCGACAGCAGCACGATCAAAAACGGCTTTGATTTTTTTTATATCAAACAGTTCTTTGGTGCCATTGCGCTTGATGACTTTCATGGAGTGCTGCTCGAACTGCTCAACCAGTTTTTCCTTCTTTTCATCGCGCTTTTCTTGTTGCTTTTCCCGATAGAGGATGTAGGCTTTGGCTATCTCATACTTTCCCTCTTTCATGAGGTGTTTCTCGACAAGATCCTGAATTTTTTCCACGGAGGGAATATGACTGTCCGGGCCACTGCCGCAAGAGGCGATGAGATCAGCAATGACATCATCGGTCATACCGGGGATAAATTCTTTTTCGGTTTCACCGGTGGCATCGCACGCAGCGGTGATAGCGCTTTCGATACGGGAGCGATCGAATGAAACAACTTCTCCATCGCGGCGTCGGATTTGGTTCAGGGTCATAGAGTTTTTATTTTAGGTTCTTGGAGGAAGAAGCTTGAATTACTGAGCAAATCTTTTTTCTACTGCTTGCCAATCAATAACTTGAGTAAAGGCCGAAATATAGTCAGCTCGTTTGATACCGTAGTCAGTTATGTAGGCGTGTTCCCAGCAATCAAGAACGAGGATTGGGGTGGTATTGAGGATATGACCTTCATGATGGTCCCCAACCCAGGTATGAAAGAGCTCCTTTGATTCATTATCCTGGAGGAGAACCACCCAGCCGATACCTCGGATGGTGCCGAGTTTCATGAAGCTTTCTTTCCAGGCTTGGAAACTTCCCCACGTAGCCAGTATCTTTTTTCCAAGTGCTGATTCTTCATTGAAAGAAGAAGCCTCTTTGGTCATATTGCTAAAATACAATTCATGCATGCGCATCCCCCCGAATTCCCATCCTAGTCTTCGCTTCAATTCGTAGTACTCAGGTGTGCCGGCCTCTAGAGCGTCAAGTTTCTCCATGAGGAGATTAGTATTCTTCACGTACCCTTCATAGAGGGTAAAGTGATTGGTGAGCATGGTGTCGCTGAATCCTGGGAGACCGAGCAGGTGTTTGAAATCTCGCGCTGTGTAGATATCGGACATAGTTTTTTTGTATTTAGATTTTTCCAACGAGATCGATGCCGGGCTTGAGTGTTTTGCCGCCCTTTTTCCAGTTGGCAGGACAGACCTCTCCACCGTGCGTCCGCACAAAGATGGCTGCCTCTAGTTTACGCAAGAGTTCATCAGCCGAACGCCCGACATTGTTGGCGTGGACTTCATAGGCCTGGAGAACACCGTCTGGATCGATGATAAACGAGCCGCGCAGTGCCAGTCCGTTGTCTTCGCCTTCGTCAATATAGACACCGAACGTGCGGGAGATTTCTCCGGAAGGATCGGCGACCATGGGGTACTCGAGCGTTTTGATGGCTGGAGAGTGATCGTGCCAGGCTTTGTGAGTGAACTTGGTATCCGTTGAGACGGACAAGATTTCAGCACCGAGCTCTTGGAACTTGGCGTAGTTTTTTTGCATTTCTTCCAGTTCGGTTGGGCAGATGAAGGTAAAGTCGGCAGGATAGAAAAAAACGACAACCCACTTTCCATGAAAATCAGAAAAGTGTGCTCGGTGAAATCCTTCTCGTTGAAAATAATCAAATTCGAGGTTCGGTACTCGCTTCCCAATAATAGGAAAGTATCCCGATATTTCGGTTTCTTCTTCGTGGCAGTTTCCGCTGCCGCAGCAAGCATCTTGAGACATAGTTTTAGAGAAAATTGTTTATTTCGACCGAGGTCGTCTACCTATAATAGGGGGTGAAAAATAGGCTGTCAAATAGGCGCATTTTAAGGGGATAAAAACCGCTTTTTTTTGAAATATTTTGAATAAATCAACTACATGTAGTGTGTATGTAGTGTTTTTGGACACAACAAATGTATATGTGGTGTAATAAAAAATCCCCGTTTCCAGGGATATTTTTAAGAGAGATACTGGGGCCTTTACACAAGGCTGCCAGGAACCTGATTTTGCTTTTTCCCCTCGGTGATACTTGTGATATTTTCAAGGGTGGTATCGAGGATTCTTTCGATGGCTTCTTCGCTGTAAAATCCGATGTGTGGTGTAAAAACAACGTTATCACGAGAAAGGAGGTTTTGGTTTCCTGTCCGCTTTGTTTCATCTGTCGGGCATTCTACGTGGAGGCACTGATTCTCTTCTTTGATGGCTTCTTCTCCTTCCAGGACATCGACGCCCGCACCGGAAAGGATGTTCTGATCAAGCGCAGCAATGAGGGCTTCGTTGTCGACGATGCCGCCCCGAGCGGTATTGATGAGTAGTGCCCCTTTTTTGATGTTTTGTATACTATCGTGATTGATCAGATGATGTGTGTGTTCATTATAGGGAACATGGAGAGTGATGATGTCGGACTGTGACAGGACTTCCTCGAGGGATGCGTACTTGTAGTGAAGTACCTCAGAAAGAAAGGTGTTTTTTTGCGTGTCATAGGCGAGTACATGCATACCAAAGCCTTTGGCGATACGAATGACGTGGAGTCCTATGTGTCCGGTCCCGACGACGCCCAGGGTCTTGTCTTTCAGGTCAAAGCCCATCAAGCCTTCGATAGAAAAATCACCTTTGAGGCCACGGGCGTAGGATTTGTGGACATTGCGAGAAAGCGCCAAAATAAGAGCAAATGTATGCTCAGCCACGGTGTTTTCTCCATAAAAAGGAACGTTTTTTACGCTTATATTTTTTGTATTACAGGCGGTCAAATCGATATGTTCAAAGCCGGTTGAACGCGTCAGGATAGCGCGCAGTCCGGTGAAGTGTGCCAAAACAGCTTCTGTGACGGAAGAATAGATAAATACAGAGACGATCTCGCACTCTTTTGCCTGTACAGCCGTAGCTTCGTTTAGTGGTTCTTTGAAGAATGCCACTTCGTGTCCATTCAGATGCTTACGGATATAGGCTTCGTCTCGCTCCGTTACTTCAAAAAAAGCAATTTTCATAGCGTTTTTAGGATTTAATGAGTATTTTTTACCCAAGGATGGGTATTTCTCTTGCATTATAGCGGGAAACGCGCTAAAGAGGTAGAGTGTAGATA
>CAZBFG010000031.1:0-2091 GCA_964491155.1 uncultured Bdellovibrionales bacterium | reverse complement strand
GATAGGTACATTATAGGCTACTTTATGACATCGTCTCTGGAAGGATATATCGAACTTGAAGTCCCGCGTCATTTGCATGACAAACGTGTGGATAGTGTTTTGACGACCCTCTTGGGAGAAAAGTTTCCAGAAAAGGGTATTTTTTCACGTGCTGTGGTGACACGTCTCATGAAGAGCGGCTTGGTGCTCTTGAATAACCAGACAGTTTTGTCTCGGACTATTGTCTCTACACATGATAAAATTGCCTTTCCTGAGAGTATATTTGAGAAGCCGGTCTCCTCAGAAGCCTCCTCTCGTGATATCTCGGTCAAAGTCCTCTTTGAAAACAATCATTTTATGATTCTCGATAAGGGTGCTTCGGTACAGATGCATCAGGCAGGGAGCTATCATGGCAGTACGGTTGCTGGCTGGATCCTGGAGCATTATCCGGCACTGGCTTCGGTAGGCGAAGACAGCTTACGTCCAGGCATCGTGCATCGTTTGGATCGCGAAACATCCGGAATCTTGGTTGTTGCCAAGACCAATGAATCTTTTCAAGAGCTGAAACAGGCTTTTCAGAATAGAGCTATACAGAAAACATACCTAGCTCTGACCTATGGACACCTCAGTCAACGAGAGGGAGAAGTGACGGCATCGCTGATACGTCATCCTGGAGAATTGAAGCGGCGAGCAGTTGATCCTGAAACATACACCGGAGTATTACCCGGCAATACGCGAACAGCGTTTACTGCTTATCGCGTCGTAGCGCGCTATGACAAGTATGATTTGGTAGAGCTCTCACCAAAAACTGGACGGACTCATCAGCTCCGTGTACACCTCGCATACCTGGGACATCCGGTGGTGGGCGATAAGCTCTATGCCTTCAAAGAAGTGCGCCGTCAAAACCTCCTTTCGCCATCGCGTCATTTGCTCCATGCTCATGAGCTTTCATTTACTCTTTTTGGTGAACACTATCACTTTCAAGCCCCACTTCCGAAAGATTTTAAAAAGATAGTGAAGAGTCTTGACGAAACGTTGGTATCAAGCTATGATGATGAGGCCTTGAAAAGCCTTTTTTAGGGTATTCTCGGTTATTCTTTTTTTGATTACTCAAACGGTTTGTCTCGTACGGCCGATTTTAATGAAACGTGTATGCACCAGAGCCTGATCTCCTTTAATTTAAAGCAAAGAAAGACGTTTTCTGAGTTGCCAGAATTGCGCGCTGGAGATGTCATCAAAGTGTACCGCAAGATCAAAGAAGGTGCCAAAGAGCGTACCCAGATGTTTCAGGGTACCGTGATTGCCATCAAAGGTGGTCAGAGTGCCTCTCGTACTATGACCGTGCGCAAGGTATCCGATGGTATCGGTGTTGAACTGATCCTCCCTCTGTCTTCCGCTCAGATTCAAAAGATTGAGTTCGTGAAGCGTACTACTGCTCGTCGTTCCAAGCTCTATTTCGTGCGTGACAAGTCGGCCAAGGTGCTTTCTAAGAAACTGAAAGAAGTAGCAGTCAAAGAGAGCATGAAACCGAAGAAAAAGGAGGAAGCTCCAAAAACAGTAGTTGCGGAAGTGGCGCCCGAGACTGAAGAGAACAAAGAGGCCTAACAGGCCTCTTTCTGTATCTTGCACGACAGACAAAGAATTGGTACAGTGTATTGGTAACAAAGCACATGCCCAGATAGTATAGTCGGAATTGGTGGCGTAGCAAGAGGTAGAGAATGAGTACATGCCCAGGTGGCGGAATTGGTATACGCGCTAGCTTGAGGTGCTAGTTCCCGCAAGGGATTGGAGGTTCGAGTCCTCTCTTGGGCACAGAGTGAATGAAATGAGCGATGGACCCAAAGTAAGCCAACTGCTTGGCTTACGGGGGGACGAGAAAGCCGGAGTGTTGTCCGTCAGAAGACGGACCACGAGGCGGGGTCGAGAAATTTTTCCTGCAGGAAAAATATTCGTGACCGAATCCTCTCTTGTAGCGAGTCGAGGCAGAGTCCTCCGCCCAAGGCGGACAAGTCTCATCTGTACAGTAAAAGAAATGAGCGATGAACGCTCACATATGAGCGCGCTTAGCTCAGTTGGTTAGAGCACCTCGTTTACACCGAGGGGGTCCAAGGT
>CAZBFG010000030.1:0-10664 GCA_964491155.1 uncultured Bdellovibrionales bacterium | reverse complement strand
CTGTCAGTATGCTTTCAGTCGAAGAAGTCAAACATATCGCACTGCTCAGTCGTATCGGATTGCGCGAAGAGGACATACCGACCTATCAAAAAGATTTGTCGGCGGTTTTTGATTTTTTTCGAGAATTGGAAAAAGTGCCTACGGATACGATGGAGCCTATTGGTCACATCACGGGGCGCACGGATGTTATGCGTGATGATGTGCACGAAAACTTTCCTCAGTCACAGAAAGAACAAATCCTCAAAAATGCTCCTGATACGAAAGACGGATTCTTGAAAGTAAAATCAGTATTCTAAGATATGATTCGAGAGCTTCATCAAAAATTGTTATCTCGGGAATGTACGGCTGTAGAGCTGGTGGAACAGTATTTTTCTGTTATAACGGAAAAAGAGAAAGATATCTTGGCTTTTTTGACGCTGCTGAAAGACGAAGCGCTCGAAGAAGCGCGTGTGGTTGATGGCATGATAGAGCGTGGTGAGGCTATCGATCTCCTTGCTGGTATCCCTGGTGCTATCAAAGATAATATTTTGATGCGCGGGACACGGACGACGTCCGCCTCAAAGATACTGGACAACTATATCGCGCCTCATGACGCGACGGTGATTGAAAAACTGAAACAAGTGCATGCTCCAATTTTGGGCAAAACCAATATGGACGAGTTTGCTCTAGGCTCATCGACAGAGAATAGTGCCTACCAGATCACCAAGAATCCACACGATGTCATGCGCGTTCCTGGTGGAACTTCGGGAGGATCAGCGGCAGCTGTGGCCGCTTTGGAGACGGTGTGGGCACTCGGATCCGACACGGGTGGGTCGATTCGTCAGCCGGCTGCTTTTTGTGGAGTAGTTGGCCTCAAGCCGACCTATGGAAGAGTCAGTCGCTATGGACTGATGGCGGCGGCATCGAGTCTCGACCAGATTGGTCCTATCGCACAGACGGTTGAGGATGTGGCCATTGTTTTTTCTCGTATTGCCGGTCGTGATCCGCATGATGCCACGACCGCAGACAGTGGTCATGAGAAACAGTATGAGGATTTTCTTGATAACGATATGCGCGGAAAGAAAATTGGTATTCCTCGTGAATACTTTTCTTCCGAGCTTGATCCAAAAATTAGATCGTTGTGCGATGCGGCACTAGCTCGCTTTAAAACGCTGGGTGTTGAGGTGGTGGAGATAACGCTGCCACACAGCGCCTTTGCGCTCCCTTGTTACTATATTATTCAGCCATGCGAGCTCAGTTCCAATCTGGCACGCTATGATGGGATTCGCTACGGTCTCTCTATTAATGATGCCAAGGATTCTACAGCGGAGAAGAGTGGGTTGCTCGAAACGTATCTTGATACCAGGCGTCATGGATTTGGTCAGGAAGTGAAGCGGCGTATCATGCTGGGAACGCATAGTCTGTCTTCGGGTTATTACGATGCCTACTACCTCAAGGCTCAGAAAGTACGGGCACTTTTGAAGCAGGATTTTGAAAAGGCTTTTGAAACAGTAGATTTCATTTTTTCACCGACCACTCCGGAACCGGCTTTCAAAATTGGAGAAAAAACCACCGATCCGCTCAAGATGTATCTGGGAGATATTTACACGGTAACGGCTAATCTAACGGGCGTGCCAGCGCTTTCTTTTCCGATCGGGACAGTGGATGAAGGTGGTAAGGTGCTTCCAATCGGTGGGCAACTCATGGGAAAATGGTTTGATGAGGAAAACTTGCTAGCATTGGCACATGCCTTTGAAAAACAAAATACATAATCATGGAAGTTGATCCGGTACAATTAGCGTCTCTCGTGTGGGTAAATGTCACGCAGTTTTTGGATGACTCAGTGTTTTTTTTGGCACTGAAATTTTTTCTCTTTGTCTATGTGGTAGTGGTTTTTGTAGATATCGTTCTCTTGCTTGTTTTGAAAGGGCTTTCATCGGATCTGAAGACGGCCTTGTATGGAACCGAGCGGCCGCTTATCTCAAAAAATACCATGATCAAGCGTTTTGAAGGTATACTGAGCCGCTTACAAACAGACAATCCATCGCAGTACAAAGTCGCCGTCTTGGAGGCGGATGCTCTTGCGGATGAAATCTTGGATGGTATCGGGTACAAGGGTGCTACCATGACGGAAAAATTGGAATCAGTCAAAGGCGGACAGTTGGAGACTCGGGATATGCTGGTGGCAGCACACGAGGTGCGCAATCGAATTGTACACGATGCTACATTCGTTCTTTCTCGTGAGGAGGCTGAAAAGTACCTTGAGGATTATCGGAAATTCTTTGACGAAGTCGAGCTTTTCTAGGGGGTTGACG
The DNA here is from genome assembly GCA_964491155.1 of uncultured Bdellovibrionales bacterium. GTDB lineage: Bacteria > Patescibacteriota > Minisyncoccia > Moranbacterales > UBA1568 > UBA1568. The sequence continues at coordinate 8,370 of CAZBFG010000030.1, read as the reverse complement.
CCACCTCATTTTTCTGGTAATCTCTCCATACAAAGCCCTCGGGGCTTTTTTTAAGAGGCAAAAAAACACGGAAATATATGCAGGCGATATTGACCTTTCTTCGTGAAGCAAAAGTAGAACTGAGCCGGGTCAACTGGCCGTCTCAACAGGAGGTTATTCGCTATACGACGCTGGTGGTTATCATTAGTCTCCTGGTGGCCGTTTTTTTAGGTAGTCTGGATTTTGTTTTCAGTTTTCTCGTAGAAAAGTATCTCCTCACGTAATCTGTTATCCCGAGTATTTTTATGGCAAAGCAAACGCAACATCACGGTCGGGCTTGGTATGTGCTCCATACCTATTCCGGTTATGAAGACAACGTGGCACGCAATCTGAAACAGCGTATCGAGTCCATGGATATGCAGGATCACATCTTTGATGTCTTGGTGCCCAAGGAAAAGAAGATCAAGATCAAGGGCGGCAAGCGCGTTGTGATCGAAGAGCGTATCTATCCCGGCTACGTGCTTGTGGATATGATGGTGACGGATGCTTCCTGGTACGTGGTACGAAATACTCCCAACGTGACCGGATTCATCGGTCTCGGTACGACTCCAACCCCGATTGATACCAAGGAAATCGATGCTTTGAAGAAGCGCATGGGCGTGGCTGAACCGAAGTACAAAATTGACGTGCATGTCGGTGACGCAGTTAAGATTGTTGACGGTCCATTCAAAGAGTTTGAAGGAAAGATTCAGGAAATTGACGAAGAAAAGGGCAAGGTCAAAGTGTTTGTCTCCATTTTCGGTCGTGAAACTCCCGTGGAGTTGGATTTCCTCCAGGTCAAGAAAGGCTAAGTAACTGATTTTAGAATATTATGGCAAAGACAATCAAGACCGTTATCAAGTTGCAGATTCCTGCCGGCAAGGCCAATCCAGCGCCTCCAGTGGGCCCGGCTCTTGGACAGCACGGACTGAACATTCAGGATTTTTGTAGTAAATTCAATGCAGCGACGCAGGATCGTATGGGAGATATCGTGCCGGCAGAAATTACCGTGTTTGAAGATCGTACCTTTACCTTTGCCCTCAAGACTTCCCCAGCTTCTGACCTGTTGAAGAAAGCCGCTGGTATTGCCAAGGCTGCTGCCAATCCACTCAAGGACAAGGCAGGGCAGGTGACGATGGCTCAGGTGCGTGAAATTGCTGAAAAGAAGATGATAGACCTCTCCGCCAATGATGTCGAAGCCGCGATGAAGATCATCGCCGGCTCCGCTCGTTCTATGGGGATTAAAGTAGTAGAATAATTATTTTTTGTGTGGGAGGTCGTACGGCCGTTTGTACCACGTATAACACTATGTATCGAGGAAAAACCTATCGTGCCGTTGTTGCCAAGATGGAAGCAGGAAAGGAATATACTCCGGAAGAAGCACTTGCTTTTTTGAAGGAGAACAAGACTGCCAAGTTTGATGAGTCTGTTGAGGTGCACCTCCGTCTTGGAATCAATCCAAAGAAGTCGGATGAAATGGTGCGTGCCACGGTTATTTTGCCACACGGTACCGGTCGTGCCCAGAAAGTGGCCGTTATCACCGCCACCAAGGAAAAAGAAGCCGAGGAAGCACAAGCTGATCTCGTCGGTGGCGAAGAAATTATCGCCGATATCAAAAGTGGCAAACTTTCTCCTGGCACTGATTTTGACGTGATCCTGGCCACTCCAGAAATGATGCCGAAACTGGCTGTTATTGCCAAAATCCTCGGTCCCAAGGGCATGATGCCATCACCCAAGACTGAGACTGTCACAGTCAAGATTAAGGAGGCTGTCGAGATGCTCAAGAAAGGCAAGAAAGTAAGCTTCAAGAATGATGATACGGGCAATGTGCATCAGGTGATCGGAAAACTCTCTTTTACAGCCGAGCAGTTGGCCGAAAACTTCAAAACGCTCAAAGAGACGCTTGACAAGTCCAAGCCGGAGAATATGAAGGGGAGATTTATCAAGAAGCTCTACATTTCTTCAACTATGGGCCCAAGCCTGACACTTAAAGCGTAGTTAAAGAAGCAGGCGAAAGCCTGCTCTTCTTTTTGGTCTAACAAGCTAGGAAGCTAATCAGCTAAGAAGCTAGGTATATGATTCTTTCAGACCGCGACATCATCAAAGAAATCAAGGCGGGAGAAATTACACTCAAGCCGTTTAAGAAAGAGTACGTCCAACCGGCCAGTATCGATTTGCATTTGGATCGGCATTTTTTGGTGTTTGATACGACCAAAAATTTTGTTATCGATCCAAAAGTTCCGACCAAGGAGTTGATGAAACCGGTGGAAATCAAGGGTGATGAACCGTTTATTTTGCATCCCAAAGAATTTGCACTGGGACTGATCTTTGAAGAAACAGGTGTATCTGACAAGATGGTTGGTCGTTTGGAGGGAAAAAGTTCACTGGGGCGCCTCGGACTTATTATCCACACGACGGCTGGGTATCTTGACCCGGGCAACTCCCTCAAGATGACTCTTGAGCTCTACAATGCCGGTGCCATCCCGATCAAACTCTACTACAAAATGCCTATTGGTCAGATGGCTTTCGAATATCTTTCTTCTCGCTGTGAGAAACCGTATGGCTCGAAGGGACTCAATTCCAAGTACCTGGGCGACACCAAGCCCGAAGCCTCCAAGATGCACTTGAACTTCCAAAAATCCAAGAAAAAAAGCCTCTCCAAGTGAGAGGTTTTACTTTGCAGAGAGCGTTTGCCGAAGTGGGTTTTGTGCGATAAAATGAGGTATTGAGGTAATTTTTCTGGTACTTCTATGCGCCAATATTTGGATTTGTTGAAACATATCGAAGAGCATGGAGTAGACAAAGGCGACCGAACTGGGACTGGTACGCGCAGTGTGTTTGGGTATCAGATGCGTTTTGATTTGGCACAGGGTTTCCCACTCCTTACTACCAAAAAGATGGCGCTCCGCTCAATTATCATTGAGCTCCTCTGGTTTTTAAAAGGCGATTCCAATCTTCGCTATTTGGCTGAAAACAATGTCCATATTTGGGATGAATGGCCATACAAGGCGTATCTCAAAAAAACAGTGCAAACAATTCCCGAATCAGGAAGTATCGAGTGGAAATCGGGTATGAAGGCTTTTGTTGAACGAATCAAAACGGATGATGCGTTTGCAAAAGAATACGGCGAACTTGGTCCTATCTACGGATATCAGTGGCGCAGTTGGCCTACTCCGGATGGACGGCATATCGACCAAATTACTCAGGTCATCGAGCGTATCAAGGCAAAACCTGATGATCGACGGTTGATTGTGTCGGCGTGGAATGTGGCAGATATCGAAGAGATGGGCAAAGCCGGATTGCCACCGTGTCACTGTTTGTTTCAGTTTTATGTTGCTAATGGAAAGCTCTCTTGTCAGCTGTATCAACGGAGCTGCGATACGTTTCTGGGAGTGCCTTTTAATATCGCTTCCTATGCGCTCCTCACTATGATGGTGGCGCAAGCGTGTGACTTAGAGCCAGGAGAATTTGTGTGGACTGGGGGTGATGTCCATATCTACAGCAATCATCATGATCAGGTCAAAGAACAGTTGTCACGAGAACCGTTGCCACTTCCTATTATGAAACTCAATCCAGTCGTGAAGAATATTTTTGATTTTCAGCTCGAAGATTTTACACTTGAAAATTATCAGTCGCATCCACCTATTAAGGCTCCTATAGCTGTCTAATATCTCCTCCATGAATACTCCACGTATCAGCATGATTGTCGCCGTTGATGAAGAGCGCGCCATCGGCAAAGACAATCGACTCCTCTGGAATATCCCGGAAGATTTGAAGCGCTTCAAGGAATTGACGACCGGTCATACCGTCATTATGGGTGAGAATACTTATCATTCGATTGGTCGGCCCTTACCAAATCGGACCAATATCGTGGTGACCTTGAATCAACCATTAGTGCTTCCGGGGTGTTTTGTTGTGTATTCGATTGATGAGGCTTTTCAGGTGGCAAAGGAGAAAGAAGATGAGGAAGTTTTTGTGATCGGTGGCGCCAGTATATACAAGCAGTGTCTCCCTCTCGTGGAGCGTCTGTATTTGACCTTGGTTGAAGGGAAGCACGAAGCGGATACTTTTTTCCCGGACTACTCTGAGTTTCAGAAGGTTGTGAGTGAAGAAAGAGGTGAAAATGAACAGTATCACTATACGTATTATATTTTGGAACGAAATTAATATACTGCAAAAAACTATGCAAAAAATCATCATCGGAGTAGCGGGGGAGATCGCTTCAGGTAAGGACACAGTGGGGAAATATATCGCGGAAAAGTATGATGCATTGCCGCTACGTTTTTCGCAGCTGCTTCGTGATATTTTGGATCGTATGGGTCTCGAACAAAATCGTGAACATATGGCTAAACTTTCGCTCCATTTGCGCAAAGGTTTTGGCGAGGATATCTTGTCAAAGGGTATTTTGGCTGAAGCAGACAAGAGTCAAAATAAATTGGTGGTGGTGGATGGTATACGTCGTTTGCCAGACATGATTCAAATGGAACTCAAGGAGCGTTTTTATTTTGTCTATGTCGAAGCGACACCTGAGACGCGTTATGAGCGTCTGACCAAGCGCAGACAAAACGCTGATGATGAACATAAAACTCCGATGCAGTTTGAAAAGGATGCCCAGTTGGAAACAGAATCACAGATTCGTGATTTGAAAGAACGAGCTGATTTTGTCATCAACAATGATGGAACTCTGGAAGAATTACAGAAGCAAGTGGACGATATGGTTGCAGCCGTAAAAAGTAAGCAATAATCATGAAAAAAGGGAAATTTATTGTCTTTGAGGGTTTAGATGGTGCTGGTCAGGGAACACAGATCAAGCTGCTCGAGAAGTATCTCCAGTCGAAAAATGAGAAAGTGTATGTAACATCAGAACCGACTCAGAACCTCATCGGAGGATTGATCCGCTCCTTGTTACGACATCATTGGTCATTGGGGAATACTGGCATTCAGCTTTTGTATTCTGCCGACAGAGCTCATCATCTCGAAGTTGAGATTGATCCAATACGTGAAAAAGGCCATCACGTCATTTCTGGTCGGTATTTTTTTTCGACCATCGCTTTTGGATCGCTCAATAATGATGTGAAGTGGCTCAAGGCCATTAGTGAAAAGTTTCCTAATCCTGACATGACGATTTTTTTGAAAGTTTCTCCCAAGGAATGTATCCGACGTATCAACAGCGGTCGGCCACTCAAGGAATTTTTTGAGAAAGAAAAAATTTTACAGAAAGTGTACAAAACCTACTTGAGCCTGGTGAAAGATAAGCAGTATAAGAATGTGTATATTGTTGATGGCGAACAACCCGTTGAGAAAGTAGCGGAGGATATACAGAAGATTGTTGATGAGCATATGTGAAAATGTATGAAATTGAACATTAAAAAACTCCATCCCGAGGCGATATTACCAGCAAGAGCGCATCATGATGATGCAGGGCTTGATTTGTATACCCATGAAGCTTTTACTTTGGAGCCAGGAGAGCGACGGACAGTAAAAACTGGTATTGCCTTGGCCATCCCGACTGGTTTCGTTGGGCTTATTTGGGATAAATCGAGCATCCCACACAAGTGGGGCGTCAAGACCATGGGTGGTGTCGTGGATGCATCATATCGTGGCGAAGTCGGAGTTATCATGATCAATCTTTCCAAGGAGGCGTACACTGTCGAAAAAGGGGCCAAGATAAGCCAATTATTGATACAAAAAGTGGAACTGCCGGAAGTTTGCGAAGTGACCGAATTAGATGATACCATACGAGGTGTTGGTGGATTTGGCAGTACTGGCACTCATTAGAAGAAAATTGTATGAAGTATAATGTGACTATCGGGATGGAAGTGCACGCGGAGCTTAGGACTGAGTCCAAGATGTTTTGTGCGTGCAAAAACGGCCTGGGTATGGAGGCAACACCGAATGTGAACATCTGCCCAGTATGCACAGCACAGCCGGGAGCGCTCCCTGTACCGAATGCGGCCGCCATCGAGGCGGTGCAGCGGGTAGGATTGGCACTGGGTTGTACTATTCGTCTCAGCTCAAAATTTGATCGCAAAAACTATTTTTATCCTGATCTGCCCAAGGGCTATCAGATTTCGCAGTATGACCAGCCGTTTTGTGAAGCGGGCACGATGGTTATTGGCGACAAGTCATTTCGTATTACCCGTATCCACCTAGAAGAAGATACGGGCAAATCGATGCATCCGGCCGGGGCTGACTATACCCTCGTTGACTACAACCGAGCCGGTGTGCCGCTCATGGAGCTCGTGACTGAACCTGACTTTACCAATAGCAAGGACGTGGGGATGTTTTGTCAGCAGCTTCGTCAGACACTGCGTTATCTCGGAGCATCCAATGCTGATATGGAAAAGGGACAGATGCGTTGCGAGGTCAACATTTCACTCTATCCTGAAGGAGCTGATCGCTTGTCTGGTACCAAAGTGGAAGTGAAAAACATCAACTCGTTTCGTTCTGTTGAGCGCGCTATTGAATATGAAATTGTGCGTCAGACGGAAGCCCTTGAGAACGGAGAACAACTGGTACAGGAAACGAGGGGATGGGATGAGAATAAGAATGCCACTGTTTCTCAGCGCAAGAAAGAATCAGCCCATGACTACCGGTATTTTCCTGAACCGGATATTCCACCATTTGAATTTGATGAAGCGTACGTGGAACGACTGCGCGCTACGTTGCCGGAATTGCCCGGTGCCAAACGCAGGCGTTTTGTAGCGGAATACGGTTTGCCGGAAAAAGATGTGGCCACTCTGACGGAAGAGCGGGCATTTTCAGAGTATTTTGAAGCAGTGGCGACCGAGTTGGCAGAAAAATTGAAATCCGGAGAAATGACGGCGCCTCTCGAGCGTGCCGTGAAATTGGCAGCCAACTATATGCTGACGGAACTGCGTAAATATCTGACCGATAACAATCAGAGTATCGAGGATTTGCCGATCAAACCAGAAAATTATGCCGAGTTTATTGGTATCGTGGCCGACGGCAAGATTAACTCGAGCGCCGCACAAACGGTGCTTGGTGAAATGTACAAAAATACCGATGGCGACACTGATCCGTCGCATATCATCGACCGACTCAACTTGGGTCAGGTCAATGATGCCGAGGCCCTCGAAAAAGCCGTTGATATGGTGCTCGAGCGAAACGAGCAGTCCATCACCGACTTCAAAGCCGGCAAGCAAAACGCTCTCCAGTATCTGATGGGACAGGTGATGAAAGAATCAAAGGGCAAGGCTAATCCGACACTGGTACTGGAGCTACTGAAGAAGAAACTGGTATAAAAAGATAGTGTGATTGCAAAAATAGCCCATATGGGCTATTTTTGTTGCAAGGGAATTTTCCCGAAACCAAGGAGTGCAAGATGGGAAAAAAGAAATCCAAGACAGGTGCCAAGCATATCAAGGAGTTACGGAAGAGGGCGCTAGGAGTTCTTTCCGATCTAACTGTCTTGGCAAATTTGGCCAGTTATTCACCTGCCGGCTCGAGTCCGCTCTCGCGGCTGACTCTTGAAACTGACCCTGCCGCAGTGGCTCGGCGAGAGGCACAGCTGAAAAAGTGGGAACGACTGAGACGAGAGCAGCGGCCGGCGGAGCGGAAAAAATTGCTCGACTCTTCACAGCGCGCAGAGGATGCGCGCAAGAAGGTGCTTTTACACCGCTCCGGTTGAATTGTCGCAAGCGTGCAGGTGTTCGGGATTGTCCGGACGCCTTTTTCTTTGAAGAATTACGTAATTAATTACGTAATTTTTTTATCGAGATATTTTGAGTACAACATAATTCTGCGGCCGTCAGATTATGTTGTATTTTTTTAGAAGGAGGAAAGAAGATTGGATGCTTCACCGGGAGTGGCGATCCAGTGGAGGGGAGTGGTTTTTTCGAAACGACGGAGCCAGGTCAGTTGACGTTTGGCGTAGTGACGAATTTCGAATTCAAGTTGCTCCATCATTTCATTTTGAGAGATTTTGTTTTGGAGGAGGAGGGCAATATATCGGTATTCCAGTCCGAAGCTTTCCAGACGTTTCCAGCTGATTCCCTCTGCTCGGAGTCTCTCGACCTCGGCCACCATACCCAAGTCTATTCTTTTTTCCAAGCGTACAGCGATATTTTTGTAGAGGATTTCTTGGGAGGGGTTGAGTACGATAAGAAGATAGTCTTTAGTCTTTAGTTGATAGTTTTTAGGGAGAGTCGGGACGGCACCGAGAGAAGCACAAATTTCGAGGGCGCGAATGAGGCGAATCTTATTCTTCGCGTCGATCGTTGCTGCTCGTTTTTGATCTTTTTCTGAGAGTTGTTCAAAAAGTTCTTCAGCAGAAAGTTTCCCGAGTTTCTTGCGGAGTTCCGGGTTTGGTTTGACGGCGGGAAAGGTATT
>CAZBFG010000029.1:0-11789 GCA_964491155.1 uncultured Bdellovibrionales bacterium | reverse complement strand
GCATGGTTGGTTTGTATGAATGCCGCTCTTGCTTTGGTAATCTATCGGAAAACTCTTTTCAAGCGAGTAGCGCCCCTTATAAACTGAAATTCGAACAGTTTTTTGTGGATATGCTAAGATGGGGGTGCAAGTCCGTTACTTAACATGATTAAGGAAGGAGGGCGATATGATCGCCTGGTTGCTACGATATTTGATACTTATGAGTTTGCTTCTGTCAGGTATGGTGCAAGCCATCCCTGTTGGTGCGCTTACCGACTCGGCGGGGGAACGCGTGGGTATGCAGGATATTCCTGATTGGGGAGACACTCCGGGGAAGATTCACCGGCGCTACTGCGCCGAACGGGCGACATTGCCTGCTATCTGGGCGTCGACCCTGACGCCGAACGGGATCAAGAGTGATCGGCGCATGCCGGCCTATGAGTCGCTTGATGTGCGTTGCACACACTTACGTGCTTCCTGGAAAGAGCTTCCTCTGTTTGCTCAATCCTCTAAGGAACTCGCGGAGGTCAAGGCGACACTGGAACAAGTCAGCGCTGCGCTGGCAATGGCCAAAGCCGAGTCGTCTCGAATCCTGGCGGAATTGCAAAGCCTCAAGACCGAGGTAAAGACAATTCCACAAACAGTGTTGCTTGGCATGCCAGTCGTTCCTTCATCGCCTCCGTGGTGGCAGGAACCTGTTTTTTGGATGGTGTTGTTGCTGACACTGCTCATGCTCGCTCTGCTCCTGTTGTTGCTTCGCATGCGCCGCAGTGAGCAAGCTCGGGCGGCGGCCGAAAGAACGAGCGCCTCACTGGCAGCAATATCTCCAACGGCCGGTAGCGTCTGGGTGAAGCCAGCCAATGGAGAGGCAGCTTGTCTGTTGATTGCTGTGTGGGATGACAGTATGCGGGGACAAAGGCTGTTCCAGTACTCAGTCCCTCAGCAGTCCGATAAGTCGTACGTAGACATCTTGTTCAGGCAGTGGTCCACCCTTGAGGACTTGGGAAGTGCGGTGTACGCAACTCTCAGTCGGTATTGTGGCAATACCATGGGTGGGAATACGCGTCCCTTTGATCCGAATGACGTCGAGCGCGCCAAAAGCAGGGGTCTGCTGATCGAAATGCCCCCTGTCTGGGCATCCAGAACGTAGGACAGAGAGTTTTCTGGTGAGGATAAAAAGGTGCCCAGGCGATACTTCGCGAGTGGGACGGTGCCGGAAAAGGAAAGATTTAGTAAGCGGGGAGACATAATATTTGTCTTCCCGTTGCTCATATCTTTTCTTCGGTGTAGTTTTCAGGGTGTGTTACTATGAGACTGGTGTGAGATTTTTGAATGTATGATGTATGGAAAAGAAGAAAATTTTGATACTCGGAAGTCTCGGGATGCTGGGGCAAGAATTGACTCGAGTGTATTCACGTGATGAACAGTACGAGGTGACAGCATGGGATCGTGAGGATATCGATGTTACGGATTTTGTCGTGCTTGAAAAACGATTGCGAGAGCTGCAGCCGGCTGCTGTCATCAATGCCGTGGCGTACAATGCGGTTGATCGTTGTGAAACAGATGATGCGGAATATGCAAAAGCACTGACACTCAATCATGACGTGCCGAAGAAGCTGGCGGAACTGAGTGCGGCCATGGGATTCGTGCTCGTCCATTATTCGACGGACTATGTGTTTGATGGAGCGCTCGAAGAAAACAAGGCCACGACAGGATGCTGTGGTGGGGGATGTTGTGGTGCTGGTGCGAACCAGGTAGGGTATGATGAATCATCACTGCCCAATCCGCTCAGTCGGTATGGAGAAAGTAAGTATGCTGGTGAACGAGTCCTGCGAGAAAAAGCAAAACAGTACTATCTCATTCGACTGTCAAAATTATTTGGAAATCCTGGTCAAAGCGCTGAAGCAAAACGAAGTTTTTTTTCTGTCATGTTGGAACAAACCGATCAGAAAAAGGAAGTACAGGTAGTGGATGCTGAAAAAAGTTGTTTCACGTATGCTCCCGATCTGGCGATGGCGACCAAGGAACTTATCGAATCTGAAAGTGAGTTTGGTACGTATCATTTAGTAAATGAGGGGGCGGCGACGTGGTACGAAGCCGTACAGGAGTTGTATCGTTTGGCAAAGAAAGAGACGTTGGTGATAGCTGTGTCATCAGATACATTTCCTCGACCAGCCAAGCGACCACAGTGCTCGGTACTCCTCAACACGAAGCAACCGAAACTGCGACAGTATACTGAGGCGTTGGAGGAGTTTTTACAAGCTTGAAAAAAGAAAAAATCGCTCAAAAGAGCGATTTTTCAATAAGGCACTGCGAATTAATTATACACCTTTTTGCGAGTTTTGTCAATGGTGCAGAAAGGGCGGTTTCTTGGTACCATAAGGATATTACTAGTGAGATTTTTTATGAAACAAGACAGACTGAAACAAGCCGATACGGATGTCTATCAGGCAGTGCAGGGCGAAGAAAAGCGCCAAGAGGAAGGGTTGGAAATGATCGCATCGGAAAACTATGTTTCACGGGCAGTCTTGGAGACGCTCGGAACAGTGTTGACCAATAAATATTCTGAAGGGTATCCAGGTCGGCGGTATTATGGTGGCCAGGAGTTTACGGATGTCGTTGAATCACTGGCTCTCAATCGTGTGAAGAAACTGTTTGGTGCGGAACACGCCAATGTCCAACCGCATGCTGGGGCACCAGCCAACCTGGCGGCCTACTCGGCTATTCTCAAGCCTGGCGACACGATCCTCGGTATGGATCTGTCACATGGGGGGCATTTGACGCATGGTCATCCGTTGACTTTGCCGGCTCAGATTTATCATTTTGTCGGGTACAAGACCGAGGCTGATGGCACGATTGATTATGTGAAACTTGAGAAGTTGGCCAAACAAGTGAAACCAAAACTGGTTCTCGCCGGATTTTCTTCATATACTCGTCAGCTGGAGTATGAGAAGATTGCCGCTATCGCCAAAAAAGTGGGTGCGTATTCGATGATGGACATGGCACATATCGCCGGACTCGTGGCAGGCAAGGCACTGCCCAGTCCAGTGCCCTATTTTGATATCGTGACGACGACGACGCACAAGACACTTCGTGGTCCGCGCGGTGGTGTTATTTTGTGTCGAGAATCTCTAGCCAAGGCGGTGGATCGGGCGGTATTTCCGGGACTGCAGGGTGGGCCACTGATGAATACTATCGCAGCCAAAGCAGTGGCTTTTGGCGAGGCACTGCGACCGGAATTTAGGAAGTACACTAAGCAGGTATTGAAAAATGCCAAGGCTCTCGAGAAAGAAATGATCAAGCGGGGAGCCTATGTCTTGTTTGGAGGGACTGAGAATCATATGATTGTCGTTGATGTGGTCAAAACGTATGGTATTGGCGGCAAGGAAGCAGAAAAGATGCTCGACGAAATTGGTATCACGGTCAATAAAAATGTTATTCCTGATGACCCACGTGGGCCGATGGATCCATCCGGATTGCGCATCGGAGTGCCGGCCCTGACGACGCGGGGCATGAAAGAACAAGAGGTACGATATATTGTCGGTTGCATCGATGAAGCACTGCGTTCGGGAGGAAATGAAAAAGTTTTGTATGATATCCGAAAGTCTGTTATTAAGCTGTGTAAAAAATTTCCAGTGTATCGGTAGGGATTTTTAAAGCTAGAGAAGCTAATGAAGCCCCGCCCGCAACGATTCGCAAGCGAAGCGTAGCGATTCGGGCAGGTATAAGCTAACAATCTCATCATTATGAAAGGTATTATTCTCGCTGGTGGTACTGGGACACGGCTCTTGCCACTCACAGCTATCACTTCCAAACAGTTGTTGCCGGTGTATGATCGGCCAATGATATTTTATCCTTTGAATACACTCGTCAAAGCCGGGATCAAGGATATTCTCATCATCGTTTCACCGGAGCACTCGGGGAGTTATTTGAATTTGCTCGGATCGATGTTCCGCAAGTTCGGTGTCAACCTCTCGTTTGTCGTACAAAAGTCGCCACGTGGATTGGCGGATGCTTATATTTTGGCTGAGGATTTTCTTGATGGCGAATCATCGACACTGGTACTGGGGGACAATATTTTTGAGGACGACTTTACAGAAGCTATCCAATCCTTTGAAAAAGGAGGACGTATTTTTGCCAAAGAAGTGAAGGACCCGGAACGTTTTGGTGTCGTAGAATTTGGTGCTGATGCTAAGGTGGTATCGATCGAAGAAAAGCCGACTCAGCCGAAAAGTACTTATGCTATTCCCGGTGTCTATATCTTTGATACACACGCTACTGATGCCGCCAAGCAATTGGAGCCCTCGGCACGAGGCGAGTTGGAAATCACTGATCTGCAGCGTTTTTATCTAGAGAAACAGGAGCTCGATGTGCGGGTAATCAAGGGTGCGTGGTTTGATACTGGCACACACGAATCACTCTATGAGGCCAGTGCCTTTGCAAGAGAGCATCGGCTCGGTCAACAGATGCATCCGATGATCAATGAAGCGATTGCCGAGTTCAATGTCGAGTATAAAAAAATTGTTTCTCTAAAAAAGTAATCTATTTCCTATGTCAGAAACTTCCGTACAAAAAATCAGAAAGGCGGTTATCGCCGTAGCGGGTTCCGGTACTCGGCTTCTGCCAGCCACCAAGTCCATGCCGAAAGAGATGCTTCCGATTGTGGATAAGCCAATTATTCAATTGGTGGTGGAGGAATTGGTTGAGGCGGGTATCGAAGATATTATTTTTGTGACGCGGTGGGACAAAAAGCCGCTCGAAGATCATTTTGATTATTCGACAGCGCTCGAGGATGACCTGCGCAAGAATGGTAAGGAAGAGCGATATGAACAGGTGCACCGTATTGCCGAGATGGCCAACTTCGTACATATCCGTCAAAAGGGACCGTATGGCAATGGAACGCCCGTGTTGTCAGCGGCTAGTTTGGTGGATGATGAACCCTTCATCTACTGTTTCGGTGATGACCTGGTCAAATCAACGGTTTCTTTCACCAAGCAAATGGTGGATGAATACAACAAACATGGTCACCCGATGCTCGGTGTACAGGAAGTACCACAAAGCGAGGTTTCAAAGTATGGGATCGTGGATGTCGACCCAGTAACAATGCAAGTACGGACTATTATCGAAAAGCCGAGCCAGGAAGAAGCGCCGTCGCGGCTGGCTGGTTTCGGTCGCTACATTTTGAATCAAGAAATCATTGATATTCTGCGGAAAACATCTCTGGGTAAAGGGAATGAACTGTGGCTCGTTGATGCCATCCACAATCATATAAAAAATGGTGGCACGTTCTATGCCAAGACAGTCGATGATGGACAGTGGATGACAACCGGAGATCCGCTCAATTATATGACCACTATTCTCGAATATGCGGTTGAGCGTCCGGATATCGGCGAGCAGGTCAAAGAGCATATGCGACGTTTGCTCGGTGTCAATCGTACGGAGGCATAGGTTTTTTTCATAAAACAGAAATCATGTATTGGATCTATCTCGCTCTTTTTGTTCTGGCTATTTTGACGCCGCAGTTTATTTCTGGGGGTCAAAATGTTTTTATTGAGCAGGATATCGAGTCATTACTTATTTTTTGCTTCGGGGTATTTGGTTTTGTAGTGTATTTCACTAAGGAAAAGGCGCTTTTGCGCATATTTCGTGAAAAGAAACAATTGCAGAATCAGACAAATCTCATGACACGCGATCTCTCTGATTCATATTCCTATATCGGGGAAATGAATCGTAAGCTTGATATCGTCAAGGATTTTATTTTTGATTTGCCAAAAACCACCGCCGGAACTGCGGGAGAGAGGGAAGAAAAACTGTATGCTTCTTTGTTGGGAACTGTGAGTATTTTGGCAAAAACAGATCGAGTAGTGCTGTGTTTTGTGAATACCAGAAAGAAAACCATAGAGAAAATTTTTGAGAAAAGTGTCAAGCGGTCTTTGATCGCTCATATCGATCCTGTGCAGTTGCTTTCCGAGGGCAAGTTTTTTTGGGAGAAACAAGATTATGCGGTGGTTCGTTCACCGCGGCAGGCTAAGGGGGTGGCGGCGTTTCTTATTTTTACCAAGACAAAGAACCATATCGAAGATAGCGATGTATTTAAAATACTTGTTTCAGAGGGCTTGCTTCTGTACACGCTTGATCAGGAACGGAGAATAACTCAGTGATATGGCCGTGTTATGAGGATAGGTATCGATGCCCGATTTTATGGATCGTTGGGCAAGGGTCTGGGACGTTACACGGAAAAACTTATTGAACATCTCGAGCTTCTCGATCAGGAGAATGAGTATGTTGTTTTTTTGCGACAGGAAAATTTTGACGAATATATCCCGAAGAATCACCGATTTACCAAGAGAGTGGCTCAGTATAGCTGGTATGGTTTTTCGGAGCAGTTGTTGTTTGTGGTGATGCTGTATCGTTTTTCGTTCGATTTGGTGCATTTCCCTCACTTCAATGTTCCGGTTTTGTATCGAAAGGCCTTTGTTGTTACTATTCATGACCTGATCCTGGTTCACTATCCGACCATCCGGAATACTACTCGGTTGGCCTTGTTGTACAAAGTGAAATTTTTGGTGTATCGGTATGTTATTGCTTCTGCCATTAGGAGGGCTCGGCATATTATTACTGTATCGGAATTTACCAAACAGGATATCATGCGTGAATATCCCGGTGCACGCGGCAGGGTAACCGTGACTTACGAAGCAGCTGATTCGTTCTGTCAGTACAGTCATCCTCGTGATGAAAAAAAGTTGTTCGAGCGATTGTGGTTGCGAGAGATTCCTCCGACGCTTGATGATGGCAAGACCGTGTCTCGTGATATACTGAAGAAGTATTTTTTGTACGTAGGGAATGCTTATCCGCACAAGAATTTGCCGGTACTTTTTGCAGCGGCACGAGCCTTTCCAGAGTACAAGCTCGTGTTGGTCGGAAAAGATGATTTTTTTTATCAAAAATTGCAAAAACAAGCGCAGGACGAAGGACTGTCAAATGTTCTCTTTGTGGGATTTTTGACGGATCATGAGTTGTCATCACTCTACCGTTTTGCTCAGTGCTATATTTTCCCTTCTTTGTACGAGGGTTTTGGTCTCCCGCCGCTTGAAGCAATGACTCGTGGTACGGTGGTGGTGGCTTCCGATCGGGGATCACTGCCTGAAATACTCGGGGAAGCAGCTTGGTACTTTGACCCAACAGACGAACAATCGCTTGTGGAATCACTTCGCCTGCTTGAATCGGATGTTGATAAAAAACAGGTATTGAGACAGTTGGGATATCGACAAGTAGCACAATATTCTTTTCATGATATGGTCACTGCCACACTCTCTATTTACCAAGAGGTTGGTGCAAACACTACTCATTATGCCGCTGTCTCTTCCTCAAAAATCTAACCGTGTTCCTCTTTCGGATATGAGGCGACCGATCCGGCGAGAAATGCCTCGACCAAAAGAACCTGTTTTTCCAGGTGGGATTTCACTGGGGGCAGCATCGATTTCTCCGACTCCCGAGTATGAGTCACCGAAGTGGGGAACTTCTCGGGTAATCCCAGCGCAGCTGAGTTTTTTGAGACGGTACAGGGTACTGTGGATAGTGTTTCTTATGCTGTTTGTCGGGTTTTCTGGCTGGGTGTTGTTTCAGAAGGGTAAGGCGCTCCAGGCGAGCGTGCTCCACCAAGGCGAGGGTGGATACGGTGCTCTTTTGGAAGCAGCAGGTCATATGAAACACAAGGACTATGAAAAGGCTGTTGCTTCTTTTGAACAGGCCTCATCGTTTTTTACTGCGGCCAGCGAGGAGACCGCGTTTTTCACAGAGACCATGATACAGGGAATGGCCATGGTGCCGGGACTGTCACGAGCCGCTTCCGGCAAGCATGTTATTGAAGCGGGAAAACATTTTTCTGAAGCGGGAAAGCCGCTGGCCCTCTTGGCGGAAAACCTGATATCTTCAAAAGATGCGTATGCACAGGGAGAAAAAGTTTCTCTCATTCAGCTGTTGTATCAATCCAAAGAACCTCTTCGTGAGGCGAGGATATCTCTGGAACGTGCAGAGGAGTCGCTCCGAGCGGTAGCGATCGATGATATCCCGGAAGAAAAGAGGGATCAATTTTTGGCAGTACGAAAAAATTTGCCACTCGTGCTCAGTCTCCTTGCTGGTTTTGAAAAAAATGAATTTTTACTCGAAGAACTCTTGGGAGGAAACGGTCCACGGACATATCTTTTTTTGTTGCAGAATAATCATGAGCTTCGAGCAACGGGAGGGTTCATCGGAAGCTATGCCTTGGTTGATGTCAGCCAGGGGGTGATTCGTCGTTTTTTTGTAGATGGAATTTTCAATCCCGATGGGCAACTGAAGGAAAATATCGTTCCTCCGAAACCCATTCAAAAAATCAGTGCCGGCTGGAGTTTGCATGACAGCAATTGGTTTCCAGATTTCCCCACGTCTGCGGAAAAAGCTATATTCTTTTATGAAAAGACAGGTGGACCAACCGTTGATGGTGTAGTCACGCTCACACCGACCGTGATGCAAAAACTGTTTGAGGTTATCGGTCCCATGACGCTACCACAGTATGGACTGACTGTTGATGCGGACAATTTTATTCCGGTCATTCAAGAACAGGTCGAGGTGAAGTATGACAAGGAACTGAATGAGCCAAAAAAGATCCTCGTCGATCTCTCTCGGATGTTGCTTGAAAAAGTTTTTTCGTTGCAAGATCGGGAAACAACCTATCGTTTGGGTGAGGCGCTCATTGCTGGTTTGAATGAGAAACATGTTTTGATGTACATGCGGCATGCCGATACGCAAAAGTTGGTGGATGAAATCGGCTGGTCTGGAAGAGTGCTTGAGACTGGAAAGGATTACCTATCTGTTATACACAGCAATATCAATGGTTACAAAACGGACGGGGTTATTGATGAAACTATCGATCATCAGGTGATGATAGAAGAAGATGGATCTATCATTGATACTGTCACTATCACGAGAAGTCATCGTGGTGGTGATACTCCGTATGAATGGTGGAACAAGGTGAATGCGGACTATCTGCGAGTCTATGTACCGAAAGGGTCAGAATTGCTTTCTTCACGGGGAACCACGTGGGAGTTTCCTGAGTCGCCTCTTGACTATGAGCGCCTAGGATTTAGGGAGGACGCAGATGTAGTGCGTGAAGAAGCCGGTATTGTTATCGATAAAAAAAGTGGAGTTCGTGTTTCTGAAGATGCCGGTAAGACGGTATTCGGTGCTTGGGTGTATGTCAGTCCAAAGGAATCCGTAACAGTGGAGTATCGGTACAAACTACCATTTCGTTTGGAAAAAAAGGCATTGGAACAGAATGAGGCGTCGTATTCAATCCTGTATCAGAAGCAATCAGGTTCACAAGGAAGTGCCTTGACAACGCGCATTGTGCCGCCTCTCGGGACTCGTGTTATTTGGCAGACTGAGCCAAATTTGATACCGTATGAACGGGAACTGGGTCGTGAAACAACACTCAAGACAGATACTTTTTATGGAGTAGTGTTTGAGAGAGAGTGATTTATATAAAGAAGCATCACATGAAGAAATTATTTTTGTTTTTTTCTACACTTGGAAGTACGCCGAGTAGGTCAGTGGGAGCCGCAGCAGTACTGATTGCCTTTGCTGGAATTGCCAGTCGATTTTTGGGTTTTGTTCGTGATCGTATATTGGCTTCGCAGTTCGGTGCTGGCGACATACTCGATGCCTACTATACCGCTTTTCGGTTGCCGGATTTGGTGTACGGGTTTCTCGTGCTGGGAGCACTTTCAGCGGCCTTTGTACCGGTTTTTACTGAGCTCGTTACTCAGGAAAAAAAGGAAGAGGCTTGGCGACTGACATCGGGGGTGCTTCATACGACGCTTTTTTCCATCGGTTGTTTTTCTGTGCTCGGTATTCTTTTTGCTTCTGTCATAACCGATTTCTTGGCACCTGGCTTTGATACTGAGAAAAAGGCGCTGGTTACAGAACTGACGCGCATCATGCTGTTGGCGCCGTTTTTTCTTTCGGCCAGTGCAGTCTTTGGCGGAGTTCTGGTTTCATTTAAACAGTTTGCAGCCTATTCATTTGCGCCCGTTTTTTACAATATCGGGATAATTTTTGGAGCGCTTTTTTTGGCTCCGATGTTTGGACCGGACGGTCTGGCATGGGGTGTGGTACTCGGTTCATTTTTTCACCTCGCTATCCAGTATCCGGCGATGTACCGAGCCGGCTTCCGCTACCAGTGGGGCCTCCTCACAGCTTGGAAAGATGAGAACGTCAGAAGGGTGCTCAAACTGATGATCCCACGCTCGCTCGGTATGGCGGTCAATCAAATCAGCCTTTTGGTTATGACGATTTTCGCCTCGACACTGGTTTCGGGGAGCTTGGCTGCCTTTACCTTGGCGAACAATATTCAGAGTGTGCCGCTGGGACTGTTCGGCATCGCTTTTTCTTTGGCAGTTTTTCCGGCCCTTGCGTCGTTTTCAGCCAAGAAAAGAGACAAGGATTTTTTTCTCATGTTTGCTGAGACGGGAAGAAAGATACTTTTTTTTGTCGTTCCTCTTTCTATTTTCATCATCATTTTTCGAGCGCAGTGCGTTCGTGTTATTTTGGGATCCGGCAATTTTGACTGGCAGGATACTATCACGACATTCGAAGTGCTCAAATTTTTGGCAATCAGTCTGTTTGCTCAGAGCCTCATTCCGCTCTTTGCCCGGGCATTTTTTGCGCTGCAGAATACTAAGACTCCTCTGTACATCGCCTTGGTCAGCGAAGCGATTCATATTGCGCTTATCCCACTCCTCCTGCCGTATTATCAGGTACAGGGATTGGCTATCGCCTTTTCAATCAGTACTATCATCAATTTCACACTCTTGTATTTCTTTCTTCGCAAGAGCCTTTCCTTCTGGGAAGACCGTTTGATAGTGTGGCCGGTAGCCAAGATTTTTTTGGCTGCCATCGCAGCAGGTATCGTTGCTCAGGTGTCGAAATCGATTTTTGCTTTGACCACCAATGAACTGGATACTTTTATCGAAGTGTTTCTGCAGCTTTTTATCGGGTTTGCTATCGGAAGCAGTACCTATGTCTTGTTTGCTCATTGGCTGAAAGTGGAGGAGCTGGAACGAGTGAAGCGTTTCTTTCTGTGTCGTGTTTTGCGTCAGCCGGAGGCGGCTGTCCTGGCGGAAGATCATCCAGAGCGCGGAGACTGGTAATATTGACATGATTTTTAGAAATTGGTATTTTGGGAATACGTTTATGCAGAATATTTCGCAGTCCATCCATCGCTATTTTATGTTTATGACTGGCTTCTTCTTTTGGGAGAAGCGAGGTCGATTTCTTTTTGCTGTTACGCGAGGATAGAGAGTACGAAACAGTAGCAAGAAGCCGGTCTCGCCCCAAAAGCAGGCCGGTTTTTTTTGTTGTAACATCAACATGAGGAGCTTGAAATGTTCGAAGCAGCGAATTTTTCAGAGTTGAAGCAGCTTGGTTTGGATGCTTCTCCAGTCAATACGGATTGCATTCCAAAAGTCGAGGAGAAGCAGCCGGCGGTAAAGGTGATTGAAGAAGATCCTTTGGTCATCGCCGTGTCTCCTCGGTGCTGGGAATCCCTTTGGTTGGGCGGCGATTGAATTGGTCGTTGGGGCAGTAGGGCGTTCTTGGAACCACAAGGACGCCTTTTTTCTTTCTAAAATGCTAACTCTCTCAAGCGGAGAAACTTCCAACCAAGCAACCTTCCAAAGTACCATCCGCTTGCCCCGGCGAGGCAATCGGACTGCTTTGAAGCCTTCGCTCTTTTTCTTCGAAAAAACCCTGCCCCCTCAGTCTTCAAGGCT
>CAZBFG010000028.1:0-13187 GCA_964491155.1 uncultured Bdellovibrionales bacterium | reverse complement strand
GTACTGATTCCGGTAGACTCTCCGTACTGGCTGTTTTCAAAACAGGGAAACGAGATATGATTGTCGGTGGTCGAGTTTCCGAAGGAAAAATGTTGCGCGGATCACTCCTAGAAATTAAACGTGGTGACGAAATAATCGGTACCGGAAAGATGCAGAACCTCCAGCGCAACAAAGAAAATGCTGATGAAGTCGGCCAAGGAAACGAATGTGGTGTTGTCTTTGAAGGAACGATAAAAATACAGGTTGGTGATACGCTCATCTGCTACAAAGAAGAAGAAAAGCACCGAACACTCTAAAAATTTCAAAGCTCAAATTTCAAATGCCAAACCAAATCAGAATTATAAATGACCGAAGCTAATTTTTAGAGCATTTTAGTTTTAGTCGTTGATTTGATATTTGATATTGGGATTTTGACATTTAGCATATGCATACTCAGATTCCTCTCCCCGTTCAGGCTGTCCTCCAGACTCTCAATGAGGCTGGTTTCGAGGCATATATTGTTGGTGGGTGCGTACGCGATCTCCTCCTCGAACGAATCCCCAAAGACTGGGATGTCACGACCAATGCCACTCCACAAGAAATCGTTTCTCTCTTTCCTGAAAGTTTTTATGAAAATGATTTCGGGACTGTCGGAGTCAAAGTACCTCGTTTTCTTCCTGCTACTGAAACAGGAAAAGAGCATGATATCGTCGAAGTCACTACCTACCGAACTGAATCGGCATATACTGACAAACGTCGGCCTGATACCGTTTCATTTACACAGTCACTCGAAGAAGACCTAGCCAGACGGGACTTTACCATGAACGCCATCGCCTATGGCAAGAAACATGATACCTGGATCTGTATCGACCCCTACCAAGGACAAAGCGACCTCAAGGAAAAATGTATTCGTACCGTCGGTAATGCCGAAGAACGTTTTAGCGAAGACGCCCTGAGACTCATGCGCGCTGTTCGTTTTTGTGCTGAACTACGCTCTCCCAAAAGCCAAAAACCTTCTACTGAGTGGCACATTGAAGAACAGACCTATCAAGCACTCATAAAACTTTCGGAAAATTTGGCACATATTTCAAAGGAGCGCATCCGGGATGAACTTTCAAAGATTGTCGTCTCCACAAGTCCCGCTTTTGGTGTCGAACTCCTCCATACGACCGGACTGCTGCGGTATATTCTCCCGGAACTCGAAATCGGTATTGGCGTCACTCAGAACCTCCACCATATCTATACAGTTTGGGAACACAACCTCCGTGCTCTGGAAACCTGTCCGTCTGAGAAGCTTTCTGTTCGTCTGGCCTGTCTCCTCCATGATGTAGGTAAGCCCCATACCAAGCGTGGCGAGGGCTATCGCGCCACATTCTACAACCATGACCACGTAGGGGCCCGTCTCACTGAACAAGCACTCACCCGGCTTCGCTTTTCCAAGGAAATCGTAAAGCATGCCGCCCTGCTCGTTGACAATCACCTTTTCTATTACAACGTCGATGAAGTGACCGAGGCCTCCGTGCGACGCCTCATCAAACGGGTTGGCCTCGAAAACATGGACGACTTGATGGCTGTACGCATCGGTGATAGACTAGGTTCCGGTGTCCCCAAAGGAAAACCCTACAAACTCCGACACCTGGAATATATGATTGAAAAGGTTTCAAGAGACCCCCTTTCTGTGAAAATGCTTGCCCTCAAAGGAACCGATCTTATGACAGATCTAGGCATTCCGGCCTCACCAAAAATTGGTATCCTCCTCGATATCCTCTTAGCAGAAGTCATCGAGAACCCAGAACACAACACGCGTGAAACCCTCCTCGAACGAGCCAAGTCCCTCCAGGGACACGATCTCGAGACACTCAGGAAACTCGCAAAAGAAAGAATCGAAAAACAACGAGCGGCAGACGACCAAAAAATCAAACAGCACCATTGGGTAGAATAATGTCATGAAAATTCTCGTATCCGCCATCACTGAAAATCCTGTTTCTCTCATGCGCCGTGCCGGCTACGTTTTTCAACGTGAAGACGCGGGCGAGATGAGTTTTGTGCGAGTTTTGGGCAGTCAGGGCTACCCTCGCTTTCACTGCTACACCAAAGTCTCAGGCATCACACTCGCCGTCAACCTTCATCTCGACCAAAAAAAACATACTTACGGAGAAGGAACGAGACACCACGGAGAATACGAAGATTCTGGAGTTGTACAAGAAGAAGCACAGCATATAATGAAAGTTTTTGGAGAAAAAGCAGCCCTCGTATAAAGCGTTTGCCGAGGTGGTGGAATGGTAGACACACCAGGCTTAGGACCTGGCGGGAGCAATCCCATGGAGGTTCAAGTCCTCTCCTCGGCACAAAAAAAACTCTCTACTCATCAGTAGAGAGTTTTCTTTATCCTATTCGCGATAGTATCATTCTTTTCTGAAAAATCCCCTCGAAAGAGCTGCTCGTTCTGGAAGCAGAGCATACAAAACATTGGCCGTAAAAATAAGGAGGAAAATCGAAAGCACTACACGTAAAAGGAATATCAACGATGTCGGAACATACGACGCAATAGCCGCCAAATATTTTTTTGTTCCCTGCAAAGTGCCTTGGGCAAAACCTGGTTCTTGCAATTCTACCTGAACATTTTTCGAAAAGGTAATTTCCGGTGAATCAAGCGGTGAAATCCCCCAGATATCTCGCAAAGCCTGGCGAATTTCTTGCGACTGCACCAGCGATGCCTGAAGAGTAATATTGTATATATCTGCAGGATTCTTCAGCGCTGAAAAGGCGATTGCCCCTCCAGTGATATTACCTGACTCAGCAAGAGGCGTGCCGTCGACCGCCCACTGACGAATCGCTCGATTTGCCAAAAAGTTTGGCATAAAGACCGCCTTGAAAGAAAGTGCCTCTCCTGAAAAAGCCTCAAAAATAGTATTACTGTAGTTGGGACAAAGCCCTCCAGGGCATTGTTCAGCAGGAGCTATTGTTGATACATCTTTGTAGGCTCCGAGCAATTTCGGCCAAGCCGCGTTGTTGTTGATAGACTCTATCGAAAGCGTTGGTTCCACCACATGAAAGGAACGAGTAATAGTCACCGTCTTGTCAGTATTTATATCGTTGGCCGTTACGGTTACAGCATAGGTATCACCCACATCCCCAGAAACAGGGAAAAAGTTGACATTACTCTGTTCTCCGATTTTAGAGACAGGCGGAACAACAGTATTATCCATTTCACAGTCAGGTGATACGACCTTTTGACTACACGAGAGTTGTTTGCCATTGATTGTCCAATTGAAATTCTTGAGACCAGCCCCCTCCACACTGAGACCGAGAATCTCGTTTTTAATCACCCGACAAGAAGTGCGATCCAGTTTGTCTCTATCATTATCTGGATTAGTCGGATCGCCCTTACAGATAGTATTATCAGGGGCAGGCAACAAAGCAACACGCATCGACCCATCAGCGGACGGTACCGCAGTTACTTTGTGCACCAAAATCTTATCCCCCGATGACGTAAACTTTACAATAACAGTACTCTTCCCCTTGCGTATCGAATCACCAGCGAAACTCTCGGAAACCTTGGCGGAAAATTGCAGATACCCGACATTGTCATCATTCAAATAGTCTCCCAGCGGCTTATTATTGTATATCAACTTGTCCGCTTTGTTGGGGATATTCAACCTCAGTCGAAGCGTCTCAAGAGCTATCCCCTTAACATTGCCCAAGAGGCCCCACTCCTGCAGCTTCTCGGTAATACGGTTAGGAGGGGTAGAAAATTGAGGAGTGTCACTAATATCCACTTCCCATTCAAACAGCATGTTGTTCATGTCGTAGGAGCCATTGGAAATACTGGCCTGTACCGAGACCACATCTCCCGCCTCATCAATGGATTCGTCATTGACTGGGCTGTCTGGAGTGGCGGAAAGATCCACTTCCAAAGAAGAAGCCTGCCCTCCTTCGGTCGGATCAACCAAATTCGGAGCATATTCTTTTCCGGCACCATCCAAATATCCTATACATTTATTCAAGTCCATCTTGGCTGTTGGTATCACCACATCATATTTTTTGATTTTTTTGGTCATAGTACCAAGACTCGAAGCCAAAGAAATTGGACAATCCTTTTTGGGAAAGGCCCACATAATCATGTAAGAAGAGTCAGCGTATTTGGTATTGGTGGTTGAGTTGCCCTCGACCGCAACGCCAAGTTTATCCCCGGCGATATAGTTCCAGGTAAGTTCTGTTCGTCCCAGACCAACAACATTAGCTTCGTCCTTGTTGCCATTTTCAGCCGTAGCAGGATCAGTGGGATTGGTCTGCCAGAACTTCTCTTCCAGATAAGTAAATTTTCCATCACCGGTCGTAAAATTTGGAGCGTGCGGAAAAAGGTGTTTGCAGGCACGATCTCCCCTATCGTTACTATTACCTGGACTCGTGTCACTCTTAGTGCAGGCAACAATTTCTGTACCGCAGGAGGTATTCGCTCCCTTGACTACACAACGCGGAGCACCGACAGCACAGGATACTGTACCAGAGTCAGAACATATTGGTGAGCCAGAAGGACGACAGATTGTTCCCTCAACAAATTGAAAGGCGGGATCAGAAGTGGGTGTTACCGGATCGCTCGTAATTGTTCCAGGCTCAATCAATAGCTCCCCCTCCACACAGACCGCTTCTTCATTAGCTCCAGTACAACCGGTAAACGTCGTTTCGTCCGCATCTGTCGATATCAATTCGTAGCTTTTTCCGGAAACAGGGTCACTGACATAACAATGATCTGGACTACTCACTTTGTTGTCGCCACCATAGCGAGCCTGATATCCATCGTTATCATCCTTATCTGGAGCAGGAGCAGCATCATACGTATTCTCTTCCGGCTCATAATTATGCTGCGCCAGAAGACGCATAGCCAAAATCTTCCAGTCCTCGATAGTAATCAGGGTATCATCATCAAAATCACACAATCTTCGTGTGGATTCATTCGGATTCTTGTTGAGATCACATCCCTTACGTTTCAGATACCAGGTGTAGTAGAGATTCTTGGCATCATTGGAAAAATAAGCTGGAAAAGCCTTGGCAGTAACCTTTTCCCCAGGTCTCGGGTCGCTCGGACTGAAAAAAAGCGAGACTTCGGGCACGAGCTTCTTGTTATCTCCCACATTGAAACTCTCGGCCTGAGTCTGAATACTCTCCGAATCAAGATGGTACCGGTCCTCCATATCGGAAAACATCGAAGAGGTACTAGGGAGCTTGGGTCCACTAAACAGGCCAGCCGACGCTGGTGCGATATTCAAAAACACCACCTGCACCGCCAAAACACCGCTGAGTATCCGGGCCAGTTTTCTTCGAAAGGTGACTTTCATACAAAAAAATATTAGAAACTGTTCAATATCTCATGTCTCCAGAAAATGTTTGGATTTCGTGATAAAAACTTTGAAAAGTGAGCGAGGGCTATCGAGATAACCCGACGAGCTTTGAGAAGTTTTTA
This sequence comes from uncultured Bdellovibrionales bacterium, assembly GCA_964491155.1. Classification (GTDB taxonomy): domain Bacteria; phylum Patescibacteriota; class Minisyncoccia; order Moranbacterales; family UBA1568; genus UBA1568. The sequence goes on along the minus strand of CAZBFG010000028.1, from coordinate 7,744 downwards.
GCCGAAATCCAGACATTTTATAAGACAAGCGTTAATTTTTTCTGGGAGATAGAGCGATGAGATATTGAATAGTTTCTATCGATAAATCAAAAGGAAAATATCTGTCAGGAAAAAAAAGAGAAAGCTGGCCGCCCACGAGTACCAGAGCGATCCGGAATAGTAGACAATCAAACCGGAGAGCGGAGCAAAGATCAGAGCCGGGATGCGCTGCCACGAAAGATCATCAGCTAGGTACAGCAACCCGACAAAAACCCCCGCCTGGAGGAGTGCTGCCCATATCCCTAGAGCCCCGAGCCACAGCTTCTGGAGAAATCCCCGAAAAAAGACTTCATACAGAAACACCGTAAAAGGAACAAGGAGCGCTTCGTACAAAACAAAACCAATAAAAGTTGATTCTACTGCAACTGGAAACAGAAAGCGTTCTTCAAAAGAAGTGTAATAACTGAGAGCAAAAACACTTCCCAATCCCACCGCTATCGCTATCATGCTGACAAAAATGCCCGCAAATAGTTTTCCAGGTTGCCAACCGAGATTACTGAGGGGCTCCCTCAATACTATTTTACAATACAAAACCGGAACTACCAAGAAAATAGCAATACTAATAAGAAACATTTGAAAAATTGGGTTGACCGTATCGCTTTGGGTAAAATATCCCAGAAACAACACTGAAAAAAGCACGATAAGTCCGGTCACAATAAACCTTCTTGAAAGAAAAAATTCTTTGTTCATATCTTTACGCTACCAATCGCACCTTGTTATCGCGAGGAGCAGGATCACTCCCTGCTTCTTTTTGAGACTCGACGGCCTCCGCTTCGTCTTGTTCAAACTGCATGCGTCGTACCACCTCGGCTTGCATACGATACGCTTCCCGTTGATTGGATATGTTTCTCACTTGTTCTTCTTTTTGCAAACGCTGCTCTTCTTGCTTTGCCGCTTTCCGCGCCATCGTATAGAGAACTATAACTGTTAGTGTTTCAATCGGGAGAAAGTTGAGACTAAAGCCGATGTCCTCTACCAACGAAGCAAACAGGAGTACTAAACTCCGACCCATCACTCTGTTTGATTTCCCACCAGAACGGTCAAATACCGTCATGAGAATCCAGATTAGAAAGGCGAAACACATCGTCACGACTGTCCCAATCCCTGGAAGAGATCCGATCCCTGCAAAGTCAAGTAAGTCTTTCAAAAGAGCGATGGCTGCTAATCCAAAATACAACACCTTGGATGGTTGAATTCCTGAAAACTGCACTCGGGAGGCTTGCGACCGCATTTGCCTCACTATTCCCCCATATCCTGATGCCATATGCGCTGAGAGGGTTACTTACTTACCAGCATCAAACTCCCGCTTAGCCTCTTCAATCTCCAATAACTGTCGGGGGTCAGATGTAATAATCTGGTCTTCACTGTAAGAGGCGATAATCTTGATAGCGGCATGCTTGGTACCTGCAAAAAATATTCCCTCTCCAACACTGCTCTCCAATAACAAGAACTTTTCATGATCTGTCAGAAAAAATGTCTCTGCTACTAGGTCAATAGAAGACGGTGACTGCCTGAGAAGCAACTGAAGCGACGAGTTGGTGATAATCGGTTTACCATAACGCGAAGACATAAAGTCACTAATATCCTGTGTAATAGTTGTCAGTCCCGTGAAATACTTACGGCAGCGCTTGGCGATACCAAAGAGGAACCCGGCAGCATCTTCGTGTTGCATCATAACCCAGGCTTCATCCACCACAATCACTCGTTTCTTGACATGTGTACGCATTTCATTCCAAATAAACTGCAGAATGATATACATAGCAATAGGCCGCAGCTCATCTTCCAAGTCTCGAATATTGAAGGCTACCAACTGATTGTTCATTTCGACATTGGTCTGCTTGTCGAGAAATCCACCAAAGATACCCTCGGTGTAGCGCTCCAATCGAGCAGCGAGCGACTCGGCGCCCTCCATATTCTCCAGCACCGCATACAAGTCAGACATGGTCGGAAATGAACTACTGGTCAAAGTGGAAAAATTGCTCTTTTCCGTGATATCCTGCACCGCATAAGTCTCGCGAATGGCTCGGTCGAGAATAGAATCTTCTTCAGGTGTCACTGACCCAAGCATGAGGTGAAGCAACCCCACCAGGTTGGCAATATTGTTACGAAATATACCCTCGCTATCTTCGTCTTCCACCTGTTTCGGTAAATCAAACGGGTTGAGGTGTACATCGGAATTCAAGGAAATTTTAAGAAAGCTCCCTCCTACTGCCTCACACAAGTGCTTGTATTCATTTTCCGGATCGAGAATGATAACGCTCGCCCCAAACATCATCGAGCGAAGCACCTCCAGTTTCACAGTATAGCTTTTACCGGCACCGGACTTGGCAAACACTACCATATTGGCGTTTTCCATCTTGAACCGATCAAACAGAATCAAGCTGTTGTTGTGGCGGTTGATACCATAGAGGACACCTTGATTAGAGGAAACATCGGAAGAAACAAAAGGAAAGGTCGTTGAGAGAGGTTCGGTGTTGAGGTTGTTGGCCACATCGAGCACGTCCATGGCCAGTGGCCGCGTGGCCGCAAAGCCTTGATCCATACGGAGCACTGCCGGCTTGGTATAGACCAGCTGCGCCTCGAGGATAGATTCAATAGCCCGACACTTGTCATTGAGGTCGGATTCATCATGGCCATACAAAGTCATGTACAAGCCAGCCCGGAAAAATTTCTCTGTCCCCTGCTGCAGTTTGTCACGCAGTTCCTCGATATTCTGTAGCGCCGACTCAAGCATCGGATCACGAATCTTGCCATCTTCAGCCTCCATGTGAATCTGTGACTGCACCTGCGTAGCTGATTTGCGCAGATTTTTCATGATCTCTGCCGTATCAATCGGATGGACAAAGAGTGCCGTATCCATGCTGAAATCAATATTGATAATGGGCGAAAACCAATTAGTCGACAGATAGCGAGGATATGCCACCACAAAGTACGTCCGAGAAAAAACATCTCCGATTTGCATACTATTGGAGCTAACCTTGATAGCTGGTGGCGCGATCAAATCACGGAGTGTGGCGATACCTTCCCGATACAGCGACTCTGCTTCCCGAGAACCAGGAGTTTTTATATCTTTTTTTCCAAAAAATGGCGTCATAAAAGAAGTCTTCGATGGAGAAGCGGGCTCTAACGTCTCAGATGCCCTAACAGGTGTTTCTCGTACTGGCATCGGAGCTACTACTGGTTCCGGTTGCTTTGGGGGCTCCACTGGAGCGACCTCTTTCTCTTCTGGTACACTCTCAACGGGCACACTCTCTTCTGACACAGGGAGAGGGGTTACTTCTGGCTCGACCGCTGTCAAAACAACCTTTTCGGCTTTCTCTTCAACCTGAGGAGGATCGATAGAAGCACCGCTGGTCGCTTGATTGGTCGGCACAGTACTAACAGGAGGATCAACAACGATTTGATTCGATCCCAGTACTGGTCCTTTGTTGTCTCTAAAAACAATTCTGTCCATGGTAGCAGTGTTATGAAAGTTCGATATTTTCCGGATTCTTGATGATAGTCGTCGTATACAGTGACGGATTGTAACTATTATACAGGAGTTCGATCATCTCCTCGGTGCTGAGCTGCGTCACTTTGACACCGGTACTCGACAGAGCCGCCGCCACATGGTCCACCCGCTGGAGCAGCTGACTCTTGTACGTATCAAATAATTCTCCCTTCATCGCCACAGCTTGTTTTGGCTGAAACACGCCAAACATTTTCTGAAAAAATCCACTCGACTGATCTTCTGCCGGAGAAAAAGGTACGACGATATAGAAATATTTGGACATGATGTTGGAGACCTCACTCAATTTTTTGATGAAGTTTCCATACTCACCGATCTGAAAACGGAGCAGTTCATTTTCTTGTTGTTTTTCTTCATCTTTCAATGATTCCAGATACGGCCCGATATTGAAACGACGCGACTGAATCACGATCTGCACCGGAAAATCGAGCGAATTCAAAAATGCCTGGTACTGAGAGATAATAGCATCCTGCTCCTGACTTGATTTGAGATCAAAGTTGATCGAAGATACCAGCAAGACAGCGCGGAGAGCTCCATTTTTAAGTACCATGACACCGTCACGCATTTCTTCGACATCGACATACTTCTGCGTACTCGATGCTCCAATATTCTTTTTTGCTTTCAATAGTTCCATAGGGGTGTAACTTTCAATCCGCCAGCTGGCGGAACAAAAACAAAACGAATGATTTGCTTCATCTTCGATCAATCATACGAGCCAATGCCGCCAACTTTTCCGGGGTCATGCGTTTGTCTACCGTATGCACTTCAGCTGTTTGTACCGGAGTCGGTGCAGCTGCTTTCATCACAGTTCCCTGTGGTCGTTCCCAGACAGCAATCTTGGGTCGGAACAGAAATAGAAACGAGCTTCCCAAGAAAGACAACAACGAGAAACCATTGGGTTTATAGAAAGCGAGGGCACAAAACAAGAGGACAACTGGGATACCGATAATGATAGCGAGTGTCGTATCGAAAAGCGTAAACACCAAGAGCATCGTAGCGCCCATACCCATCATCCAGCCCAGCTGCTTCCAGGTCAGCGGACCGGCAATCTTGTCCTCAACATCGATAAATTGTGGGACCGAAAACATCATATGGTTCGTGACTTATCAGGCTCACCGAGGCTGACTGGATGAATACGGAAAGGATTGGATTTTGGTGTCCCCTGAGTAGTCGTTCTCTGTGGAGAAGCAGGAGCAGGCGATACCTGACGAACTGGTGCCTCCACATCTTTTTCAGCCGGAAAAACATGTTTCGAAGAAAATGACATTTCTCCCCCCGATGCTACCGGAGTAGGAGCGGCGGAAGGCACAGGTACAGATATAGGCATAGCTGGTGCCGAAGGAACAGCACGAGCAACAGAGGCAACAGGAGCAGCCATACTGCTTCGCCCAAAACTAAAAGCCGGGTTGGCGGCCGGGCGCATTTTGTCTGTCATAGACGCTGATGCAAACACCGACGAGGCGTTTATTCTCGGTGCCGGAGGAGGTGTAGGAGCTGATGTCTCAAAAAAAGGGAACACTATTTCACTCCGCTCCGTATCGATCTCAAGAGGGAAGTTTTCTTCAACGGACTTGAGTACCAGGTTGACCCGTTCGCGCTCTTCAGCCGACAGACGCTTGCCATTTTCTGAGCGGAACAAAAAATCCCCTCTCTGTACGGTATCATGATGCCCGATACCGAGCTCGTCACGATAGTACTTGATCCAGTACAACAGTGACGGTCGCACCGGCTCACTCTGCGACTTGACCCGGATACGTTCACTCGTAATGAGCTGGTTCCCCAATTGCTCATACTTAGACAGAGCCTGGAGAAGCGGCATACGGACTGTCGCGGGCTGCGACTGTGATTTCATCTCGTCCTGCTCCTCCACCCGCGCCTTGGGCTTCAGTGTCATGATTTCCTTTTGGATAAATTCGACAATGGCACTGGCTTTATTTCCATCATCACCCTGTGATACAAGAATATTTTTCAAATTTGTCTCCACATCCGCCAAAGACATTTCCCCAAAAAAAATCTTGCGAATAGAGAGACTGACCGTTCCCACAAAACTATCGGGTAATTGTAGTTCCTTTTCCAATTCTTGCATTTTCAATGGCAACTCATCAGAAACCAAAACTTCCCGCTTCTCATTTGAAAGTAAATGGAATCGCTTCCATAAAATATCCTCTCCTTCTTTTCCGATAAGCTCAGTTCCATTTTCTGAAACCATCATCGGATAGTAAAGACTGTTGTTGTTTATAGAAGTTTTCACAACGTAGTACGAATATTACGGTAAGTCAGCTCTGATTTTTTGCCAACGGCTAATGTTTTCATTTACACCACCAGCCGCTATCGATGCCATATAAGCAGTAGCATAACCCCTGTTTGGGCTGGCTGCATCCCTAAACATCTCTTGTTTAGCAATGTCTGCAGCTTCCATTTTTTTCAACATCTCAAGAGCAAAGTCTGCACGAGTCAACGCAGGATTAGTACGCGTATTAAATTTATGCGTAAGCAGAGCATCTGTCTTTCCTTCTTTTTTAGCCTTGACCTCCAGAGTTGCCCCCATTCCTGGTTTAATAGCCTCTAACGCATTATGAACCGCCGTATAATCCGCGCCTGTTCCATCATCAAAAGCAGAATCGTCCATCTTGGCAATCAAATCACTGATTGCCTTCTGATTAGTACCGAGGGAACCAATGACAGAGTTAAGATTTTGAAGACCAGAAGAGATAACGACTCCTGCTGGGTCTTTGGTGCTACCAATAATCTTCTTATCTGCCTTAGCAATAATCTCTACCGCTTTCTCAGTATAATTTGAATCTACAACAGTTCTGTTTCCCGTAGCTGGATCAATCTGCTTGAGAGCATCCAATGCCTTAGTCAAATCGTCCATGCTCTGGATACCATTGTCCATATTGGCAAGCGAAGTAGCAGCCGAAATACGCATGACATCATCCGTCGAATTCAATCTTCCGATTGCATCAGTTCGACTAAGCTTATTCTCTTTATCTTTAGCCATCTGCTCATGAATTTGTTTGTCTTTCAGCTTCTGAAGTTCAGAACGCATCCCTGTTTTTCTATTAACAATAAGTCCCTTAAGACCAGCTTCGGTCTTACTTGGCGCTGTCCAATAATTTCCCGTGAGTATTTTGGCTCGCTTTCCATAGTCAAACCCTAATACCTTACCATCCATGCCGGCTTTTTTAAGACCAGCACCGAGACCTCGGCCAATAGGATTGTTATAACTTTTCTTCCCGACCCACTTGGCAAATCTCTCCCCTCGTCCGACTACTGCGCCGGCGCCAAGGAGAGACATAGAGCTCGCCAAACCCATAACCATCCAAAGCATAATAATCGGGATAGTAAACATGGCCATGGCACTAATAAATCCAGAGGTTTCCAGAGTTGCATTTGAAGTACTCGCTGCTAAAAATTGTGCCTTCGTATTGTCCTTTGCTATTTCCGAAAAAAATCGCGTTACTATAACCAACATCAACATCGCTGCCGGACCAAAAAGCGTATATTGCCACAAAGCTTTCCACCATTTCGTACTATATTCTCCTAGACCTGGTATAACGGCTGCTGCAAAACCCACGGAGGAAAAAATGAGAAGTATTACTAAAGCAGCTAACCGAATCACAAACATGACTGCTAGCACTAAAAGAGTGATAGAAAAAATAAACAGAAAAATAATCGCCATGAGCAATTGCGATACTGGCGTATCCACTACCTTGTCTGGTATAAGAATATTTTCAAGTTGAGAAGAGCTCAACACTGTACCAAGTGATGGCTTGCCATCTTCTGTCGTAGCAAGTTTATTTGCAAAATAATACATCGGAACATTGGTCACATCGATAAGAACCCGCGTAATTGGAAAGCTGAAGTTGACAAACATAGCAGCCAGCACCAGAGAAAGCAATGTTTGCTTATAATTCTTGGCTACCTGAAAAACGATAGTGAAGGCAGTGTAAAGCAGCGTCAAGATGAAAAAAAGATTGAAAAAGTCTCGAATAAACTTCCAATTGACATAGATACTCTGTCGATTCAGTAATCCATCTGGCCCAGAAATGTAATTCGGATCGATAGCCCAACCAAAAATAGTGAATGCCACTGAAGCAAACACCCCAAACATAGAAAAAATCCCATATAGAAGAGTTTTAAAGGCGGCGGTTGCAGAATCACCAAGCCAGCCTAGCCCCCAGGCATGCACTGAAG
>CAZBFG010000027.1:0-13232 GCA_964491155.1 uncultured Bdellovibrionales bacterium | reverse complement strand
CACCACCTCCGCCGCCTCCGCCGCCAGAGCCACCACTACCACCAGAGCCAGATGGCGAACTCGTATTGGCGGTGATACTCGACGACAGACTTTCCATACTCGATGTAAAACTCCCTACATCAAAATTTCCCATATCAGCTGCCACGAACCAGGCCGGGTGATAATTCATCATGTATTCCTCACCATAGATATCACGCATTTTCTTGATCCACAGAGTGGTCATTCCAAAAATCATCGCTACCGGTAAAAGAGTTTCAAATACCCCTTCTTTCTCATGAAACCGTTGTCGTTCTTTTTCAGCTGTTTCCATGTAGAGTTTCAAGCCTTTTATTTTCCAGTTTGCCTCTACGCCTTTTTCGGTACGCTTGGGCATAATAAGTCCAAAAATAACCAGTATACCCGCCGCCAGGAGAGTAGCTCCTCCACCGACAGAAGATCCTATTCCAAACAACTGAAAAGCAAGAAATACTACTACACCACCCAAAACCAGGAATCCAACCCGGTAGCTCAGGCCCTTCTTTTCTATCAGTCCTTTCTCTACCAATACATCAATAACCTGTTTCTTGAGCGTAGGAATCACTTTGTAAAAGCTTGTTTTCAATGATGAGAGTTTCACTTCGTTTCCTGATTGAAACAAAGTATCTAGCAACAACTGCTGGTGTGGTGCCAATACCAACCCCGAGATAGCCTGTTTCTCAAGTACATACTCTGTCGTTTTGAAAAAGAGGATCTTGTCGGTCGTTTCTTTGATCCGGAGAGCACCCTTGACTGCCAGCTCAATAATAGCCGCTGTCAGAAATTCATTTTTCATCGTGCCATTGGTAGAGAGCACTCCCAGCTCCAGCGCATCGAGACTCTCCGGCACTTCGTATTCCGGTATCACCACTTTGTCTCCCTTTGGATCATCGCCATACTTCTTCCATGTTCTCAAAGAAAACCAAAAAATAAGAATCGGAAGAATGACCCAAAAAAACTTACCGTACACTTCCCAAAAACCAAACTGGTAGAGAGTAAAAATACCCTCTGGCACACTGACCGAAAGCGTCACTCCCTCGCCTGGAGCAAGCATCCGAGTGGCCGCTACAGAAAGCGTCCGTTCATCCTGCCACCGTGGTGGCGCCAAGGCATCGGAGGCCTTGGACCCGAGCAATCCAGCATAGGTCGAAATATCAAGCACACGTTTCTGTACTGGTTCCGGAAACACCACCATAGCAGCATAAGCATCGATGTCGAGCGTCCAGAAGTTGCCACTGAGATTCCAATAAAACTCGTCCGCATCGCCAGTCGCACGAATAACATTGTTGACCTTGTACACGATTTTATAGCGATTGACACCGGTCACTGTCTTGTCGGCATCACCAATTTTCCAGGTCATAGTACCATCGCCACGATTTTCCGTCTCAGTATACGAATGCTTCTTCCCCTCAAAATCCGTGATCGAAATGAGTTCAACCGGCGTTTTGATAGTGTTCTTTTCTGTCCGTGTCTCAGTCGGCACAATACGGAAAATCCCATGCTTGTCTACACCATTGCCACAGTCAGCCGTGATCCACTCGGTCACTGTCATGGTCGAGTCCGATGACAGCACAAACTCGGCGCGCAAATCTTGTATATACCAGTCCGTCACATTTTCCCGCGCCATGACAGGAGAGACGACCCAAAACAAACCGAGGACAAGAAACCCGACAAAACCGCGCATATTTTTGAACATAGAAATGCTCTACTTGTTTTTTTTACACGCTTCGAGAAAGGCAACAAAAAGTGGGTGCGGCTCTAGCAGTGAAGACTGAAATTCGGGATGAAACTGCGTCGCCAAAAAGAACGGATGTACTTCTTTAGGGAGCTCGGCGATTTCCATCAGTATACCATCCGGTGATGTGGCAGAAAAAATCATACCTGCTTGTTTCAGCTGCTCCACATACTCCGGATTCACTTCGTAACGATGGCGGTGCCTTTCAAGAATACTGGTGGAACCATAGGCCTGGGCGGCGAGCGTCTTCAGAGCGATCTTGGCTTCATAGTGACCCAGTCGCATAGTGGCTCCATAGTTCTTCTTACGCAAGTTTTCTTTTTGTTCCGGCATGATATCCACGACCGGATATGCTGTTTTTTGATTCACTTCCGTAGTATGGGCAGCAGCCAATCCCACAACGTGACGGGCATACTCGATGACAGCCAATTGCATACCATAGCACAGACCAAAATATGGGATCTTGTTTTCCCGACAATACCGAATAACCGCTATCTTGCCCTCGATACCACGACTCCCGAAACCACCAGGAATAATGATGCCATCATACTTTTTGAGCGTTCGCAGTGACTTGGGATTTTCTTCAAAATCAGTACTGGCAATCCAGGTCAGCTCTGCCCGACGTCCTACCTGACACGCCGCATGTTTCACAGCCTCTATCACACTGATATACGCATCCGAGAGCACAAAGTCGCCGGTCTTAAAATACTTTCCCACCACACCAATTTTCACCACCTCACTGATCCCTTTCATGCGTCGCACCTTTTTTTCCCACTCGCCCAACCCTACGGATTTTTTCGATTTCAAGCCCAGCTTTTTCATGAGAATTTCACTTAAGCGATCTTTCTCAAAATTAACTGGGACATCATAAATACTGTCGACATCAGGAGCGCTGATGACATCTTCTTTCTGAACATTACAAAACACCGCCAATTTTTCTTTGCGCTTTTCATCGAGTGGTCGATCGGCCCGCGCAATGATAATATCGGGTTGGATACCAGTGCCATTGAGCGTCCGTACTGCATGCTGCGTTGGCTTGGTTTTCATCTCGCCCACCTTTGACGGAGTGGGTACATAACTGACGATAGCGGTAATGACATTTTCTGGCTGCTCGATCTTGAGCATACGGATAGCCTCGAGAAACAAGATATTCTCATACTCTCCGACAGTCCCACCAATCTCAACAATCGCCACATCAGCCTCGGCTGCTGCCCGTTTGATACGTCCGATTACCTCGAGCGGTATATGTGGCACCACCTGAACACAGCGGCCACCATACTCCAAATTCCGCTCTTTTTCAATAACCGTCTTGTAGACCGCCCCAGTGGTCATGTAGTTGTCTCGGGTCAATTCGATATTGAGAAATCGCTCATAATTCCCCATATCCTGATCCGTCTCGTAGCCGTCCTTCAAGACAAATACCTCGCCGTGCTCCGTTGGGTTCATCGTCCCTGCGTCGACGTTGATATACGGGTCGATCTTGAGGGCCGTCACACGAAATCCTTTGGCCTGAAGAATCTTGCCGATAGACGAAGCAGCGATGCCTTTGCCAACCCCACTCATCACCCCACCGACTACAAAAATATATTTCGTTCGTCCCTGCTTTGATATTTGTTTGGCCATAGTCTTCGTATCAGCGTTTTAGTATTTATAGAGAAAGAGCCGCTACCAGGAGAGATTGGAGAGCGGCTCTTTTTTAAGTTGCATTTTTTCGATATCCCTACTCCGCTTCTATCACCAATTCGAACGATGCTTTCACGCCATGACCAAAATCCGCGGAGAGAGCAAACTCACCCACTTCTTTCAGTGCTTTCTCGAGCACAATCGCCTGTTTGTCTACTTTGATACCCATAGCCTCGAGAGCCATCGCTATTTCTTCACGACCGACTGATCCGAACAATTTACCCTTTTCAGCCTTACTCTTGATGACCACTTTCTTGCCGGAAAGTGAATCCGCCAAAACGCGGCTTTCTTGAGCCATTTTTGCAGACTCTTCCTTGCGCTTGGCCACAAACATCTGTGCTTGCTTGAGAGCTCCTGGCGTCGCCAAATCTGCCAACCCCTCAGGAAGGAGATAGTTGAATCCGTAGCCGTTCTTCACTTCCTTCACATCCAAGGCCTTTCCGAGACCTTTCACATCTTCCAATAGAATCACTTTCATATCAAAAACAATCACCTATTAACTCAAACCAGCATATCGTACTTCTACCCTTTTGACAAGCCGGAAAAGAAAAAGGCCCGGGTCGCACAATATGCTTCCTAGGCCATTCAAATCAACGATCTGTCAGTAGTCCACCTTGACCAAGGCTTCCACTTGATGGAATCCCACGTCTCCATACCGGACGATGGTAGCCACACCGGTAAAGGTGGCCGCACATCCTTCAGTATCAACAAGTTCTCTCACTTGAAGAACGGTACCAGTATGAACCGGGGTCAAGATGGGCAGCACCAGAGTTACCTGCTTGCCGCCAATGCGTCCTCTGATGTCGCTGTCGGGGCAGAGAAAGCAATACCCCTCCGAACCTGCTCGGCTATTAGACTCGAGACCGAGAAAGGAGACTTCACACCCCAGCTCTGCCAGGGCCTCGGTCACCAAAAATGCCAGGATGCTTCCATGGACACCAATGCCCAGAACAACATCCGGCCGCCGCTCCTCGCTGAACCGATGTGCTAGTGCTCGCGCCAGCAGTCGAGTCGTTCCCCTGGTATCGTGCGACACGAAAGGCTGAATGAGCGCATCAGGGTTACCGCCCGCTATGACTCCGCCGGTCTGAGCGAGAACCGCCTGCAAATGTTGCTTCAGCGCAACACTTGGCTGTCTCTTTCCGGCGTGGTTCACTGCACCAGTGGGCCTCGCAACCCGAGGATCATGAGCGGGAGTAACAGACCCAAACTCCACGGCAGGGATTCTGGACAAAGGTGGTGTGGATGGCGGCAGTGATGCAGAAGATTCGTCGGCAGACACGCACTCTCCAGAGACCTTGGCCACAACATCTTCCGACCGCTCACTTCTTCCAAAATCCATGAGCCTTCTGGCCACACCCAATGACAACGCTGCACTCACAGTCATGAGGCTTTCCCCTTCAAAATAATACGCAGAGACGCTGCGCTCGTAGATGATTCAAAGAACAAACAACATGTAACTATTACATAAACAGATCTTTCCGTCAAGGGCTGAAAACCCATCTACAAAATAAGCATACTATCGCCGAAAGAATAAAAAGAGAAGCGGTTTTGGATAGCAATACCATACAGCTCCATAATACTTCTCTTGGCTCCCTTGTGCTCTAGAAAAGCATCGACGAGAAGCATAAGCGATGTTTCCGGGAGATGAAAGTTAGTCACCAGATGGTCAATTTTTTGAAACTGGTAGGGAGGAAAAATAAAGATATTGGTCTTGTGCGTACCGGGTAGAACCTGCCCCGAGCCGAACGACTCCAGTGTCCGGGCCACTGTCGTCCCCACGGCCACGATATGTTGTTCTTTCTCCCGAGTAGCATTGATATGCTCTGCGGTCGCTTCTGTGATTATGGCATATTCAGTGTGTAGTTTTTTCGTATGGAAATTTTCCTCTCGGAGCGGTGCAAATGTCCCGAGCCCCACATTGAGTGTCAAACGTGCCGTCTCGATATTTTTTTGTTTCAAATCATCGAAAACCGCTTCGGTAAAGTGAAGCGATGCCGTTGGTGCTGCTACTGACGCCCCGAATCTAGCAAATACCGTCTGATAGCGTGCACGCAGATCCGCCTCGGGAGTCCCGGCGCCTTCCAGATAGTGCGGGAGCGGAGTTTCACCATAACGTTCAAGAAGCGCAGAAAGGTCGAGTCCACTGCTACTTCGCAGCCTGACGTGAAATTTGTTTTCCTCCTGGGCCACCACTTCAAAAAAATCACCATTCGGGAATAGTATTTTTTGACCAACAGATACCTTACGGTCGACCAGCACGGGTACAGTATCTTCGTCTGCCATTTCATTGGCCAGGACAAAAACCTCAATTTTTCCTCCCGTTTCTTTTTGTAGCCACAGACGAGCCGGGAGCACCTGCGTCTCATTCAACACCACGACCGAGTGCTCCGACAAATACGTAGCGAGATTGCGAAACGTATCAAAAATAATCGTGTCGGTTGCCGTATCATACACAAACAGCCGCGCACTATCGCGCGGCTCCACTCCAACCTTCCGAATCAGTTCTTCCGGCAAATCGTACTGATAGTGTCCCAGATCAGAAAATTTCATTTATCTGTCCCTCTCTCTAGCTTCTGTTGCCTTCTCTGTAACGGCCCTGGCAGCTTCAGTTCCTCTCCTAGTTGCTTCATCTCTTGCTTCATCGCCTAACATATTGCCCTGTCGAACAGGAAAGAGTAGCGAGAGAACTTTCTCCACTTCTTCGCGGGAATTCTCTTTATGCTTCGGAACACTTGTCTTGACTGGCTTGTCAAAATTTTTCAGATTCACTGTCAACTGGAGCTGCGGGGTCTTGGGCGGGGTCTTGGCTTTTTTTCCTGATGCCTTTGCTATACCATCAGGAGTCATTTCCTCCGGAGCCACCTCAATGACATTACCGATCATATCGCTCTCCGCATCCTCTGATTTGATTATGATCTTGCGTGGAAGCATATCCTTCTCGCCGATCCAAATTTCACCGCTCAGTGTTTCTATGGCAGCAAACTGCTGATCAAGCATATCGAGCTCGTCCTCTGAATAGGGCGTCTCTTTGATATCTCGGAGGACGATTATTGCTTCTTTAAGCTGGTCCTTATTCAAGGTAAAGGAAAAGTGACGGTTTTCGACCCCACTCATCTGTACGTTTTTCAACTCTTCTATCGTCTCAAAGAGACTGATTCCCTCAAAAAGTTTCTGCCTTTCAAGAAGCCGCTCCTGAGTCTCATTGGCAGTGAGACTGGAGTACAGCCACGATGGAGATGCGCTTCCTGATTTTTCTATCCAATCAGTAATATCGTTCTGATCAAGCTTGACCCATTCCTCTGCAGGAGTCGTTTTTCCGATAAACGTATTCTGACTGGGACCAAGCCTGAAGTAAATTGACCCGTCGATCAATCGAGTCTCCATGTTTGTTGACACAGTAGCTCCCAGCTTGATATTCATCCGGGACCAGCCTTTCCTCTCTGTATCTTCTTTATTATCTGATGCTCCACTGAAACGAAAGGTAAAGGAACTCATCTTGATGTCGCCAGAATACTCTACAGACTGTCTCTGTATGAGGTTGACCACGGCCTTTTGTATGATCCGCTCCGGTGTCAAAAAATACCTCTGATACAACTGAAACGAAGCTACTCCAGATATCAACAACACAAAAAAAACAACTACCGCGACGAATAGTTTTTTATACGCCATACAAAGCATGTGAATGATAAAGACGATTACTTTTCATTATACAGCATGATTGAAAAAATATTATGTAAAAAATCGCATTAAACAAGTTTCTCGTAGTACGATGCGATTCTTTTTTGGCTATCCAAAACCGGCTTCAGCGAAACTTCCTCCACCAAATTTTCTGATTCGCTGTATCCGAACGGATTGTCCAGATCTTTGATGAAATAAATCATATAGATCAAAATAAAACTCACAAAAGAAACAAAAAAGACGCTCTCGTAGAATGGATCCATCTTTATGAAAATCAATCCAAATACCAAAATGAAGGTGATAATTTCTGCAATAGCATAGCCGGTTCCCAAAAAAGATGTTTCCCTGATGGTATGAATTCTCTTGATCATTTTTCTCAGCAAGTTTTGTTCCTGCTTGAGACGGACGATGAAATTGGGTTGTATTTGTTTTTCAAAGGCCAGGAAATCATCATTGAACGAGAGAAGCTTTTCCATCAATACATGCGTTCGTGCTTTTTTGTGAAACCATTCCAGAAGCAATGTACTGAACTGCGATAATTTCAACAAATAATCCTTTGCTTCCTGACTCTTTTTGCTGGCATAGAGAATGAGTCCTTCGTCAGCCATAGTTTCCAGACTGGCAGACAAATCCCCCGGCAGCTTTTCGCTTTCCTTGTAATCAACCAACGTTCCGGATATCAAAAAACCAATCAAGAAAATATTGGCCGAGATGATGGCCGTAAACAATGAATTCAAGGTCAAAAATTCATACCCCAAGGAATGCACCAAAAACTTCACAGCTACTATAGCCACCACCAAAGGAATCGTTTTGAGCGCCACCCGCCACCGAGAATGAAAAACCATATCTAATATTTTTTGATATGGTTTCTTTTTTTCTTCCGATTCGTATTGTTCCATATTTTTAGATTTTGTGGACCTGGCGAGAATCGGACTCGCGCCTGTGCAACTCGCCCCGTTAGAAAACTCACTGTGGACCCGAGGAGACTCGAACTCCT
Source organism: uncultured Bdellovibrionales bacterium (assembly GCA_964491155.1). Lineage (GTDB taxonomy): Bacteria > Patescibacteriota > Minisyncoccia > Moranbacterales > UBA1568 > UBA1568. Next base: position 5,121 of record CAZBFG010000027.1, on the reverse strand, counting down.
TACCTCTGCAATGCGAATGCAGCGCTCTACCAGATGAGCTACGGGCCCTTACCTTTCTAACGGGGTAAAAATGCTGCGTAATACAACCAGACTACAGGCCCTTGGAAACAGGCGTATTCTAAACTACTCCTTTTGTTTCATCAAGAGTAGCCACTTCTTCCACGTAATTCTCCAGTACCGAGTCACCCTCGCCGAAGAGGAACTTGGTGCGGAATTTCTTGCCGGTCAAAAACACCGGAATCCAGTGGATATCGTCCGGCCACATCTCGTCATAAGGAATGGCGTCGGTCGTAAACCACTGCGGCCGCATTTCTTCGGTTTCTCGCGGTTCACCCTGCCACTTATCCACCCGAAACACATGCACCTCAAGAATAGCGCCACGGTCACTCGCAAATTCAAACTCGTGAATACCCACCTCTTGCATCTCGCTTATCTCAATCCCACATTCTTCTTTCGTCTCGCGCTTGGCAGCCGCCTCGATACTCTCGCCCACCTCTACCTTGCCACCGAAACCATTCCACCGCCCCGCACCAAATCCACGCTTCTTCATCCCAAGAAGAATCCTATCCTCTTTTACTACGAAACACAGTGTTAGTATTTTTCTCATGATTCTTCGAGAATAATCCGTTTATCAAACGCGCCGCGCTTGGCACGTTTTTCTTTTTGGAGAGCGACGACCTGCTCGATGTTCCAACCACGCTCGGCAAGAATAGCCGTTATTACCTCGAACACATCCGCCATCTCTTCGATATTTTCAGCCTCCAAAAATTCTTTTACTTCCTCGAGCAGCTTTTCTTTCAGTTTTTCCCGATACTCCTCATCGGTCGCTAGGTGATACTTGGCCACCTCACCTTTTCCCTCGATAATCTCGATAATCTTATCCCGAACCAGTTTGTTATAGCGCATACAAGCCAAAGTTAAGTTCCTCTATTGTATCATAAAACCACTTATGGTATATTCTAGGCAAGCGAGTGAGGGGTTGGTTCTTTCGGAAAGTGATGTGTGCAACGCACACTTCAAAAAGCAGACTTCTGCTCAACACTTTCCCAAACAACCCCCACCCCTCCTCGCCTTCTCCCTTCGGTACACCGTACCACCCATCCGACCTTACTCACGTAAGGTCTTCAACTTTTATGAGCCAAAAAGCTGTTTTTCTTCCTTGCGAAGCAGCTCCATAAACTCATCAAAATATTTCTTGATTTCAGGGGACAGTGCTACTTTATCTTTCTTGCTCTCATACGCCATCTCGAGTGTCACGCCTTTTTCTTTCCATGTCCGACCACCATCGAGGTAGAGCTTGATAAGCGGCTCAATCTTATCCAGCGCATAGACAAATCGACTCTCCGGATCTTCTTTGGTCACATATCCTCGGATCGCAGCATGCATCTCAGGAACTTCTGGAAATTCTTTCACAAGACGTTCCGCTGCCACACGCTCACGTTCTATCTTTGAATCAAGCAGTGTCTGGTCCGCACTGAAAAGATACGTATCACCAGCATAGACTTCCACCAAATCATGCGCCAACGCATACTGAAAAACCTTCTCCTTATCAAGAGAAAGTTTTTGTGTCTCAACAATATACCAGGCAAGCATCGCTAGACTATATGAATGCTCGACATCATTTTCCCAACGCTCAGAACCAGGCACGCGTATCACTCGCTCTACTGTTTGCAGTGCGTTCAACATCTTCGAAAATTCAAGCAGTTTCTGGAGCATATGATTCTTAAATTTTCACACCTGACTCTTGAATCATCTTCAGCTGAGCTTTGAAAACAGAATGGAGAGGTTTAGGTAATTGATTCATACGAAACCAAGAAAGTTCCTCCATCTTCTCTGGTTCACCAATACCTACTTTTTTGGAGTTCACCTCAGCAACAAATAAGAAAGCAATCCAATGAGTTTTGGTATCTCCATTCGTACGAAGGACATTTCGCACGCCACCGAGCTGTAGTTTTTTTGGCTTCACACAGTATTCTTCTTGTATCTCCCGCGCCACCGCCTCTTCCGGTGTTTCACCAAATTCCATTGAGCCCGAACCAGTATCCCAGCGCCCAACTTCATCACGGCAATTTTTACTGCGTTTGTGCATCAATAGATTTCCTTTGCCATCATGACAAAAAAATACACAAGTCACACCGATAAAATCCACACCTTTTTTGAGATCAAATGACTTTTTCATATAGGCTCACCAAAAACTTCTTCTTTTACTTTTCTAATCTCTTCTTCATTTTCAAGAAGAATACCCTTGTGTAATTTATAAAGGGCCGGGATAACGCCACACGTAGCGCATGCTCCCCAGTTGCAACCTTTTTTTTCATGATGAAGCTTTCGACACATCCCAAGCTCTTTTTCAAAAATTTCTTTGTCCATACCTATTTCTTATGCTCCGGAGCACCGATCATGCCGCAGCGCTTGTACTTGAGTCCTGATCCACATGGACAGGGGTCATTGCGACCGATGACCGTATCGTTGTGAATAGGCGCCTGTTTAGGGGCTACCCCTGGTGTGCCACCACTAGCTGTAGTGGTATCTGCCTTGAGTGTGGCAAAAGACTCGATATTTTCACTGGCTCCACGGAACTGCATTTCACGGGGCCTTTCTTCCGGAAGCGGCTCTGCTTTTTGTTCCACCTTGAGAATAGTCATAAGGTAGGTCTTGCGCACCGTGTCCATGAGTCCGAGAAAAAGATCAAAAGCCTCGCGCTTGTATTCAATCAGCGGATCACGCTGGCCATAGCCGCGCAGTCCAATACCCTGGCGCAGGTAGTCAATCTCATCGAGATGATTCATCCACAGCGTATCGAGTGAACGGAGGTAAAGCGACTTTTGGATGGCGTTCCAGACGTCTTTACCAATCACCTGTTCTTTCTGGCGACAGACACGCTTCGCCTCACCAAAGAGATACTCCAGTATCAGTCCCCGCTTTTCCACTTCGTCCTTGGAACGATCATCACGAATAGTTTCCAGTTTTTTCAGGGTTTCCTTTTCATCGAGACTCGAAAACATGGCATTAGCTTCGTTCACGATTTCTCGCACGTTCCACTCGCCCTCCTCGACGGCAGTATGAAACCCGATGACACGATCGAGCTCCTCGGAAACCAGACGGAATGTCTCATTTTCAAATTCCTCTGTTTCCAGTATGGTGCGCCGTTTACGATACACCACTTCACGCTGCTTGTTCATGACATCGTCATAGTCAAGGACGTGTTTGCGAATATCAAAGTTGAAGCCTTCGATTTTTGATTGGGCGCTTTCGATGGTCTTGGAAATGATACCGTTTTGAATTGGTTCATTGTCAGGCAAACCAAGCGTCGTCATCATGCTCTTCATCTTTTCGCCACCGAATCGCCGCATCAATTCATCCTCAAGCGATACAAAGAACTGTGACATGCCCGGGTCACCCTGACGACCAGCTCGACCACGGAGTTGGTTGTCGATTCGTCTCGCCTCATGACGTTCGGTTCCGATGATGAGCAGTCCACCTACCTCGCGCACACCCTCCCCCAGCTTGATATCGGTACCACGACCAGCCATATTGGTAGCGATGGTAATGGCGCCCTTTTGTCCGGCGTTCATGATAATATGCGCTTCCCGTTCGTGGTTCTTGGCATTGAGCACCTCATGAGTGATCCCTTCTTGCTTGAGCAGCACACTCAGATATTCAGATTTTTCAATCGCCACGGTACCAATCAGTACCGGTTGACCAGCGGCATGGATTCCTTTGATATGCTCGACAATAGCGTGGAACTTGGCTTCCTCTGTCTTGTATACGATATCCGGCAAATCTTTGCGCGTCATGGGACGATTGGTGGGAATTTCGAGGACATCAAGCTTGTACACTTTGGAAAGCTCTTCAGCAGAGGTCGAAGCGGTCCCCGTCATACCGGCCAATTTTTTGTAAAGACGAAAATAGTTTTGAAAGGTGATAGTGGCTAATGTCTTTGACTCACGCTGCACGGTCACGCCCTCCTTGGCCTCGATAGCCTGGTGCAGCCCTTCGCTGTATCGGCGCCCCGGCATGAGACGACCGGTAAAGTCATCCACGATAATCACCTGATCGTCTTTCACCACATAGTCACGATCGAGTTTGAAAATGATATTGGCCTTAAGTGACTGTTCCAGATGATGTACATACTGAACATTGCCGGAGGCGTAGATGTTTTCCATACCAAGCAGACGCTCTACCGAGTTCATCCCCTCGTCAGTCAGCGTCACTACTTTCATCTTTTCATCGATGGCATAGTCTTTTTCAGGCTGCAATCGTGGTACAATCTTGGCAAAACGCTCATACAATTTGGTCGACTCGCTATCCGGTGCCGAGATGATAAGCGGGGTACGCGCTTCGTCGATGAGGATAGAGTCTACTTCATCGACAATGGCAAAGTTGAGTTCGCGTTGGGTCATTTCCTCGAGCGTCGACACCATGTTGTCACGCAAATAGTCAAATCCAAACTCATTGTTGGTACCATAGGTGATATCGGCAGCATAAGCCTCCTTGCGAGAAATCGGGATCAGGTTTTCCATCTCTACACTCACCTCGTCCCTATCCTCCACATTGGAAGTATAGCGGTACGATACCCCCTGCGAAACGATACAAGCAGTCGTGAGGCCAAGCGCCTCATAGACCTTGCCCATCCAGTTACAGTCACGCTTGGCCAAATAGTCGTTCACGGTCACCACATGCACCCCCTTGCCAGAAAGAGCATTGAGATAAATCGGCAGTGTCGAGGTAAGTGTCTTGCCTTCACCCGTTTTCATTTCTGCGATCTTGCCATGATGAAGCGCGATACCGCCCAAAAGCTGCACATCATAGTGACGCTCACCAATGACACGTTTGGCCGTCTCTCGTACCACTGCATAAGCCTCGGGCAAAATCTCATCGAGCGTCGAACCAGTTGCCAATCGTTCTTTGAATGCAACTGTTTTCAATTTCAACTCCTCATCCGAGAGACTCGAGAGCGCTGCATCAAAGGTATTGATACTATCAACAATCGGACGCAATCGATTGACTTCTCGTTCATTGGAACCAAAAAATTTTTCGAGGAAAGACATATGGGGGGGGCAGCGGTTAGCTATTAGCGATTAGGGGATAGTTTAAGAAAATACAAAACTGCCAAAAAAT
>CAZBFG010000026.1:0-13339 GCA_964491155.1 uncultured Bdellovibrionales bacterium | reverse complement strand
GATTTTATAAGGGTACCGGTATGGGAAAGATCAAAGACAACATGGCGAAGCTCAAGTGTAGCGCTTGCAGCCGCATTACGCACTATACGAAGCGCAACAAAAAGAAGGTGAAAGAAAAGCTCTCCCTTTCGAAGTACTGCCGCTTCTGCAAGAAGAACACCACCCATACCGAGAGCAAATAGTTCTCGGTTTTTGGTCGGTCGTGCTACAATATTGCGGAAAGGGAGTGTCGTATAATGGTAGTACAACGGTCTCCAAAACCGTTTGCGTAGGTTCGATTCCTACCACTCCTGCTAGGATGGCCCCATCGTCTATCGGCTAGGACATCAGGTTCTCATCCTGAAAAGAGGGGTCCGACTCCCCTTGGGGCTACGAATGTAATAAAAAATCTTCTCGCTTTCGAGTGAGAGGATTTTTTATTATTTATACCCAAGGAGAGTCGGACAGGAAGGGGGTCGGGGAAACACTTGTTTCCCAGTTTGGGGTGACCCTGTTTCAGGGACTAGAGGGCGGAAGCCCTATAGAGCGCATCCGCCTCAGGCGGATCGCAGGTCGTCCGACCCCCTTGGGGCTACCATACTTTTTTTATGCTAAAATTGGCTTACTCATTGATTTATGATTCTTCAATTCTATGCCCACACTGGTCTTTGATATCGAAACGGTTGGCGAAGACTTTGACACCTTGGATGAAACCAGTCAGGATGTTTTGACGCGCTGGATCAAGAAAGAGTCTGGGAGTGGAGAAGACTATACAGCGGCTCTGGCTGATTTAAAAAACGGCATGGGCTTTTCTCCGCTCACGGGACAAATCGTCGCTATCGGTATCCGAGATGTGGAGCGGAGCAAAGGCGCTGTGTATTTTCAGGCGTCACCCAAGGGGAAAGAAACGAGCTTTGAAGAAGGGGATTGCAAGTTCGAGGTGATGAGCGAAAAGGAGATGCTCCAGAAGTTTTGGGAAGTAGTGGAGAAGTATGATACATTCGTAACGTTTAATGGCCGAGCATTTGATGTCCCGTTTCTCATGGTGCGTTCAGCTATCGCCGGTATCAGGCCGAGCAAGAACCTCCTGGGTAATCGCTACTTGAACTATCATCCATCCAATGCTCGTCATGTAGATTTGATTGATCAGCTGACGTTTTATGGGGCGATGCGCAAGCGGGGCAGCCTCCATCTGTGGTGTCGGGCTTTTGGTATTGAGAGTCCCAAGGCGCAGGGTGTGGATGGCGATGATGTGAAAGCGCTTTATGAACATGGCAAGAGTGCTGATATCGCACGATACAATGCCCGGGATCTCATCGCGACGGCCGAGCTCTACAAGCGCTACGTCGATTACTTCCAGTTTTAGTGCGCGAGGGTTGCCTGAGACCTTGTTTTTTGGTACACTCTCGAACATATTGCATATGGAAATTCAAGCTGAATTGAAGAATTTTAAAGCCCGCCTCGACCCGCTCATTGAGGCGTATTTTGATTCGGTTATAAAGAAACTTGAGAAAGAGGATGATTTGGTAGCGGAAGCGGTGGGTCATGTCAAAACGATCGTTCTTTCCGGTGGGAAACGTCTCCGGAGCGCTTTTATGTACTATGGCTATCTGGGCGCCGGGGGCACTGAAAGAGACAAGATGCTTCATACTTCGATGAGTATCGAACTGATTCATTCTTTTTTGCTCATCCATGACGATATCATCGATCGTGATGATATGCGCCATGGAGTTGAGACATTGCATAAGCGATACGCCGAATTCGGGCGCCGGTTTTTTGCCGAGAAAGATGTGGAGCATTTCGGAAACTCGATCGCGCTTGTGATGGGGGATATGCTCTATTCTTATGGGAACGAAATCATTTTTCGAGCAGATTTTCCCAAAGAGCGTGTATTCGAAGCGTTGTCTCGATTGCAAAATGTCGTTTCTTTTACGGTGGTCGGACAAGCACGTGATATCTACATGGAGTACAAGCGTCAAGCGACTGAAGAAGAAATTCTTAATATGTATCGAAACAAAACGGCCAAGTATACCGTCGAGGGGCCACTTCATCTGGGTGCAATATTAGCTGGTGCCACGGACGAACAATTGACTCATCTCTCTGCTTATGCACTACCATTAGGGATTGCTTTTCAAATTCAAGATGATATCCTAGGTATGTTCGGTACGGAAGAACGTATAGGAAAACCTATTGGATCGGATGTGGCCGAAGGAAAGCTGACGCTGCTTGTGGCCCGTGCTCTGAAGAATGGTACCAAAGAAGAGGGGCATCGTCTTCAGGAAATATTGAGCAGGGGTAGCGCTCTCACTGAGGCGGAGCGTCAAGAATGTTGTCATATAATTGAAACAACCGGATCACTTGAGCAGGTGAAAGATTTGGCACAAAAGTATATAGCAGAGGGACAACAGGCGCTTCGGGCTCTTCGAGGAACGGTCACTGAAGAAGCTTATGATTTTTTTGAGGGGGTAGCAGAATATATGACTCAGCGTGAACTGTAACACTATGTCTTTTGAAGCATCACAATTGGAGCGTGTGCCACATCATCTGGTCATCATTCCGGATGGCAATCGTCGTTGGGCCACGGAGCGTAATCTCGAGCCTTGGGAAGGACATGAAGCCGGTGCCGAGAATACAGAGAAACTCGTACGCGAGGCACATCGTTTGGGTGTGCAAGAGATTTCTTTTTGGGGATCATCACTCGAGAATTTGACCAAACGTCCTGTGCTTGAAAGCAAGGCGCTCCTTCGTATCTACGAAACCTATTTCAAGAAATTATTGACGAGCGAGGATATTCATCGTGATCAGGCAAGGATTCGCTTCATTGGGCATTGGGAGGAGCAGTTTCCGGAGTCATTGAAAAAGGTGTTATATGAATGCCTTGATGCAACGAAAGGGTACAGCAAGTGCTTTCTCAATTTTTTTCTTGCTTACAGTGGCGATGATGAGATGCGTTTGGCTTTTGAAAAAGTAGCAGCGACGCTCAAGCCAGGGGAAAAGGTGACCGATCAGATGATCAAGGAAAATCTGATGACACACGATATGCCACCCGTAGATTTGCTCATTCGCACCGGCGGGGAACCTCATTTGTCAGCCGGGTTTATGATGTGGGATATTGCCAACACGCAGCTGTATTTCTCGGAGAAGTTTTATCCGGATTTTGATGCGACAGCCCTTCAAGAAGCCCTGGAAGACTATGCCTCACGGGGGAGGCGATTTGGCCGGTAAGGACAGTCGTTTGACAAAATCTGAGACATACCCTACAATACAACCACGTTTTGAAAAACTGCATAGATACAGGAAAAAGAGAGGGTTTGCAAGAGGGTAACTCAGGAATGAGGACAGAATTGCTTACCGAACAAAAACTTCTCTGTTTTTGTGTTCTTTAGAGCTCTCGGAGCTCGTTTCTCTGTGTTAGTGCGGTCTTCCATGCAATATATGGCCAACAACAAAGAATTGATTCGCGTCGAAGGAGAGGTTTTGGAAACATTACCGAGTACTACGTTTCGCGTCCGTCTCGACAACGGTCATGAAGTCCTGGCTCATATTTCCGGTCGTATGCGCGTTCACTATATTCGTCTCCTTCCGGGAGATAAAGTGACACTCGAAATGAGTCCATACGATTTATCCAAAGGAAGAATTGTTCATCGCAATAAATAGTCTGTACTATGAAAGTAAGAGCTTCTGTCAAAAAAATCTGTGCTCAGTGCAAAATCGTGAAACGAAAGAGAGTGCTTTTTGTTATCTGCACCAATCCGAAACATAAGCAGCGCCAAGGCTAATAACAACTACAGAATATGGTACGTATCTCAGGAATCAATATTCCAGACAACAAACGAATTGAAGTGGCTTTGACCTATGTCTTTGGTATTGGTCTTTCGACCAGTAAAAAGATTTTGAAAGAACTCTCCATTAGTCCTGATACTCGCACCAAGGATCTTTCCGCTGAAGAAGCAAACCAGTTGCGAGATATGATCGAAAAGAAGCACCGTGTCGAAGGAGAGCTCCGTCATATTATCAAGTCAAACATCAAGCGTCTCAAAGAAATCGGTTGTTATCGTGGCTCACGTCACGCGAAGGGGCTGCCGGTTCGCGGTCAGCGCACCAAGACTAACACCCGTACGGTTCGAGGAAACGTAAGAAAGACCATGGGTAGCGGTCGCAAGAAGTCTGACGCCAAGACCTAGGAATAGCTGATTTGTCCAACGATTTTAAGAGAAACTATGAGTGAAGAAGTGAAAAAAATTGAAGAGACCGCTGATTTGGAAACTGCTTTGGAAACCACTACTCCTAAGACGGAGGAAGTTGCTGTCAAAAAAGCCAAGAAGAATAAGCGTCAGATTCAGAAAGGACGCGTCAGTATTCAGTGCACCTACAACAATACTATCGTTAGTATCGCTGATTTGAATGGTGCTATCTTGGGCTGGTCCAGCTCGGGACATCTTTCATTCAAGGGCGCCAAAAAGTCGACCCCATATGCAGCTACCCAGGTAGTGGCTGATGTCACTGAAAAAGTAAAGAAATACGGTGTCCAAGAATTGGAAGTATTTGTGAAGGGTGTCGGGAGTGGTCGTGAGGCAGCTATCCGTGCTCTCGCCAACAATGGCTTCAATCTGGTGACTATCAAAGACATAACTCCTATTCCACATAACGGTTGTCGCCCACGTCGTCCACGACGTATTTAAGACAAGCTAAGATACCTATGGCCAAAAATCTCGATTCAAAATGTAAACTCTGTCGTCGTGCCGGCGAAAAGCTCTTTCTCAAGGGTGATCGTTGTGTGTCGCCGAAGTGTGCGATGGTTCGCCGACCATACGCTCCTGGTATCCATGGACATAATCCGTCCCGTGGAGGCAGTGAATTCGGTCGTCAGTTGGCCATGAAACAGAAGATCAAGCGTCTCTACGGCGTCATGGAGCGTCAATTCCGTCATCACTTTGATGAAGTGAAGAACGTGCCTGGTGTGACAGGAGATCAGCTCCTCGCTCGTCTCGAGCGTCGTCTTGATAACGTAGTCTACCGTCTGGGGTTTGCCTCTTCTCGTGTGTTGGGCAAGCAGCTCGTTTCGCACAAGATGTTTGAATTGAACGGCAAGCGCATGAATATCCCGTCTGTGGAAGTGAAGATCGGTGATGTGATAGCTTTGAAAACGACCAAGAAGGAAAAGACCTATTTCAAGAATCTGCTCGAAACGATCAAGAATAAGAAGGATGTGCCACACTGGTTGGAGCTTGATATCGCAACCATGACTGGTAAGGTGGTAGCCCTGCCGAATCGTCAGGATGTCGGTGTTCAGGTAGATGCGCAGATGGTCGTCGAATACTACTCCAAATAATTTTAAATAATAACCTAACATTTGTTTCCGGTGGACGGTCAACGAACTTCTGGTCCGACAGCCCATCCGAAACCACAATAGGTATGCAGACAATAACTTCACCGCAGCAGCCAAAGTACACCGAGATTGCTGTTAATCACGGAAAGTTTGAAATCCTCGGATGTCACCCAGGATATGGTACGACTCTGGGCAATGCCCTTCGTCGTGTAGTGCTCTCGTCTTTGGCTGGTGCCGCCGCTCGTTCTGTCAAAATCAAGGGAGTCTCTCATGAGTTTTCGACGATTGACGGTGTCATGGAAGACGTGGTGCAGATCATCCTTAACCTCAAGCAGGTACGTTTCAAGCTGCATGGTGGTGACGAGAATGAAATCGTCAAAGTCACGCTTAAGAACAAGGGTGAAGGAGTAGTAACAGCCGGTATGATCAAGGTGAGTTCCAATGTGGAAGTCGTCAATCCTGATCAGGTGATCGCTACGGTGACTGACAAGAAAACCGAACTTGAAATGGAAATTGAAATCGACCGAGGCTTGGGGTATGTACCCGTAGAGAGCCGGGAGCGTGATGATGAGCGAGAGATCGGCGTTATTGCCATCGATGCCATCTATACACCGGTCAAGCGCGTCAACTATGAAGTGGAAAACATGCGCGTTGGAAAGCGTACTGACTATGACAAGATTACCCTCGAAATTGTGACTGATGGGAGCATTTCCCCAGTAGAGGCCTTCGAAAAGAGTGTGGCTATCCTGGTAGGACAGTTTACTTCTCTCGCTGAAATGGGTAAGGAAGAGGGAGCATCTGAGGAAGTTGCCTCAGTAGAAACTGAAGAGGTAGTCGCAGAAGTCGTAGCAGAAAAGAAGGCCAAAAAGGTCACAAAGAAGAAGAAAACCGAAGCAACCGAATAAGCTCACGAATCTCGTATTCTCCTATGAAGCACAGACACCAAGGCCGCGTTCTCGGACGCGAACGAAATCAGAGAAACGCCCTCATCAAGACACTCTTGGGGAGCTTGGTGTTGCACGAGCATATCATGACTACTGAAGCCAAGGCCAAGGAAATCAAAAACTACATCGACCAGGTAGTGAACAAGGCCAAGGCAGCTCGTAATACCCCAGAGCGTTATGTAGCCATGGTTCGTGAAATCCAAAAGTATATCCCGATGATAGCCACCAAGAAGCTTCTGAGTGACTTCAGTGCTCGTTTTGAGGGACGCCAGAGTGGTTATACCCGTGTCGTCAAACTGGAACAACGCAAGAGCGATGGAGCCAAGATGGCCGTGATTGAATTTGTTTAAAGAGAGTACCCTTATGGCAACCAAGAAAACAATGATTGATCGCAAATACCATCTCTTTGATGCCAAAGGGAAAGTGTTGGGTCGTCTCGCTACCGAGATTGCTACACTCCTCATGGGCAAGCACAAGGTGTCCTACGCTCCTCATATCGATGGTGGTGACTTTGTCGTGGTAATCAATACTGACCTGATTGAAGTGACTGGCAACAAGGCAGAAGACAAGATGTACCATCGATTCAGTGGGTACCCAGGAGGAATCAATTCTATCAATTTCAAGGATCAACTCAAGAAAGATTCTCGCAAGGTGCTCCATGCTGCTTTGTATGGGATGCTTCCAAAAAACAAGCTCCGCGATCGAATGCTCACCCGTCTTCACCTCAACAAAGAAGGCGAACACACCGAAAAGATCATTCATGTAACTCACGAGTAGTATGGCCACCACAGCAACAACAACCGAGACAGAAGCTGAAGTAAAGAAAGTCACCAAGAAAAAGGTGGCTGTGAAAGCTGCGCCAAAAGCCAAAGCGGTCAAGGCAGAAAAAGCAGCCGAGCGCTATCTCTACGCGGTTGGTCGTCGCAAGACGGCTGTGGCTCAGGTGCGTCTCTATCCAGTAGACAAAGCGGAAGAAGCAGTGGTTAATAAAAAGACTGCTCTCGAGTATTTCGGTACGCCGGCACTCGTGGCCCAGGCTTTTTCTCCACTCAAGTTGACTGGCCTCGAAACAGCCTTTACCATCACGATTGTTGTGCGTGGGGGAGGACTCCATGGTCAGGCTGATGCGGTCAAGCTCGGAATAGCCCGCTCATTGGTAAAACATGATGCACTGCTTCGTGCCACGCTCAAGGCCAATGGCTACATGACTCGTGATGCCCGTGCGGTAGAACGTAAGAAGCCAGGTCTCAAGAAAGCCCGTCGCGCCCCACAGTGGTCGAAACGTTAGGATTGAATATCGATTTCTGAATCTTGAATCTCGACCCGCCGAAAGGCGGGTTTTGCTTTATCAAGCCAATCCCTATGGATTGACTTTTATGGAGAAAAGTGGTACCATCCTTAGTTCGAACATTAACAAATTAAGGGGTGAAACGTGAGAAAGCCAACTGGTATTCTCCGGAACTTGTTCCTGCGTTTGTATGGAACTTGTTTCGATGTCGATATAGTGGAAAGTGACAGAGGTCTGGTGGTTTTGCGGGATAAGTCAGCGAGCCAAGATCAGGAGTTTGTTTTTCTTTTCACCGAGTCACGGGCATATATCCAGGAGCAGTTTTTCCCAGAAGAGCAGGGCGTTTTGCATTTTGGCATGATGTTTGGCGATCCAGAGATGAGCTCTACGGTGACGTGGAACAATCCGAATGGTCAAATACAGTGCCATAGTAGGAGGAGGTACTTTATTAATATCGACGGCATCAATCAAGGGTTTTATCGATTCATGATGATGCCGCAGACTTTGCCGCGCGATGCCATTGCGATAGCTGAAGCATTTTCCATTGCTTTGGCGGCACACGAAATCCGTCACGAACTCCAGCTATCTGAAGAAATCCCGCAGGAATACTGGCACCAGAAGTTACCAGAGTTTCGTGAAGAGCGCCTGACAGCGACAATGAAATACTCCGCAAACTGTACTGCTCAAGAGTATCGTCGATACCTCAAGTTGTATGGGAAGAGACTTGTTGATGACAGAGATGCACTTGCAATGGAACTGGATGCTATTTCTGTGCAACTTCGGAGTAGCTATGCCTGGGCTGAAAGTAGAGGGTTGCCGCTCGAAGAGCGTCTCCGGCGAGTTCGTGATATTGTCTTTTCACAGGCCTCATAGCCGCGCACATAGAATAATAATTCCAGTACGCGGTTTTTTTATTTTATCTAAGCCAATATTGGCATACCTTGCTGATATTGACTTTTTCGTTAAAAAGGTGTATAATATATGGTTGCTGGAAATTCGTCCGGCACACAGATCATTGACAACTCATCCCAGTTTTTCAACCCACAATCGGCCATGCCGAAGGAGAGAGCACATGCTCAAGCAACAACTGAATCTGACCGTCGCAATTGTCCGTTCGTTCAACTTCGCCGGTATCGGCGAGTTTGTTCAGAAGCTCTTGGACTTTGGTATTGGCCACGTGGTTGTGGTTGTGCCGAAGGATCAGGACTATGGCGTCACGGCACCACTGCTCCGGCCGTTTAACCCTTCCCGGGTTCATCTGGTGGAGCAGTCATTCAAGCACGGGGGCCGCGCGTGGTCAGCGATGCTGAACGCTGGCCTCGACTACATCGAGAACAATTTCGGCGACGACTTCATCGACTACGTGCTCACGGTGTCCAACACTGTGTTGCTTGAACGGCGACATCTGGAATTTCTCTACGAGGAGATGGACTGGCCGAATGTGATGGTGACTGGTGCTCGGTTCAGGGGCGTTGGCAAGGATGGTGAGGAGGTGTCTCTCGGCAAGTCCTACAACTATCATTTCCGGAACACGCTGGCGCTTTATCGCGCCGAGGCGTTCCGGCTCCACTCGGTATTACGTCGTTTCGACGAGATACTGGATGGTGCCAGCGGCATGGAAGATTTGCTCTGGAAGCGTTTGCTTCAGGGCTACACCAACCACCGGGTAGTGGAAGACGTGATGGAGGTGCCGCTTCTGGTTTATACACATAGGACACCGGCGCAGCAGGCCGAGTATGAAGCTCTCCTCGAGGAGGGCATGAAAGCGGCAGAATTCCGAGCTGAGCACCTGCTCTTCTTGGACCGTTGACGACAAGGCTGGCGCTGAAACAGCGTCGGCTCACGAAGCCGGTAGGAGAGAAATTTTCTCCTGCCGGTTTTCATTTTGTTTCAAGAGATCTAGCGGCCGAAGAGGGTGGCGTACTGGGGGAGTGTGATGCTAAAGACAGTGTTGCCCAGGAGGTCCGGTGATGATGTTTCGTTGACGATATAGAGGGTGTCGCTACCGAAGCGTGGCAGGAGTTGGAGCGGTCGTGATTCGAGGGTGAGGAGATCGACAAAGTCACGACGATCACGGTTGTCGAGCTCGATCATTTTGATATTTTTTCCGAGTGTAAAGATGACATGCTCATAGTCCTCGGCCCACTGGACATTTTCGATAGGACTGGAGAAACGGGCTACTTGAACGATGCTGTCGAGAGAGCGGAAAGGCTGTGCTTCCCAATCCTGGTTGAAGTAGACGGCGATTTCATTGCCGGTGTAAAAAAGCAGTTTCTTGCCATCGTCTGAATACTGGATGCTCTGTACCCCGGTGTGTATTTCTTTGAGGGGATTGCTGGCTTTTTTATTGTACACAAAGAGTTTGCCAGTTTTTTCTTCGATGAGAGAGAGGCGCGTATCATCATAGGTAATGAGCGAGTAGGCACTCTCTCCATTGAGGATAAGCGGGGTTTTTGTGATTTCTGTTGGGCTGTTGTCGTTGCCGTTGCCGTTGATTTTGTAGACCTGGCCGTTGCTGCTCTTGAGATAATAGAGCTTGTTGCCAGAGAGATCATACGTAGTGACGTCATCCATGATGAGTTTGGCTGGTTCTCCTATCCCCATGGAGCGGGTATCGTAGCGGTATAGTCCTGTGCCACTGAGAAAGAAAAGGAAATCTCGGGTGGTGGCGTCCCAACGAGGAGAGCGGATCGTATCGGTGACTTGGGCAGCCTGATTGAGAGAGAAATGCTCACCGGTCTCGACCGTTACGATAGTATAGGTGGGCTGGTCGTTTTGTAGGAGAGGAATGATGAGTTTGTGGCTTTCTGGTGACCACTCGATATTGGTTTCCAGTGTCGGCGAAAAAAAGGCTTCGGTAGTGGCAAATACTTCTTTGTTTTCTTGTCCTCCAATATCGAGGATATCGACCGAAGAGCGGGTATCATTTTTTTTGACAGTAGCAAAGAGACCATTGGGTGAGGGGAACATCTTGAGGGTATGTTCGGTTTGTGGGATGATCTCACGCTCGTAGTTTTCTTCAGCCAGGTAAATATTCCAGAACTCGGTAGTCAGGCCACTCGTAATGACAAATTTTTTGCTCCAGGTGCGGTAGCCGGGGGCGGTGACTTCGACAAAGTGTTCACCCGGGTTGAGACCGGCTACTTGGATGGAGTTATTGAGAATACCGAGGTTGTTTTCGGGAATCAGTTCGTTGTCGATGGTGATACTGACGGTTTCAACGTTGGTTTTGAGGGAGAGTGAACCGGAGTAGATAAAGATGCCACGTTCAAAGCTGAAGCGGTAACCATAGGTGTAAAAGAGGATAGAAGCGGCAGCAATGAAAAAAGAGGCTGTAAAAAGCCAAAAAATGAGCGGTCGGTAACGATTGAGCATAGGAGAAAAGGATGAAATATACCCTCAGTATAGCGCAATTGCCTAAAGAGGGAAATTTTCTTTGACAGGGCAATTCTGGGAGCAGTATACTAAGAGGTATAGATAGCCTCTTTGATGCGCTTGTATGGATGCTGTGACTGATATTTTTTCCACCTTGGCTATCCCCAAGAATCTGGCCGGAGACCTTTCACTACTCCTGCTTTTTGTTGGTTTGAGTGTGGCATTTGGATTTATTTTTGGCCGTTGGAAACTGGTCAATATTCTCATCAACGTCTATATCGTCGTTGCCTTTCTCAGTATCATCCCCAAAGAAATATTGGCTTTTTCTCCCTATGCCAAATCAGGGGCGTTCTTGGGGCTTCTGTTTTTCCTAGGGATGGTAGATGATCGCTTGTTCGATGTTCATATCACCAGTGCCGGCACGGACTTTTTCTGGCGTTTGTTTGTTATGAGTATTTTGGTGACCGGTATGCTCGTCAGTGTGACGCTCGCCTACCTCCCCAAGGCAATGGCCCTGTCGTATATTTCTCCTACAGCGTATGGGTACTTTGCTTCACCCTTTGCCCTTATTTTTTGGATGACGATACCGCTCTTGCTTCTTCTCTTTATCAATAATCGTTTGAAGTAGTCAGGTTTTACATCTTTGGACAAAGAAAAAACCGCCCGGAGCGTGGTCGGGGCGGTAGAGGCGGGGTATCAGTTGGCTTCTGACGAGTAGTGGCTCGTTTTCTGGCGGAGCGTTATTGCTCGGTAAAAGGCCGCAAACAACATGAGCAAGGCTATCGACCTGATGAACGGTTCTTCGTCTCCCCGTGTAATCCACGGGATAAGGGACAAGCCGATAAAGAGCCAGTACATTAGAGGGTCCTGTTTGTCTCTGGGGTCGATGGAACGGTCGAGCCACCAGATGCAGAAGAGAATCGTCCACATGACTACATCGTACAGCGCTGCCAGCACAGCGCTGAATGACTCACGTGGCAGACCAAGAGTATTCATGATGAGCCCGGCCGCAATAACGGCCGTTACCACGAAACCAAAAGTGAAAGCCAGGGCAATGAGCCCTGGTCCAAATGGGTCGCGGAGATCACTCTTCGACGTTGTGTCTCTCATGACGTGTCCTTTCGTGGTTATTCGCCCGGACGATCGGGCACAAGACTGGCAAGGGCGATGCAGGTTATGAATAAGCCTGAAACAATGACCCATCCAGTGAAGGTGAGTACAGATGCTCTGCAGCTTAGGCCGAACAAACTGAACCAACCAAAACAGGATACACCCATCATCAGCCCTAGGACGATGGTGACGAATACCCAGAAGTGCAGTGTCATCGGCAACTTCGTAGGTTTTTTCATGCCACGATCTCCTCTTCTATTTTTTCCAGTGGTCGTTTTTTGGTATGACGCACGTGATATAGCGTGCGCCACAGTGTCAGGTGAGCCAGTGCAAGGAGCGCTGCGTAGTACAGCACGCCTCCTCTAAGGAAGTAGTACAAGACAATGGGTGCGAGTAAGTATGCTATCGGTTCACCAACGGGTACTTCATGTTGCCAAAGTGTCCAGGCCATGAATGTTCCGATGAGAAATTGGTAGGTCATGATGGTTGTCCATTGGAATTTCTGGACAGCAAGTGGACCAAGTGAACGACCTTCCATTGAAAGGATACCGTTGCCGATGCTAATGGCAACGAAAAGAGTTGCTAGAGCAATCGTGGCCACGATGTCGAGCAGGAGCCTTTTTGTCATGGTAAGGAACCTCCAAAGCTATGTACAAACGACTGCCGTTTGAACTTGCTACTATAATACACCATGCCGGAGGCGTCAAGTGAAAATGTTCGAAAAAGACGGTAAAATCCGGTCAAAAAGAGGGGGTATTTTTGCCCTAGGGAGAGCCCTTGACAGGTCTTTCGAAGCTGCTATACTGGGTAAGCAATCTAGAAGCCGCGAGGTATCAGATTGCTTTTGTTTCTATCTGTTTTTAGAAACGGGTGAGAAATTTCTTTAACAATTGAGAGCCTTTCAGAATTTTGCACACGCAAAGTTCTGGATAAAACAATAAAAATAATCACAATTTTTTGTGGTTAGTTCTTACGGAGAACTCTATTCTAAGACAAGTGAACAAAACAGAATTTATTCTTGTTTCTAGTAGCGAGTCGCAACGAGTCATACATGTTCGTGATTGATGTGCATCACGAACGTCTGAGCAATCAGAGACTCGGCACATATATTGAGAGTTTGATCCTGGCTCAGGATGAACGCTGGCGGCGTGGATAAGGCATGCAAGTCGAGTGGGTTTAGACCCACGGCAAACGGGTTCAGATAACATAGGAATCTACCTTGAAGTCGCGGATAATCTAGAGAAATCTAGGCTAATACGCGATATGTTCTACGGAATAAAGATTTATCGCTTCAAGAGGAGCCTGTGTCCTATC
>CAZBFG010000025.1:0-13519 GCA_964491155.1 uncultured Bdellovibrionales bacterium | reverse complement strand
CAACCAGACGCTCTATCCACTGAGCTACGGGCGCAACGCGGCACCCTTAAATATGCAGCAATTTCTCAATACTGTCAACCAGTCCTGGCTCATGTTTGTCTTCAGGCACAAATTGTACCAAGACCTGGTAGAGTTCTTCAACCGGCAAAGTAGTGATAGGAATATGAACATGAGAAACGAGATGACCGTTCGTTTTGATGGAAAGAAGATTGTCAAAAGGGGGTTCATCGTAGAGATGAAAGGACTCGATATCCTCGTATTCGTAGAATTCTTTGGCGGCTACAATACCTTTGGTGGTCAGGTAAAAAGGCAGGATACGTGGTTCGTGACCAAGCGCGAGATAACCGGTCATGCCGATGAGGATAAAGGTGATGGCCATGAGGGGACTGTTGGTATAGAGCGCCCAGGCGATAATAGCAATAAGAAGAAACAGCACGACAATGCGGGACTTGGGTCCGAGTTCCAAGGGTTCGTGTTCTGGCGCATCCCAGTGAAGGAGGATTTGGCCATACTGCGGGGCAAGGGTGTGTGTGTCGCGAGGTGCCTGAGGCACCGGTACTGGTTGAGAAGTCTTGTTTACTTTTCCACCGTCGTGAAACGAATGATGAGCGTTCATAGGGTAATATTGATTTTCTTTACTATACCACAGTTTTATTAAAAACGGATACAGAAAACAGATACTCTTCACAAAGGCAGGCATGCCTGATACCATGACGAGGTGGAAAATTTGGAAGCGTGGCCCCAGCCCTAGGCTGGTCCGCCTTGGGCGGAGAGTGGTTGAAATATTTGGAAGCGTGGCCGAGTGGTTGAAGGCAACAGTCTTGAAAACTGTCGTACCCGAAAGGGTATCGTGAGTTCGAATCTCACCGCTTCCGCCTTGTTTTGAAGTCCTGCTAGTGTCTATAAATGCGGGGTTCAATTGACTGAAGTACATTATGGATTATTCAAAAAAGGTTCTTCCTATCTTGCGAAAAACAAGAGAGGCACTGCTTGCCAGCTGGGGAAAGGCGCAGGTCCAGTCTCAGAAAGATGGTTCCGCAGTGAACGTGGTTACAAAGCAAGACGTTGAAATTGAAGAAAGAGTGTCGACTGAACTTGCTCAGGTATACCCGGATATTTCATTTGTCGGAGAAGAGCATGGAGGCAATCGAGAGGCCTCTCGTTTTTGGATTATGGATCCGATTGACGGTACACAGCACTTTGTTCGAGGCCTGCCGTTTTGTACTTCCATGATTGCTTTGATTGAAAATGGAGTAGTTACATTTTCTGCTATTTATGATTTTGTGAAGGATGACATGTACTGGGCGGAACGAGGAAGGGGTGCTTTCCGCAATGATGAGAGAATACAGGTCAGTAACCGTACCCTTGCTCAGGGGTATATCGGTTATGAAAGCAACTTAGAGAAAGAGAAGAATCTGAAGTTGTATCTGACGCTTCGAAAACAAACTGTTGTTTTTCAATCAATCAATGCAGGCTGGGAATACGCCATGGTTGCTTCAGGAAAGTTGGATGCGCGAATTTGTCTCGATCCTTATGGAAAAGACTATGATTATGCTCCTGGCTCACTTCTTGTCTCAGAAGCGGGAGGCATTGTGGCGAATATTGGTTCGACAGACTATGATTATCGCAATACGAGTTTCATTGCTGCCAATCCAGCTATCTACAAAGACCTGACTTCGGGTGAAAAGGCATTGCTATAAGAGTGAATTGGTGTTTCGAGGAAAAGGCGTTCAATCATTGACGCACATCGAAAGAAAATAATGAAAAACTCTTACGTTCTCATTGGGGCTTGCGTTCTCCTCATTAGTGGAGTGATTTTTTGGTATTTTTCTCGTGATGAGGAGATTAAGAATTACCCGTCGGACATGAGTGGGCCGGTTATTATGTTTGGGGATAGTTTGGTGGAAGGAGTGGGTGCGACAGTAGGTAATGCGCTTCCGGAACAACTGGGAAAAAAGCTTGGTGTCAACATTGTGAATTATGGGGTGAGTGGTGATACCACACGTGATGGCTTGGCACGTCTGGATGAAGCCCTGTTGGCTAAACCGAAAGTAGCAATTGTGCTGCTCGGTGGCAATGATTTTTTGAAGAAAATTCCACGCAACGAAACATTTCAGAATTTAGAGAAGATCGTCACGGCATTTCAGGCACAAGGAGCGGTCACGGTAGTGGTGGGGGTGCGCAGTGGCATCGTCGGTGGTGGTGCGGACGAGGCGTACGAGGATGTGGCCGAGCGTACTGGTTCGGTCTATATTTCTGATGTGTTGTCTGGTGTCTTTGCTCACTCGGATCTGATGAGCGATGCTATTCATCCAAATGATCGAGGCTATGAAAAAATAGCTGAGCGTCTGGCGCCGATACTAGAGAAATACCTGCGTTAGCACTTACCAGTAGGTGCTTGCGGCAGTTGCTCATTTGGAAGAAAAAACATATACTGATGAGACCGCTAAATATTTTTACATACACATATGCAGCTATCGATGTACACTATAACGGTGCCGGAATTCAAGCGTTCGCTTTTGGCACTTCGAGCGATTTTGGTCAAGGCAGAGGCATTCGTGGAAGAAAAGAAGATTACCGATAGTGTATTGCTCGGTGCATATTTGGCGCCGGATCAATTTTCACTCGTGAAGCAGGTGCAGATCGCCTGTGATAACGCCAAAGGCACAGCAGGACGCTTAGCCAGTGTGGAGTTGCCCAAGATGGAAGACAACGAGGTGACCCTGAAAGAACTGGAAGCGCGTATCGACAAGACAATCGCTTTTTTGGATACCCTGAAACCGGAACAGTTTGAGGGGAGTGAAGAGCGTGACATCGCTATTTACTTTATGCCGGGGAAATGTCTCACGGGTCTCGAATATGTGAATACTTTGGGATTGGCTAACTTCTATTTTCACTTGACGACCGCCTATTCCATCCTGCGTCATAATGGTATGAATATTGGCAAAGCTGATTTCATGGGAGCGGTGGAGTTTCACGATGAAAAGAAATAAGGAACTTTTTCGGCTGAACCAGCATTATTTTTAGCAGAAAACGGTATGGCGAATGCTCTGGAGATAAAAAATTTGAAAAAAGTATATGGCAATGGTGTCGAGGCGCTCAAGGGCGTGAATTTGACGGTGCCTGCCGGTGATTTTTTTGCGTTGCTTGGCCCCAATGGCGCCGGGAAAAGCACAACCATCAATGTCATTTGTGGATTGGTCAACAAAACCAGTGGTGAAGTATGGATCGAAGGGATGTCTATCGACGATGATTATCAGAAAGCCAAGATGCATGTCGGTATCGTGCCACAGGAATTTAACTTTGGTATTTTTGAAAAGGTGATTGATATCATACTTGATCAGGCGGGGTACTATGGCATTCCACGGAAAGAAGCGCTCCCGAAAGCAGAAAAACTACTCAAGCAACTCGGTCTCTATGACAAACGAAACGAAAAGTCGATGACACTTTCTGGTGGTATGAAGCGGCGTCTGATGATTGCTCGTGGATTGGTACACAATCCCAAGGTGCTCATCCTCGATGAACCGACTGCGGGCGTCGACATCGAGATTCGTCGTGAGATGTGGGATTTTCTTCGTGAGCTGAATCAGAATGGTACGACTATTATCTTGACCACACACTATCTCGAGGAGGCAGAGCAGCTCTGTAACAATATGGCCATCATCAACAAGGGCGAGGTGGTAGAGCAGGGATCCGTGAAAGAGCTGTTGGGGAAGATGGATAAAGAGACCTTTATCTTTGACCTCGAAACACCATTGCCAGAAAAAACAGAAGCTCTCGTCGCGCAGTTTGGTGTCAAAAAAATTGATCAAGATACTATTGAAATGACCGTCAATCAGGGAGAATCAATCAACGATGCTATCAATGCGCTCAATCGGTTGGATATCAGGGTGCGGAGCATGCGCAACAAATCAAATCGTCTGGAAGAATTTTTCCTCCAGAAAATCAATAAGGCCTAAGTATATGAATGGAAAACAGATGTGGGCGGCTTATATGACGATTGTACGCAAAGAATTCTTGCGTATGTTTCGGGTGTGGGTCCAGGCGCTCTTGCCGCCAGCCGTGACGACCGTGCTCTACTTCCTGGTATTTGGGAAGTTTATCGGTGCTCAAGTGGCGCCGATCAATGGCATGAGCTACATGGAATTCATTATCCCGGGTGTTATCATGATGTCGGTTATTACGCAGTCGTTCATGCACTCGGCCTTTGGGTACTATATGGCCAAGTTTCAGCGTTCGCTCGAAGAAATCCAAGTGTCACCGACACCATACTGGGTCATGATCTTGGGCTATGTGACTGGCGGAGTCTTGCGTGGACTGGTGACGGGAGCAATCCTCCTCGTTATATCGTTATTCTTCACACCGCTTGCTATACATAGTCCCATCCACGTGATTGCGTTTGCGTTCCTCACGGCAGTAGCTTTTTCTTTAGCTGGGCTCATCAATGCTATTTTTGCCAAGAACTTCGATAGCATTTCGATTTTCCCGACATTTATCCTGACGCCACTGACCTATCTGGCCGGCACATTCTACTCACTGTCGATGTTGCCTGAAGTGTGGCAGAAGATATCGCTGTGGAACCCGCTTCTCTACATGATCAATGGTTTCCGTTATGGCTTGATTGGAGCAACCGATGTCAGTATCGGCATTGCCTATGGTATCCTCACGATTCTCTGTGCTGTTCTTTCAGTAACGGTCTGGTACTTGTTCTACTCCGGTCGTGGGGTGAGGACCTAAAAAGAGGTGTATACTGGAAGCAGTGTAAGATTCTGAACCGAGAATTTTTCCGGGAACGTTGGAAAGTCAGCGCGGGCATGGTTTTTTCCGAAGGAAAAAGAGCGCGACTTTCCACAGAGTGAGCTTCCACGCTGGGGAAGCGAGTGGTCTCGGAAAAGTTGCTCGGGAGGAATCTTTTTCTTACAACTCTATGTATAACATTTCTTCACGCACAATGCTTTTGGTTACTGTTCCCTTGGCGACTTTGGGGGTGATTGCTTATTATTATATCCAAACACGTATGGAAGAAAAAAATGCTGTTACAGAGGGTGAAAGCTGTGGTATCAATGGCTGCGTGGAGATGACTCCGGAACAAGCCAAGATTTTACGTGACAAGGGTACTGAGCCGCCTTTTTCGAGTCCGCTCTATACGGAAAAGCGCAAGGGGACGTATGTGTCGGCCGATAACAACCAACCGGTGTTTCGTTCTGAAGACAAATTTGATTCTGGCACTGGCTGGCCAAGTTTCACTCAACCAATCAGTCCCGAAGCTATAAAGACGGCCGAGGACAATACACTTCTCTCAAAACGCACGGAGGTACTTTCTAAAGACGGCGGTCATCTCGGTCATGTTTTTAAGGACGGTCCGGCTCCGACGGGACTCCGCTACTGTATCAACGGCGATGCTCTCAAGTTCATCCCGGACGAGGAATAGTGAGCAAGCATCAGTTTTTTTGCTGCTGACGACTTGCTTTTGTGGTACAATGAAAAAAGAAAAAAACAAAAGATGTCATCTTCACGCGCTTATCAGGGTCTTATCGTTTTTGAAAAGAAAGGGAAGCCTTGTCTTTTTTGGCGGCCGGTGCGATCAACACTGCCGAGTGTTTTTGCCGTTGAAAGCACAAGCGGTAAGGTCTTTCAAAAAACCGCTACTGCTGTTTCTTTTTTTGATACAGATGGAAAAAAAATAGCACTGAGCGAGACTCCCTTTCTCCGAGCCAGTACGGTCGGTACCAAGTCTATTCTCTCTTTTGTCGGAAACAAAAAGGAAGTGTCGTTTGCGGCTCTCAAGGGAACGAGTTCGTGGCAGGTAGTGGCAACGCCAGATCTCTTTCGTGGTCCGACGGTGGTGGTCAAGGTGCCGGCACATGCTGGAAAGAAAAGTAAATACATCGCTTTTTCATCGCGCAATCGTCGCGCTATTTTTCAGGGGCGCTCTACTGACAGCCTGGATGATTTCCGGGATTTTGGCGATGTCGTAGAGGCGAGGAGAAAACACTTTGATGCGACGGATTTATCACCACTGGTGGCGATGATGGTACCTCAGGGTATTCTTTTGGTCTACGCAGCCAAAAATGCTGTTGGGAGACTGACGGTTGGTGCTGTCGTGTTTGATCGTGATCGACCCAAAGTGGTCCTCTGGCGGAGCGAGGAGGCCTTGTTTGAAATGTCCGGTCGCAGCTCATCGGATACGGTACTCCTCGGCGGGGTCAATATTGGGAAGTATTTTTATTTGTATGTTCAGGGGCCACGCAAGGAAGTGGAATATTTCCCGATCGCTCGGTATTGGGAGACAGTTGGAAAACAAGTACGCCATGATTTTGTCCTACCGCCTCGAAAAAAAGGAGCGGTTATCGTTTTGGATCGGCCCACTTCCAATCCGGTGTTGAAACCGATCGCTCGCCATTCGTGGGAAGCTTTTGCCACGTTCAATCCTGCCGCTATCGTGCTCGATGATCGGATTCATTTGTTGTACCGAGCCCAGGGGTATGATGGACTGTCTGTTTTGGGCTATGCAGCCAGTACCGATGGTATTCATATTGATGAACGACACAGTGAACCTGTTTTTGTGCCATCACAGGCCGGTCGCGGAAAGGATGGAGATAAGGGGTATACCAACGTTTCCGGTGGCGGGACCGGTGGTTGCGAGGATCCGCGCCTGGTAGAAATTGATGGGACTATTTATCTCATTTATGTGTCGTTTGACGGGGTACATCCGCCTGGAGTGGCACTCTCCTATATATCCAAAAAAGATTTTGCGGCCAAACGTTTTCGTTTTTCCCGCCCAAAACTTATTTCTCGTCCAGGGCAAATTCAAAAAAATTGGGTCTTGTTCCCCAAAAAAATTGGAGGCAAGTACGCAGTGCTCCATGGTATCAGCCCCAAGATTCGTATCGAGTATATCGATGACCCGAAAGCACTCGGGGATGGCAAGTTTATCGAGAGTCTGTCATCGCACGGTGGCGGCGGCTATGTCGAGGCGACACGTCTGCGAGCTTGGGACAATATCGTCCGTGGGGCGGGGGCACCGCCACTCTGGACGCCACATGGATGGCTGGTGTTTTATCATGGCATGGATATGCGCGACCCGGGCAAGTACAAAGTAGGTGTCATGTTGCTTGATTTGGAACATCCGGAAAACGTCTTGCGTCGCTCGCTTGAACCGGTACTTGAGCCGGAAACAGAGTATGAAAACGGTGGGCACAAGAAGGGTGTCATCTATGTATGCGGGGCGGTTATCAAAGATGGTCGGTTGTTTGTGTACTATGGAGCAGCAGATTGTACCTCGGCGGTTGCTGTGGCGGACGCAGAAACATTTCTCCAGTCTCTCCTCAAGGAAGAAGCGCCAGTATTGAAAAAAATGAACCCTTAATGCACCGTCTATGACTTTTTTCAAACGCTCGTTCGAAAATCCGGTGATTATTCCCGAGAGTGATCTGCCCTGGGAATTGGAAGGCGCTTTTAACGGTTCGGCTATCCGTGAAAAGGGAAAGACAAGAATGTTTTATCGGGCGCAGTCGCTGCCACTCCTGCATGAGGATGGGCCGTGGCTCTCACTCTCATCTATCGGACAAGCAGACAGCGCTGATGGTGTTCATTTCAAGCGCCACCGGCCATTTGTCGAACCGGAGCTGCCTTGGGAACGCTATGGTTGTGAAGACCCGCGTATTACCAAGTGCGACGGCAAGTACTATCTGTTTTACACGGCTCTTTCAGAATTTCCTTTTCGCGCTGAGGGCATCTCTGTCGGTTTGGCTATCACCCGTGATTTCAAACGCATCGAAAAACACCATATAACACCGTTCAATGCCAAGGCCATGACGCTGTTTCCGGAGCGCATCAAGGGTAAGCTGTGGGCTATCCTTTCGGCCAACACCGATCGACCACCTGCCACGATCGCTCTCGCCTCTTTTGATACAGAAGAAGAAATGTGGGATTGCACGCGCTGGGAAAAGTGGTATAGCGAGCTCGACAAACATGGGCTCAACCTCAATCGTTCGGACGATGATCACGTGGAAATCGGTACCCAGCCTGTGAAAACCAAGGTGGGTTGGTTGCTTTTTTATTCGTATATCCAAAAGTACCATTCACCTAATCCGGTTTTTACCGTCGAGGCTATCTTGCTTGATCTCGAGAATCCCAAGAAGATCATTGCACGAACAGATGTGCCACTCCTGGTGCCCGAAGAAGAGTATGAGCGTTATGGAAAAGTGCAGGATATTGTGTTTCCGACTGGGGCGGTGTTGCGCGGTGATACCATATTTCTCTACTACGGAGCCGCTGATACCACGACCTGTCTGGCGACGGGCAGTCTCAAGGCTTTACTCAAAGAAATGAAGCGGACCAAAAAAGAGCGACCCATGATGAAGCGCTATCGGAGCAATCCCATACTGAAGCCTGTGCCGGAGCATCCCTGGGAGGCCAAAGCCGTCTTCAATCCGGCCGCTATCGAAGTGGATGGCAAGGTATGTATCTTGTATCGAGCCATGGGAGAAGATGATACGTCGGTCATCGGCTATGCCGAGAGCCGTGATGGACTGCGGATTTCCAAGCGCTTGCCTGACCCAGTCTATGTACCACGAGCACCCTTTGAACAAAAGCAGTCACCGGGAAATTCCGGTTGTGAAGACCCGCGCCTGACGCGCTTCGGTGATACCTACTACATGCTCTATACAGCAGTAGATGCGGCTTCACCACCACGGGTCGCACTCACGACGCTGTCAGCCGAAGATTTTGCTGCGGGAAAATTTGAACGATTCAGTCCGCCGGTGATTATCTCGCCACCTAATATCGATGACAAAGACGCCTGTTTGTTTCCGGAAAAAATCGGCGGCAAGTACGTCATGCTCCATCGGATTCAGCCGGCCATCGATATCAACTTCTTGGACGATCTACTCTTTGATGGACAGACCAAGTTTCTGACCCATCAGCCGTTTATCTTTCCGCGTCGGGGCATGTGGGATAGTCGCAAGATCGGTATCAACACCGTACCGCTCAAGACGAGTAAGGGTTGGTTGGTCCTCTATCATGGAGTGTCAGAGTATGACGGACACTACCGGGTCGGGGCGTTTTTGCTCGACTTGGAACATCCGGAGCGAGTGCTCGGGCGCAGCCGTCATCCGATTTTCAGTCCGGAGACAGAGTATGAGCGGGTGGGGGTGGTACCGAACGTGGTGTTTCCCTGTGGTCTGACCGTGCGCAAAAACAAGCTCATCGTGTATTACGGTGGAGCGGACCGAGTGATTGGGGTGGCCAGTATTCATCTCCCCAGTCTCTTGAAATCTTTGCTTGCGGATGGTATCTAATTTTCTTGCGCTAGTATGAAATTGAAAGAAGTATTCAAAGTGGCGTCGCTCCCGGTGTTGTTTGCATCGATGTGCTGTCTGTCGCCGATCATCTTGGTGTTGCTGGGGGTGAGTACCGTGACGTTTGCGACGTCACTCACAGATGTACTCTACGGAGACTACAAGTGGGCGTTTCGGGGGCTTGGACTACTTTTGCTTGCTGGCAGTATTGTCCTCTACCTGCGTCGCCAGGGGGTGTGTACGCTCGATCAGGCCAAGCGAGAACGGAACCGCATCGTGAACATTATTCTCTCGACCTTGATTGCTGGCATCATCGGTTATCTCTTCTTTCTCTACGTCGTCGTGCACTACGCCGGCGTCTGGCTCCATATCTGGGAATAAGTTTACTTAGAAGCGAAGCTTCTAAGTAAAAAGTGTCTCTAAAATGAGTTCAAGGCAGCCGCGGTGCGGACTGCCTTGTGGGTTGTGGATGTCTGAATGTTCGTGTGTGTGTGGCTATTTTTTGGGATGACGAGCGACCCAAAGGATGAAGACCCCGATAGCGATGGCGATGGTGATTATGCCCCAAACGATACAGAGCGTTTTCATGAAGCTCTGCGGAAGGAGCCGACTGACCATCAAAAGCGCGCCACCGCTGCTTAAGCTGGACGCCACCGACAATAGTGACGGTCGGGGCTTGATTTCTGTTGACTTGGCCATGTGCTCCTTTGAGCGGTTTGGGTTGTGGGACGAAGGAACTGGTAATCGTATATGATAGCATAAAAAATAGTAAAAGTCAAGCTCATTCATAAGAAATGGCTTATAATAAAGGAAAAATAGCTACATTACGGCTTTGAAAATTGAAGAATTGAAACATTAAAAAATTGATTGAAAATTAGAAATTAGAAATTGAAAATTGCCGAGCGGTTCAGTTTTTAGGCACAAAACGTAGTTCTGGCTCGGCCGGATTTTCTACATTGACTTTTAGACTCCAAAATGCTATGCTGGGGGTGTTGTAAGTTTTCTCTCTGGAAGACACTGAGACGAGACATTCGGTTGCCAAACTTGAATTCCGTGAAGTAGAGCCAGAAAAAGAGCGCAAGCTCGCAGGGAAAGGTCCACTTACACGGTAATTCAGTCAGTAGATTCGATATGGCAACCAAATTGTATGTTGGTGGCGTTTCCTACGGTTCAACCGAGGATGGTCTGCGCGATGCTTTCGCCCAGGCTGGTAACGTCGTTTCTGCCAAGATCATCATCGACAAGATGACAGGCCGCTCACGCGGTTTCGCTTTTGTTGAGATGAGTACAGATGACGAGGCCCAAAAGGCTATCGAGCTGTGGAATGGCAAGGAACTTGACGGTCGCACGCTTACTGTCAACGAAGCTCGTCCTTTGGAAGAGCGCGCACCTCGCACCGGTGGAAACAACGGTGGTGGGTACCGCGATCAGAACCAGGGCGGCAGCCGTTGGTAGTCTTGTCGGCGATATTGCTTCGGCAATATTCCGATAAACCTCAAAAACACCCTTCGTCAAGAAGGGTGTTTTTGTTTTGAAATTTTTGATACACTCGAGGTGGTTCCTTTCCACTGGTCATTCACTGGGAGACACGCTATGTTTGACTTCATTGTGGCCATGCGTGACGCGCTCGTCACTTGGTTGATTTCTGGTGTGCTCGATTGGTCTTGGTGGCAAATACTTCTGACAATGCTGGTGATGACGCACATCACCATCGCATCGGTCACAATCTTTCTGCATCGTTGCCAGGCGCACCGAGCGCTGGAACTCGGATGGTTGCCATCGCATTTCTTTCGCCTGTGGTTGTGGCTGACTACCGGTATGGTGACCAAGGAGTGGGTGGCCATCCATCGCAAGCACCACGCCAAGTGCGAGACAGTCGACGACCCGCACAGCCCGGTCACGCGCGGCATCAAGACCGTACTGCTCATGGGCAGCGAGCTGTACCGCGCCGAGGCCAAGATGCAAGAAACGCTCGACAGGTACGGCCACAATACGCCAGACGACTGGATCGAGCGCAACCTGTACACCCGCTACTCGTGGCAGGGAGTCGGCCTCATGCTCATCGTTGACTTGGTGCTGTTTGGTGCCATCGGTGCCACGGTGTGGGCAGTGCAGATGGCTTGGATCCCGGTCACAGCGGCCGGCATCATCAACGGCATCGGCCACTATTGGGGCTACCGCAACTTCGAACCACCAGATGCCTCGACCAATATCAGTCCCTGGGGCATCATCATCGGCGGCGAAGAGCTCCACAACAACCATCACACCTACCCGACGTCGGCCAAGCTGTCCGTCAAGCCGTACGAGTTCGATATCGGCTGGGCCTACATCCGTGCGATGGAGATGGTGGGTTGGGCCACGGTGAAAAAGATATACCCAATACCTGAGTTCGTGCCTGGCAAGAACGAATGCGACGAGATGACTGTCGATGTTGTCATCGCACTGCGACATCAGCTTCTGGCAGAGCTCAATCATTTTGTCCGGAGAGAGCGGAAAGACTGGTGGGCACAGGTTGAGGTGCGTGAGTTCCGAGATCGCCTGCAGTACCTGTGGCAGCGGGAGGATATCAAGAAAGGTGAGTTTGTAGAAGCACTGAAGAGCTGGTGCCACAGTGCCTACTTGAGCGGCGTACCAGTTCTGCAGAAGTTGGCACAACAGCTCCCGAAGTATCGCTTGAAGTCACGCTGATTTCAGCTGCAGTCGAGTGAATGAGTTTTCCGGCAGAGGATGTCATCCTTACGCCGGTTTTTTTCTTGCCGAATTTCTTGATTTCTTGGTAGCGGAAGCAGTCGGTGGTGTGGTCGTTCACCATGCCAACAGCCTGCATGTAGGCGTAGGCGATGACCGGACCGAAAAATTTGAAGCCACGGGCTTTCAAGTCAGCGGTGAGTGCTTCTGATTGTTCGGTTAAAACCGGAATGTCATCGAGTGAACGTTTTTGTTTTGACTTGGGATACTCGTGAACAAATTGGTTGAGATATTTCGCAAAAGAGCCAAATTCTTTTTGCACTTCGAGAAACAGACGGGCGTTACTGATCGCTGCTTCGATTTTCAAACGATGTCTGACGATGCCGCTATTTTTCATCAATCGGTCGATGTCGCGCCGCGAGAAGCGAGCTATTTTTTTCGGATCAAACTGAGCAAAAGCCTCGCGATAGGCAGCGCGTTTCTTGAGGATAGTTTCCCAAGAGAGTCCAGCCTGAGCGCTTTCGAGGAGGAGAAATTCAAACAACCGCCGATCATCGTAGGTGCGGACGCCCCATTCGGTATCGTGGTACTGCTCGTAGAGATTGTCCCCGGGACGGACCCAGCCGCAGCGATTTTTAGGCGTTTCATTCATAGAGTTGAAAGGATGATATACTACCGATATCATTGAAAGTATACTCTATGAATGTCTTTTATTCGAGTTTGGCGGTGCTCACATTGCTGGTTATTGGATACGGTATTTTTTCGTTTTTCCGTATGCAGGGATTGATACGAGAGGGTCGGGTTTTGGTTCGAAGCAGTGTGCCCTATCAAAGAACAACTACTCCGGAGGCGCCCAAGGTGTTGTTTGTAGGGGACAGTACCGGAGTGGGAGTCGGGGCGCCACGTCCGGAAGAGTCATTGGCAGGCAGGTTTGGAGCAGAACATCCAGACTGGAACGTGGACAATCTCTCAGTGAGTGGGAGAAAAACAGCCGAAGTGCTTCCAGTTTTGAAAATCTTGGGAACAGAACAGTATGAGCAAGTGGTGGTGCAGATCGGAGGTAATGATATTACGCATTTCACCGACACAGTAATGCTTGAGGCGGATATTTTAGCAGTTCTCGAGGAGGCCAAGCGAGTAGGGAGGCACGTCGCGCTTCTTACTTGTGGCAACGTGGCAAGCGCATTATTATTTCCTCGTCCTTTCGCCTTTCTTTGGGAGAGGCGGACGCTTTTGGTTCGGGACATATTTATGAAGGCGGCATCAAAGCAAGGCGTGACCTATGTCGATTTGTATCGCGACAAAAAAACCGACCCCTTTTTCCTCGAGCCGTACCGATACCATGCAAGTGACCTCTTTCACCCCAGCGGTGAAGGTTACGGTCTGTGGTACAAGGTTTTCAAAAAAAGCGCCGCAATCAAGCCTTGATTTTCCTCTCGAAAGTTGATAGGCTGGGAAATGTAGCGAAAAAACATGGAGAGGTGGCCGAGTGGCTGAAGGCACCACACTGCTAACGTGGCGGGGCGTTA
>CAZBFG010000024.1:0-16773 GCA_964491155.1 uncultured Bdellovibrionales bacterium | reverse complement strand
GTTCCGTGATTGAGGATAAAAGATAGAAATCCCCAATTGTCTACATGTGAAGCAGCCCTATAAACTATAGGCTTTCTTGTTTTTCAAGCGACCCCTGATGATAGCATGTCTTTGATTTTTTGTCAAGCAACTGATAATTAGTATCATTTTTTGGCTTGAACAAGGGGGGACAATGGCTGTATAAAAAAAATATGAGCCGGGGTCATCACTGACAACCCTAGGCCCTCTCGATTCGCGCGGCCAGTTACTTGCAAGGAACAGGGGTGATTGGTGTGCCCTCCCAAAGAATGCCGCCATAGACACCGTAGCGAACTGCGAGCGCCTTGCGGCCGTTGATGCAAATCGACTTCACTTCGTCAGGAACGCCTGAATTTGGAAACGGAATTCGCATCTTGGCCATGGCGACCTCCATCTCTTTCATGGCTGCTTCCTGCTGCTGAGCCATGAGCTCAGCTGTCATCGGCGGCGGCACTTCCCGCTTCGGCTTCTGAGCGGCCTGGGCATTCGCTGTACCCACCGCAATCATCAGAACGGCCGCCAACAACACACCTTGATAATTCATCTCGAGCTCCTCGCTCCACTATCCGGGGAGTAACGGCCATCAATGCAATTGATGGATGGTTGAAAACCCAGTCCCTTTTTAGAGACTCTACACCATAGCACTTTTTTGTTGTTTTGTCAATCGGTGC
Source organism: uncultured Bdellovibrionales bacterium (assembly GCA_964491155.1). GTDB lineage: Bacteria > Patescibacteriota > Minisyncoccia > Moranbacterales > UBA1568 > UBA1568. Next base: position 16,084 of record CAZBFG010000024.1, on the reverse strand, counting down.
TATACTGACTCTACTGAAAGCAAAGTAAACACGAATATTTTCCCATATTCAAGCCTATGATTCACTCCGACACGCCCTCGCCGCTCGAGCCCGAAAAAGTGGCAGAAGACCAGAATCTCGACAATACCCTGCGTCCGCAAACTTTTGGCGAATACATCGGTCAGGACAAGATCAAAAAACACCTCGATATCTTCATCCAGGCAGCCAAGAAACGCACCGAAAATATCGACCACGTGCTCCTCTACGGTCCTGCTGGACTCGGCAAGACTACCCTCGCCCATATCATCGCCCGCGAAATGGGGGTCGGTATCAAAGTCACGTCCGGACCAGCTATCGAAAAAGTAGGCGACCTCGGCTCCATCCTCACCAACCTCGAAAACGGTGATGTGCTCTTCATCGATGAGATTCACCGACTGAACAAAATGATCGAGGAGATACTCTACCCCGCCATGGAGGACTACAAGCTCGACATCATCATCGGCAAGGGTCCCGCCGCTCGCACTATCCAGCTCGACCTCCCCCGCTTCACCTTGATTGGTGCCACCACCCGTCTCGGGTCCCTCTCCAATCCCCTGCGCAATCGTTTTGGTTCGACGCATCGTTTGGAATTTTACACGCCAGCGGACATCGAGAAAATCGTCAAACGCTCTTCTGGTATCCTCGGTATGGGTCTCGATGAAACAGGCGCCGGTGAAATAGCGAGGAGCAGTCGCCAGACACCTCGTGTGGCCAACCGGATCCTCAAGCGCGTGCGCGACTACGCCGAGGTGAAGAATGAAGAAACTATTTCCGGAAAACTAGCTCGCGAAGCCCTCGACCTCTACGAAATCGACCACCTCGGTCTCGAACCGACCGACCGCCACATTCTCCATACCCTCATCACCAAATTCAAAGGTGGCCCAGCCGGTATCCAGGCACTGGCTGCTGTCACGGGCGAAGAAATTCAAACCATCGAGGACGTCTACGAACCGTACCTCATCCAACTTGGCTTTCTCGCGCGCACTCCAAGGGGTCGTGTCGTCACCGAAGCAGGCTTCACTCACCTCGGTATGAAAATGCCCCGCGATCACCAAGAAAAGTTATTGTAGCGGTCACGTTCCGATGATACAATACTGAGGTCAGCAAAAACAAAATCGTATGCAACTCATCTTTGGGATTCTCTACACGGTTCTCTTTCTCAGCTTCGTCGTGACCGCACTCTTCATCGTGTTTCACCTGCTGCGCTACACGCTCAATCGCAAAATGGCTGTTTTAAGTACCATTCTTTTCCTTTCTGTTTTCACTATTCTGCTCATTACCAATGCGATGATCTTCTTTTCTCTGCCCCTCGCAGACCTGCTCCCAATGAACTCACTCTAAACACAGAGGTCTCTTATGCCAGAAAACTACAAATTCAGTCGTTATCACTTCCAAGGACAACACGAGAATGAACAGATTCTCCAGGTGATTCATCGCCATTGGTTCAATATTCTCATGCACCTTGGATTCATAACGCTCCTCGCCTGCGTGCTCCTTGGCAGTCTGGCTGTTCTACCGACGCTCTTTCCTGAAATTATCAGCGACACAACACTCCCCTTCTTTTCATTCACCCAAAATACACTGCTTCTTTTTCTCTGGCTCTATGGCTTTCTCGTCTGGATCGATTATTATTTTGATGTGTGGATTATCACCAACGAACGTATCGTCAACATCGAACAAAAAGGACTCTTTATCCGTCATATTAGTGAACTACGCTTTTCCCGAGTCCAAGACGTCACTAGTTCGGTCAACGGCCTCATCCCGACTATGCTCAATTTCGGTGATGTCTATGTCCAGACCGCTTCCGAAGAAGATCATTTCATCTTCCGCCAAGTGGCAGACCCCTTTGCCGTGAAAGACGCCGTCATGACCCTCGCGCGCCAGTCCACCCAGGACGACATGCGCGAAATCGCCCTTGCACTCAACAAAAAGTAGATTGACCTTTTCTTTTCTTCTTAAATCGGCTAGAATAAGGCCGATTTTAAAATTCTCATTTTTTCAAACATTCAGCCATTGCAGCATTGGTACTTGTTTAGAAATTAGAAATTGGTAATTAGAAATTACTTTACATATATGTCGGGACACTCACATTGGGCCACAACCCATCGCGCCAAAGGCGTGAACGATGCCAAACGCGCCGCTGTTTTCACCAAGTACGGTCGCAACATCATCATCGCTGCCGCAGCCGGTGGTGGCAATCCTGATAGTAACTACTCGCTCAAGATGGCTATCGATGCGGCCAAGACCGTCAACATGCCCAAAGACAACATCGATCGCGCTATCAAACGTGGTACCGGTGAATTGAAAGATGGTGCCCAGATCGAGGAGCTGACCTACGAAGCCTATGGTCCTGGCCAAGTCGCCCTCCTCATCGAAACTGCCACCGACAACAAGAACCGCACCGTGAGCGAGGTCAAATCCATCCTGACCAAGGGCAGTGGCAAGTTCGTCCCGACCGGCGCTGTCTCGTTCATGTTTCGCCGCGTCGGCCTCATTGCTTTTTCTCTCGAAAAATATTCCGCCGAAACACTTGAGAACGAAACCCTCGAATCAGGCGCTGATGATTTTTTTGTCACGCCCGAAGTGTTCGTAGTCGTGACCGCTATCGACAAACTGCAGTCTGTCGAAGAATACTTCCGCAGTAAAAATCTGATTTGTGAAAGTGCCGAGCTCGGCTATATTCCCTCACAAACCGCTACACCGACTGAAAGCGATCTCCCTGCCCTCGAAAAACTCCTCGAAACCCTAGACGACCACCCCGACGTCCAAAAAGTTTGGGACAACCGCGCCTAACATATGGACATAAACAACGAAACTACTCAAGCCATTATCGGGGGTGTCAGTTTTAGCTTGGTAACTTTATTCCTTTTTGTAATTTTTTCAAAGCGCCAACCTGGTCAAGGATCCTGGCTTCTTCAAACCGCAAAAGCACTTGGTATCTTTGGATTTTTGTTTGGCTTTATGCTGCTTTTTGCTCTTCTCTCCTTCCTTAACAACCCTCAATTCTTTCTTCAACCGTTCATTGGGGAATCACTTCAACCCAAGCACTACCTCTTTATTGTCGTTATAAGCATACTGGGTTCCTGGCTCGCTCAATACATCATCACTTCCATAAAAAGAAAAAAGAGCAAAAACCAAACTGTCCTCCCTAAAGATTGGATTAATAATAAATAAACTTTCGCTTCACTCACTTCATTCGGCAATAAATCACAGTTTCACCAAACACACGACCGTCTGACTCGTGAAACAAAAGAGGGGAAAGATTATAGAGGATATAATTGGGTTACTTTTTTCGAGAACCTATATATCTTTTCTCAAGCTCGCTTCCATTATCAATCTTTTTTACTGTGAGAATTCGCACATATTCTTTGGCTCCGTACAAATCTACCAGAGCAGCTATTTGCTCTTCACAAGGATACGGAAAAACAAATACGCTGTGCTGTAGTTCCTTGAAACCAATCTCTTTGAGGTGATCTCGCAAGATATCACGGAAGCGTCGTTTTTTCTCAGGGATATCAAACATCACTACTCGCCAGAGCTTGTCCCACTGTTTCGGCTTAGCTATCTTGATTCCATTCCCAAAAATATCCCTGTACCGCGCCTGGCGTTTTCCTTCGGCCATCAGCTCGAGAGCCACTGTTCCATCTCCACGCTTTTTTTCTATAAGCAATCGATTATTGCACAATGAACGAACGGATCGCCTGAGATTATTTTGATCAATCCGTTTCCATTCTTTCCCAACCGCCCGCACCATTGAAAATGATTGGGTCGGCGACGAAGAAAAGGCAAGTCCCACCCCGCCTATTATAGCCGCCAGTATCTTCTGCTGCACCGGCCCAATTCTTTTCAACATATTTTTATTTCTTGTTTATATACACCTCTTCCTATCACTGTTTCACCAAACACACGACCGTCTATTTGGTGAAACAAGATTATTGTAACATGTTTTGAAAAAAAAGAAGAAGCGTCGTAGGATTTCCCACGACGCTTTTTGCTGTTCATTTTTATACCGCAGTCAGCTGGCGATGCGGTCGAATCTCTATAGCAACATCGGCAGAGCGATATCCTCCTCGAGGATTCTATCGCTCGTGGGCAGCCGGGTTCCCTTTTTGAGGGTAAACCATACCACATGAGTGTACCTCATGTGGTACCCCTTGCTGATGAAGTCTGGGTGCTCCGTTACGAGCCAGTCCATAACCGTAGCCTCCTCGGGGTCCACTTCACTTCTGTTTACCCTGGGAACACGACCTGGATAATAGTTTACGTATTTTGATAACGCTATCTTTTTAGCCGTCCCCGCAAGGCCACGCAGAAGGTTCCCAAATTTTTGAATGTCTTCATTTTCTTGTTCGACAAACTTCGCAACTTCAACTACTTGCATGACTGCTCCTCACCCCTACGTCGTACCCAATATGGGTCGTTCACGTGGGGAGCCTAAGTTTTAGGAGGAAGAGAGCCATGCACTACTCCCTTTGTCCTAAAACCTAAGATTGGAAATTGTTTTGAAAGAACTGATTCTCTACGAGCCCAGCACACTGTGTGATGAACTTGATTGAGAGGAGAAAGGATGATGTTGCATTCTTTCTCCAAAACTTTCGGGAGTAACGTCCCCGAACGTGACGGCAGTTTATTGAAAGGGACTACATTCCCTCGCTCCTATGCCTCGAGGAGCCCGTCGAGCAGCGCCTTCCAGTCCTTTGCGTCGTCCCTTGAAATATCGAACGCGGCAGTTGTGAAGACCACTTTGGAGCCATTGATGCTGAGAGGCCGTTTGGTATTGAACCAAGTGCCGTTCAACATGTCGATGCCACAGGTCATGGCGTCCGAGTGGTGGTTGGAGTTAGACATGAGTCCAACCCACTTCACTCCGAGGCTTGCTGCCCGAAGCGCAATCATCACACCAACTGGCGCCAACTGATCACCTAGGCTGTACACCGGCATATTCCCGCCGGGCATGTACATGTCGGTAAGCACCACATCGATGTTGCCGATGTACTTTGGAACGGCCACTCCACCATCCTCGATAGCTTCGGCGTAGCCGGGGACATCCTCCAAGACCTTGTTGCCGAGGTACTGCATCGCCTCAACGAGGGTGCTTGCCGTCAGCAGATTGTGCTCGGCCAATTGCTCACGGGCGGCTTGCAGATGCTTCGGGGTGTCTTCACAGACGAGAATGTTCAACTTGGTCATATCTATCTCCTTTCCCCAGAACCCCGAGGAGCGGGTGGCTATTCGCCGATAGGTTTGAAAGAACTGGATCAAGCTAGTTTGCATTACTGCTTCTTAACTTGACTGTGTATTATACTCCGAAAACAGCATAATGTCAATAATGCCGTCTATATTTATGCAAATATATGACCTGTTTTAATACTATTTTTTGCTTTAATAAAGGTATTTATCACTCTGTATCGGTTTTATTTGTCAAAAGTATTGACTATTTTATAAAAAAGGAGTATCATAGGAGTATGGAACACTTATTGGAACCACTTAAAAACCTAGGACTTTCTGAAAAAGAGGCCAAAATCTATCTAGCTTTGCTTCAACTTGGCCCCTCTACCCCCTATCAGATAGCCAATAAAGCCGAAATCAAGCGTCCAACAGCCTATGTCATCGCGGAGGAGCTAGTGGAAAAGGGGCTCATCGTCCATGTGCCTGGCGAAGACAAGAAGCGCTATATCGCCCGTACTCCGGATGCCTTTATTGAAGAACAAGGCGAAAAACTCCGTGCCGCCCGGGCTATCCTCCCGGAACTACGCTCTTTTCAAAAAGGCACTGCCGAAAAGCCCAGTATCATGTACTACGAAGGGGCCGATGGCATGCGTCAGGCTTATGACTACAAAAAGCGTGAACTCCATGGGAAAGAAATCGTCGGTTTTTTTGCTTCGCCTGAGGACGCCTCACCGGAAGTCACCAAAGTTTTCATGGAATGGAATGAATACAAAGAAAAATATGGTCCAAAAGTCCGTGGTATTACGGTCGATAATTCTAACCTGAAAGACTATGCCAAGTACCTCGAACCAGGAAAAGGCAGTATTGAAGCAAAATTCATGCCTCCCGAGCTCTACAGCGCCAAAGTCTCTATTGAATCCTGCGACAAGCAATTTGTTCGTATCTGCCTCATCGAGAGCACCCAGACCCTCATCATTGAATCGCCTAAGTTTGCAATAGCCATTGGCGAAGCCTTTGAACTCCTCTGGACGGCTCTCGAAGGGAAATATGACCGACCACAAGCGCTGACATTTGATCCAGAATAATACTGCCTCTTTATGCGTATTTTAGGCATCGATCCAGGCACCGCGACGGTGGGATGGGGCGTGATAGAGATACAGGGCGGAAAAGCCACGGCTGTTGCCTATGGGCATATCAGCACCGATAAAGACCTGGCACCCGAGAAACGCCTGGCTGAGATTGCGCGTGACCTTGCAGCAATTATCAATAAGTACCAGCCGGAAGAGGCGGCTGTCGAAGAACTGTTCTTTTTCAAAAACCAAAAAACCATCATTTCGGTCGCCCAGGCACGGGGCGTTATCCTCTTGACTTTGGAGAATTTATGTGTTAGTATTTCCGGTTACACCCCGCTTGAGGTCAAGCAGGCATTGACAAATTATGGGAGAGCTGACAAAACTCAGGTACAATTGATGGTACAAGCGCTCTTGAAGCTGCCCGCTATCCCCCATCCTGATGATACCGCCGACGCCCTAGCACTGGCCCTCTGCCACCAAAGCCGCCGGAAAATGGAAAGTATAAAAAATTCCTAATATCTAATACCTCATTCCTCATAAAATTCGATTTCTGGCTTTAGAAATTAGAAATTGGTAATTAGAAATTTCCTATGCAGTACCATCCTTTCATCAACTTTATCGTCGAACAGGGAGTGCCGCTTCAAACGGTAGCCCTGCTTTTGATGTTGCCGGTCGTGGTGACGCTGGTGGCTTTTTTCCGCCAGGTGGTTGGTATCAAGGCTTTTGGTATCTATACCCCCTCCATCATCACCTTCGCCCTCCTCGCCTTTGATCCGAACGGTATCAAATACGGTATCGCCATCTTTATCTCGGTCATCGCCGTCGGGACACTTTCTCGTCTCCTCATGAAGCAGTTTCGCCTCCTCTACCTGCCCCGCGTAGCTATGACCGTCTCTATCGTCTCGCTCTCGATCCTCGGTATCCTCGTGGTCGGTGGGATGTTTCAGCGCACGGGGCTCGCGGCTGTCTCTATCTTTCCGCTCCTCATCATGATTACGCTCGCGGAAAAATTTGTCGCCACCCAGATCGAAAAAGGCAGTCGTGTCGCCCTTATCCTGGCTGTCGAAACACTGGTCATTTCCGTCGTTGGATACTACCTGGTCAGTTGGAATGCCCTCATCACCCTCATCCTTCATTACCCTTGGATTATCCTCTTCACGTTTGTCATCAATTTCTCTCTCGGAAAATGGACCGGGCTGCGCATCACCGAGCTCCTTCGTTTTCGAAAAATTATCAAGCATTTACAGTAGAACTTCAGTGGTTCTACGCTTTTGACTTTTTTCCGCCAGCTGGCGGATTAGCCCATGACTTTTGTTCGTATGTTCGACTTCTTCAAAAAAAGTTCTCTCCTCCTTGGCATGAATGCCAGGAATTTGGAGTACATCCGCCCGAACAACCGCAAGCGCAGTATGGAAATTGCTGATAGCAAACTGCTGTGCAAACGCATTTTGAAAAAAAATAATCTCGGAGTTTCAGCCCTCATTGCCAAGATCAAGAGTCCGGAGGAATTGGAACAGTTTGACTGGAGCACGCTGCCGGACAGCTTTGCTCTCAAGCCTAATCGCGGCTTCGGTGGCGAAGGTATCGTCGTCGTGTATGCCCGCAAAAAAAATCGCACCGATGCGTGGGTCAAGGCCGATGGATCAGTCATCACTATCGAAGACTTGAAGTCGCATATCCGCAACATTCTTGACGGATCGTTCTCTCTCGCCAACACTCCTGACATTGCTTTTTTTGAAGAACGTCTCAAGCTCTTGAAACTCTTCAAGCCCTACAGCTACAAAGGCATCCCTGATATCCGCGTCATCGTTTTCAACCATGTCCCGGTCATGGCCATGCTCCGGTTACCGACGCGTGCTTCTGATGGCAAGGCCAACCTGCAGCAAGGAGCTATCGGTGTCGGTATCGACCTGGCGACTGGGACGACTACTACTGCTATCATCGGCAAAGGCCAACTCATCGAGTATGTTCCCGGGACACGCCTCGTCCTCTCTGGTATCAAAATCCCCTATTGGAAAGAAATTCTCCGCATGTCGGTGGAGGCACAGGCGCTCTCGGGTCTCGGATTTCTGGGTGCTGACATCGCCATCGATCGTGACCGTGGACCGGTCATCCTGGAACTGAACGCCCGTCCCGGACTCTCTATCCAACTCGCCAATCTGGCCGGACTGAAAGGTCGCCTCAAGCGTGTGTCAGGACTCAAGATCAAAACCACTGAGCGCGGTATCCGTGTCGGCAAAAACCTTTTTGGTGGCGAGATCGAAGAAGAGATCGAGGAGCTCTCCGGTAAACGCGTCATCGGCAGTATCGAAAAAGTAAAGCTCATCGGTAAAGACGGAAAAGAAATCGAAGTCGAAGCCAAGATCGACACCGGCGCCGACTCCACCTCGATCGACACCGAACTCGCCAAACAACTGGGCTTTGAAGAAACACTGAAAGCGTTTGAAGAAAAAGTATCTTCTTTCAAAAATATCTACGAGGATCTCCCCAAGGAAGACCGGGAAAAACTTTTCCTTGCTGTTCCGGGGCTTGCAGATACAGCGGTCGTAAAATCCTCTCATGGAATCAGTTACCGCCCCATGGTTCAGATTGAGTTCATAATGGACGACATCCATATTCCCGCGAAAGTCTCTGTCATTGATCGATCAGGCCTTCAGTATCCTGCCATTATCGGACGAAAACATTTAAAGAAATTTCTCATAGATATCAATAAATAATCTTTTCCCTCTCCCTTGTTGTTCTAAACCATTCGCAAAAAATGTATGCCCATTCAAGAATATATTCGCAACGTAAAACACGGCGGCTTCAAATCTTTTCTCAAAAAAGCTCTCGAGCTCGGCGTTACAGTAGAAATGATTCAAAAAGAAAATTCTCCCATCCTCAAACTTGAGCATGGCGGAAAAGCTATTTTTTGTTATAAAAGAAATCTCCCTATCTACAAAAGAATGGGGAATCTCACCACCAATAAAGAGACTACCAAAGTTATTCTGAATGCTTCGAACATAAAAACTCCTCAAGGAATAACTGCGAGTTCTATCAAGGAAGCCCTTCGACTTATTCAGGAAAAAAAACTTACCTACCCGCTCATATGCAAGCCTGTCGATGGATCACTAGCAAAAGGAGTCACGTGGGATATCACTTCTCCTCAAGAACTAAGCTCGGCCATAGCCCACGCCAAGGGAGCCTATGGGAAACGTCCTGGCGTTAAATTTCTGATTGAAGAAATGTTTGTCGCCAATGAGTACCGCGTCCTTGTTTTCAATGGCAAGGTTCTTTCCTGTGTTCAAAAAATTTCTGCGGGGCTTACCGGGGATGGCGTTTCTTCTCTGAAAAAACTCATCCAAGATTTTGATACTCACAGACAGCCTGGATTTGAGATACGTCTGGATAAGATTGCCAAGGAGGCCATCGCCAACCACGGCCTCACTATGAAGTCGGTGCTCCCTAAGAATTATTTCCTCAAACTTCGAAATAACTTGAACATGTCTGATGGCGGCCGATCAGTTGAGTGTACTGAAAAAATGCATCCTTCCTTCAAAAAAATCTGTACTCGAGCCATCGAATCCGTAGGACTCACTTATGGCGGTATCGATTTCTTCGCTCATGACATTAGCTCCCAAAAAAGCAACTACACCATCATTGAAATCAATCCCAACCCCTTCTATAACATGCATGAAAAGCCTCTGGTAGAAGGTAAGGGCGTCGATGTTTCGAGTGAAATCTTGAAAAGCATTTTTCCGGATCTTCGTTAAACCTCTTCTCAGTCTACCGTTTGCTTTGCCCCGAATTTCTCGGGGCTTTCTTTTTCTGTTACTGCTCGATACAATAGAGAGGCTTATGGAAAAAATAGAATCGGCACAACCACCAAAAACACAGAGTGAAGCTCCGCGACTCTACCCCGAGAGAACCTCGATAGGAATTGGGGAGAAACTTCAACTCCTTTCTGATCTCGAGGCAGGGCGCGTCGAAAAGCTGATAATTTCAGAACAGGATCGGGAAATACTTACAGATTTCGAAAACACGCTTGGCGCAGCGCTTGAAAAAATATTTGCCATTACTCCAAAAGAGTTTGTTTTTTATACAGAATATCTACTCTCCCCTTCGGGGCGGACAGACTTTGAGAAATCAGTCGGGATATCATTGCCAGACGATATCATAACAATGGATGCGGCAGAATTATTCTTGCATTCAGCCACGAAGAATGTGGCTGCCATGAAAGCAAAAGAACGAGTAGCCCTCGCAGGCCGTGCACGGGACTATAGCGAGGACCGACTCCTCCAAGGGCTTCTCAAAGAACCAGAAGATGGTGGTGTGTTACCCCTAAAACAGACTCCTCCTCCAGGAAGAGTTTCACTGTTGTTGACTCCTGAAGAAAACAGAAAAAAGATAACCTCTCTCCGAACCTTCAAGGGCCTTATTAAGCGCTACCAAGAAACTCTCGGAAAGACTGTCCCAGACAAAAGCCCTGCTTTCAAAGAAATCCTCTCTGGGATTCTTGATCTCTACCAATCGCGAGTCAACCTTATGATTGCCGGCTCTTCAAGCGATGCCTTTATTGTTGAAAAAAAGCTCACATCTGCGGGAGAAGAATCTCTTTCCTCTGACGAAGCAACCCTGCGAAATGAAGCCGTCGGGCTCAGCAATATACCCCGCGGCCTCTCTCGGTATGACAAATTCACCCACGGAGCCTCCGAATATCAGGATGGCTGGAGTCAACAGGCCGGAGAAGAACTCAGGCGCTTCGCAGATGAGGTTGAGGCCATCTACATTAACAGTACCGTTTTACGGAATGAAGCTATAACAAAGAAAGGTCTCGATCCAGAAAAAATTTCTGATCCAAATCGTTTTTCACCGGACGTCATTGACGAACTAGCGAGAGAGACGTTGGCATCCTATGGACTCTTGAGTGAAATACCTGCTTCCGAGTACAGCCCCGATCGCTCCGGGCCAGCAGGGGATAATAAATGGCAGTTTGTTATGAGTGAAGAGTTCAAAACTATGGCTGTAGATAGCAAACGGAAAGTAGTCAAGTGCGGAGTAAAGAGTCAGTCGGCGGCCACCGCCATATCCATCACGCTTGCACATGAGATTGAGGGGCATGTAATTCAGCATGAAAACAAATCCCGCATCCCCCTCCGATTATTTCAGAAACTGGGGAGCGGCAGAACGGACGTCTTTGCAGAATGCGGCGCCATGTACAATCAAGACCTTGTTTCAAAAAACGCCTTTGGTTACGATTCGCCTAGCCATCCTCATTACCTGCGGGCTATGGAGAGAAAACTCCAAGGAGGAAACTATCTTGAGTGTGTGCAGGCTTTTTACCAAAGTGCGATGAAAGCGCCCCTCTTGAAAAAAACCTTAGGAAAAACTACCGATACAGAATTTCAAAAAGAGGGCCGAGCCAACTTAAAACTAGCCATCAATCGAGCCCGGCGACTCTTTAATAGTGGTGAGGACCTTTCTGCTAGTTCTCAATTTCTCACCAACAGCAAAGACACTGCCTATCTCGAACAGATAAAACTCTTTCGGGAACTTTCAGAACATGGCGCTGAAAAATATGCCTTCATATTGGGGGCAAATCTTGATACACTTATTTTTCTTATCAAGTCGGGATTTCTCAATCCAGCGGATATCAAAAAACCTCAGTACCATGCGTTAGAGATATGGGAACGCATGAAAGACGAGTACGTTGCCTGAGGAACACCCCTGGGGAAATAAGGATGAATTTGCTTCTCTTTTTCCTTTTTTTATGGTATACAATAGAGATACCATATCTATTTCTCTATGACATTTTTTCGCAAAAGACGCACTGTCCCTGGCTTGGAAAAGCCAAAAAGCAAGATATGGCGTACCCTCTTCCGTATCGGCCTTTTTAGTTTTTTGATAGGCTTTGTCACGGTCGGTTCTATTTTTGCTTGGATAGCCAAAGACCTCCCCAACCCGGGAGAGGTCAATAAGCGCGTTATTGTCCAGTCTACCAAGATATACGACCGCACCGGGGATCACCTCCTTTACGAAGTGCACGGCGAAGAAAAACGCACTGTCATCCCTTTCGACGATATGCCTGATGTCATCAAATTCGCCACTATCAGCCTTGAAGACCAGGATTTCTACAATCACTACGGTATCAAGCTCACTTCAATCTTGCGCTCACTCTTGCGTGATATTGTCACACTCGATAAGGCCCAGGGAGGATCGACTATCACCCAGCAATTTGTCAAAAATACCCTTCTCAGCAATGAAAAAACCCTCGTTCGAAAGGTAAAGGAGGTTATTTTGTCCCTTGAAATGGAAACAAAATTCTCGAAAGACGAGATTCTCGCTATGTACCTAAATGAAATCCCTTATGGATCCAACGCCTATGGGATAGAAGCAGCTTCCCAAACATTTTTTAGTAAACCCGCGAGAGAGCTCTCTCTCGACGAAGCAGCCCTCATTGCGGCTCTTCCACAGGCGACAACCTACTACTCTCCTTATGGGTCCCGTCAGGACGCTCTGATCGGACGCAAAAACTTTACCCTCCGAACCATGGCTCGTCTGGGCTATATCACAGAAGAACAGGCTACGGCTGCTATAGAAGCACCAACACTCGAAAAAATTACTCCCCAAAAAGACCTCATTGCTGCCCCACACTTTGTCATGTATATCAAAGACTACCTCCAACAAAAGTACGGTGATCAGGCGGTAGAACAGGGAGGACTCAAGGTTATCACCACCCTGGACTGGGATAAACAACAAATTGCTGAACAGGCTGTCCGCGAACAGGCAGAAAAAAACAAGAAATGGAACGCTTCTAACGCCGCACTCGTTGCTCTTGATCCAAAAACCGGCCAGATTCTTTCTATGGTCGGATCCAAAGACTATTTCGATGAATCCATCGATGGTAATGTCAACGTTGCTATAAGGGATCGCCAGCCTGGCTCTTCTTTCAAACCTTACGTCTATCTGACGGCCTTTACCAAAGGCTACCTGCCAGAAACAATCCTCTACGACGTAGAAACTCAATTTGAGACAGCTGAGGGAAAAAGCTATCAGCCAAACAATTATGATGGCAAGTTTCATGGGCCACTCTCGATGAAGAAAGCGCTCGGTGGATCGCTCAACGTCCCTGCAGTCAAGACCCTCTACCTCGCAGGAGTCAATGACTCGGTAAAACTGGCTAAAAGTCTGGGATTAAGCGGGCTCAATGACCCTTCACGTATTGGCCTTTCGCTTGTTCTCGGTGGAGGAGAGGTCAAGCTTCTAGAACACGTCGCTGCCTATGGAACTCTGGCTACTGGGGGAATCAAGCGCGAGAAAACAGCTATTCTCCGTATAGAAAATGCTAAGGGAGAGCTTCTGGAAGAATTCAAAAGCACTCCCGGTGAACGCGTTGTTGAAGAAAAGTATGTCGCCATGCTCGACTCGGTACTCTCCAACAATGAAAATCGCGCTTGGGTCTTTGGAGAAAGCAATCCCCTCCGTTTTGACGGACGCTCCGTAGTGGCAAAAACAGGCACCACCAATGAATTTCGAGACGGGTGGACCATGGGGTACACTCCATCCCTCGCCGTTGGTGTATGGGCAGGAAACAATGATAATACCCCCATGGTAGAAGGTGCCGATGGTGTCAATGTTGCTGCCCCTATTTTTCGAGCATTTCTCGATAAATCACTCGGGAACTACCCCATCGAAGATTTCCCCAAGTACAATCCCGATGATGAGATCGGTGATGGTGAGGGGAAAACCAAAAAACCCATGCTCGCTGGAGAACTCGAGATGAAAGAAGACCTCAAAGTCTGCAAGATTCCTGATAAAAAGAATGAATATTGTCTCGCCAACAAGTACTGTCGCGACAAAGATACTGATAAGAAAGATTTTGTCAGTGATCACGATATCCTCCACTATATCAGCCGCGACAATCCTCGTGGGCCAAAACCAGACAGTCCTGACCGTGATGCTCAGTATAAAAACTGGGAAAAAGGGGTAGAAAACTGGTATGAAAAGCAAAAAGGAGTAGTGGTTGCTGATGCACCAGAAGATGAGTGCGATGCTGATGACTTTAGTAGCTACAAGCCAAAAGTAAGTCTCACTGTGGCTGGCAGCACCTCATCCTCCTCTCTCACCCTCAGTGTCAATACTGATGCTCCGTATGGCGTTGACAAGGTAACCTATTCTATCGATGGCAGTGAGGTTGGGGTAAGTAGCGACAAACCCTACTCTTACACCTATTCCATCCCTGATGGAAAGAATAACTCAAGTATCAAAGTAGAGGTGGAGCTTCGTGATGAGAATGACAACAAAGCCACCGATAGTAAAAATGTAAGTGTAGCTTTCTAGCGTCGACCAACTACCCTCTATCAATCTTTATCTCTTGGATTGCTTCAGTTCCAAGAAGTTTATTCATTTTTTCCTTTAAACGGTCTTTTTCCAACCATATTTCATTCCCCCACAAGGAACTTCTCGCAGAAAGAAATAATTTCTTCTCTTGAAAGAGTGTTGGAATAATATTTTCCACCCCCTTCAAACCATAATCTTCTGTAAGTACTTTTTTTGCAATATAAAAAACCGTTTTTTCATCCAACACGTTTTTTGTGGCTGAAAAAATCTGCTTTTTTGGAAGAAGATCTTTAAGCGTCCGCATAAAAATACCCTTTTTGAGATTTCAGACAGTTACTTTCGAATAGGCATCACCAAGTACAAATATTCCTCTTGTATCTGCGCTTCTTCGTCCATCAGTCGTAAAGCGACCGGTGAAGTAGCGGTATTAGCACAAAAAAGTATTTTTTCTCCAGAAAGAGCATTAATACCCTCTAAAACATAGCGTGGATTAAACAAAAGAGTCAGTGGCACACCTCCCTTAAGAAATTCTACCGGTAATACTGTTTTATTTTCACCAATTTCCTGGGATCGGGAGAGAAATGTACAAGACTGCGCTTGTTCATCAAATACCAAGGCTATTTCCCCTGATGTATACGAAGACAATGAGCCAGCTATTTTAAGCGCTCGCTGTAAGAGAGCTCTCTCAAAAACAACCTGCGTAGAAAACTCTTTTGGGATAATCTGTTGATAATCCGGATATTTACCATTCAAGATACGAGAAGTTATTTCTATACCATCAATTTCAAAAAATACCTGATTTTCAAGAAAAGCCATTTGAATAAACTTGTTTTCAGGTGTAATCACTCGTAATAATTCATGTAAAACCGTATTTGGTAGAATACAAGAATAATTTTCTGGTTCTCCACTCCTTTTTTCTTCTTTTTCTTCAAAAGATATCACTTCTTCAGCTAAGCGAAAGCTATCTGTCGCTGCCAAGCGAAGCACTCCCTGCGAAAGAGTTAGACAGACGCCAGTCAACTCTAGTCGTGCTTCATTTAAACTAACACAGAATAACAATCGAGAAAGAGCGTTTTTTATCTTCTGTGCAGGAAAAATATACTGGTACTCTTCTGTATATTCAGGAATAATCGGAAAATCCTTCCCATCTAGACTTTTTATACGTATTTGATAGGCAGTACTGACTACTTTTAAGTGATTTTGTTCTTCTTCTAGATGTAATATATCCCCATTTGGAAGATTAGAAACAAAATTACTCAGTATTTTTGCTGGTACTGCTATTTTTCCTTCTTTCTCTATCTTGGCTCCGATAGAGACTACTACTCCTATTTCCAAGTTTGTTGCCGATATCTTGAGACGACCCTTTTCTGTTTCAATAAGGTAATTACTCAAAATAGGGAGCGTTGTTTGTTTTCCAACAACGCGTTCCAGATAAGAAAGAGCACGAGCGAGATTTTCTTGAGTACAGGTGATATGCATAATCTTTATCTTAATAGATAATATCT
>CAZBFG010000023.1:0-16972 GCA_964491155.1 uncultured Bdellovibrionales bacterium | reverse complement strand
TTCTACCAATCGTCCAGATGTTCTTGACCCGGCCCTGCTCCGACCTGGACGTTTTGATCGTCGTGTCACCATGGATCTCCCGGATATCAATGAACGAGAGCAAATTCTCGCTATCCACGTCAAAAACAAACCTATTGAAGAGGTAGTGCGCATGCGCACCCTAGCCGAGCGCACTCCTGGATTTTCCGGAGCAGACTTGGCCAACCTGGTCAATGAAGCGGCTATCCTGTCGACTCGTCGCAACAAAAAAACTATCGGGATGTCCGAACTGGCTGAATCCGTTGAAAAGGTTATCCTCGGACCGGAGCGCCGCAGTCGTGTCATCAACAAGAAAGAAAAAAATATTGTTGCCTATCACGAAGGTGGCCACGCCCTGGTCGGCGCCAGCCTCCCCAATGCCGATCCTGTCCACAAAGTGTCCATCATTTCCCGAGGACATGCCGGTGGCTACACGCTCTCGGTACCAGAAGAAGACAAGAGTCTCCACTCACACGCCTATTTTCTCGATGAGCTCGCTGTTTTCCTTGGAGGCTACGCCAGTGAAAAATTGGTCTTTGGAGATATTACTACTGGTCCGTCCAACGACCTGGAACGAGCGACTTCGATGGCCCGCAGCATGGTCACGCGCTACGGTATGAGCCGTCTCGGCGCCCGAACTTTTGGCAAAAAGGAAGAACTCGTGTTCCTCGGTCGCGAGATGCATGAAGAGCGTAACTACTCAGAAAAAACCGCTCAGGATATCGATATAGAAGTTACTCACTATATCGATGAGGCCTTCAAAAAAGCCACTGCTATCCTGACTGAAAAAAGAAAGACCCTCGATGCTATCGCTTCGGCTTTGCTCGAAAAAGAAACTCTGGAAAAAGATGAGTTTGCCGCTCTGGTAGCAAGCGAAGGAAAGCCCGTCTCGCAATAGAGAGGTCTTCCTCTTAATACCGGTACTAAAATACCATGGAAAAAACTTCCACACTTGATATCATCATCGAAAGTTTTCGATGTTCCCATCAACGTCGGAAGTTTTTTTTCTTTGGTTTTCTCCTCGCCCTTCCTCCAGCCACACTTCTGCTTCTACAACGAGTATACGATATCACTACCGGTACTGCCCTCCTCGAACACATTCTTCAATTTCCGATGCTCTCCTGTTTTTTTCTTCTTTGGTATGGAGCTTCTGTGCTCTTTGGAAAATCCCACCTCATTGTTCTCCTCGAGGCTCACAAAAAAAAGTCCTCTCCAAAAAAATTGTTTCTACCCCTACCCTCTTTCACCAAGGCGCTCAGTATTGATGCTTTATTTATCACTGGGCTCCTTGTTATCACTTTCATTGTAAGTCTCCCACCGCTGGTAGCCTCATTCTTTGGAAACACGACACTGGCACCGCTGGTTCTCCTCAGCCAACTCACACTTCTTCCTATTTTTTTCATCGGCTATCTTCTGCGGGAATTTACCTACTTCTACACCTTTCTTTCTCCGCTGACACTGAAGAGTTCACTCGAAACGGGAGCCAATCTTTTTCTTCGGCAAAAAGCTTCCTGTCTCTTTTTTGAAGTACACTTCATCCTTCTCAACCTCCTCTTTACATTTTTGTTCAATTTGGTTATGCTGAGTATCGTTGCTCTTTCACAAACAGTACTCCCCCTCGCGACAGAATTATTCTTTTTTCTCGTCACACTAGTTCTTCTTTCGTGGTTTGAAATTTTCAAACAAGCCCTGTGGTTTCATTTTTTTGAATCCATAGCCCGCCCAAAGAAACCCGCCTCAGACATTCCCCAAACACTCAAAGGAGAAGTCGAAATGCCGGGTGTATAGCTCAGTTGGTTAGAGCGCTACATTGACATTGTAGAGGTCTCTGGTTCGAATCCAGATACACCCACCAAAACAAGTACAAAAAATCCCGAGTTTCCTCGGGATTTTTAGTTTCTAACAACCCATATCAACCGTACAATTAGCACTCGGCGGAGGCGACGTATAAGCCTTTACCGCATTAGTCTTTTGACTTGTTTCATCTAACCACTGTGCTGCCGGTCCTAACTTCTTATTTGCTCTATCCAACTCTTTTCCGATTTGCGTATCCACCTTCTTAATTTCACGATCGATACTGGCCTGAATTTTTCCGACACCCTTCTGAATCATATTATTGACAGCTCGATTGATCATAGCGGTGATAATCGTCGAAACAATCCCGGGATTTTCTGCTGCCGCTACGATATTGTTTCCGATATTCTGTGTATCTGCGAGCATCTTGTCGATGGTAGCAGCCGGAGTAATAGTCTTGCCACTGCCCGGATCCTTTTTCCCGATAAATCCCGATGATGATGCCTCTGTCCGAGCCGCATCAATCGCCTGATTCATCTTGGTAGCATGCACTGCTGTGGCTGTCATCACAAATCCAAAGGAATTATTCATGGGATTTGATATGAGAGCGTTAAACCCACGCATATCACCCTTCTGAAAAATCTCCTCGGGACTCTCAGCAAATTCATCCAGATCGTAGCCTAGTTGCGCAAAAGCATCAGTGCCATCTGAAGCCGCGATAGCCTGGTCAGCCTGTCGTATCAAATGCGAGGCATAGTTCCCACTAGCCGGGTTACCAGCATCACCACTACTCACATAGTTGATGGTCTGTCCCTTTCCACGCGTCACCGTAGTAAAAAAATCATTCATGAACACCTGAGTCTGCGACTGAGGACGTTGGTAGAGAAATTCATTCCAGTCCGTCACAAAGAGTGCATCAGCAGTCGAGTTGCCTCCGATCAATTTCCCAACATTGCCGTTGATAGCTTTGACGGCCGATGCCTTGAGTGCCGCAAGCAACGCCACCTTAATCTGTTCCAAGATATTCTCCATCCCGGTCTGCGCAAAACTTCCAAAGATGTTCGACACCGTCCACCAGGCATGAGCCCGTGGCGTAAAGGTCGTCATATTGAACACCAAAGCCACCGCAAAAAAAACAGTAATATATTTCTTGTTGTATACTTTTCTCTGGGACATATCTCTACACCTTAATAGACTTTATGGATCGAGTGGAATATTTTCAATCCCATATTCCTCAAGTTTACTGGAAACCTCCATTGAGAAATCACCTACCACTACCAAGAATCCTTGTACCTTGGCCAGCGAAGCGATCTGTCCCAAAGGATCATCTGTGCCATTGGTTGCTGCTTCTTCCCGGAGTGTCATCGAATATTTTGCCAGCTTCGTTGCTTTTACATGAACATCGAGCATCCTCTCGGGTACCGACACGTCTTTCAACTCTTTCAAAATCTTTTCTCCTCTTTTGGAAAACTCAGCCAAGTATGCCGTATCCCCGAGTGCCATCGCGGTCACCGTATCCATGCCCACCGACTCCATAACTGACTGGAAGTCCCGCTCCGAATGAAATGTCTTGGGAGAATTGTTTGCCAAAATATATGCCAGCACCGTCAGGTATTCTACCGCGTCTTCCTTTTCTTTTTCTTGTCGCTCCACTTCTTTGAGTTTTGTCGAAACTGTTTTTGTCTTGATTTCCTCCAGATTTATTTCAGGCAAGACAATTTCTTCATCGGCCTCATCCATAATTTTTTGCACCGATTCGTTCACTGTCTCCATACTGACATCCCCTCCTTCATCCTTGCTCACCTGCACCATATTAGCGATTTCAGAAGAAACCTGTTCGGTCAGGTTCTCGTCATCAGCAACAACCACATCAATATTTCCTGCCGCAGCATTCTCCACTACTCTATCCCCCGGCGCTGGTTTGAGCGGATCGTACCCACCCTGCACTTCGACACCGTCCATGTATCCATCGCCATCACTGTCTTTGTTGAGCGGATCAGTCTTATAGAGAACCTCTTCATCATTACTCAGTCCATCCTGATCAGAATCTTGAAAAATATTTTTATTTGTCACGGTATCATCAGCCAAAGCAAAAAAAGTCACACTCAAAAAAAGAAGTGTGAAAAACAAAAAGAACGATGCTCGTGCACTCCGCTCTGAGATATCCGCGTGAAAATTTCCTACCATAAAACCATTTTTATTTTTGATGAAGTATCACCTACATACCTCATTTTCAATCAGAATATTCAACACACAAACCTTCATGTCAAATATTCTTCCAACATCTTTTGATGGTTCATTTCTCTTTGCACAGTATATCATTTTTTTTTCATACTTCCAATATCAATTCCGTCAATACAAAGATCAGCACAACCATTCTTTCCTTTGAAAAATGAATCATACGTTTCATTATTCAAAATCCTTTTGCTCTGTGAGAAAATCGATATTCAGCTTATAGCGATATCATATCTAAATCACTCCTCTCTATTCTATATATAGTATGGAACAATAGAATTTTTCTATAAATTCGAAACTCAAAGCAAATATACGCTTATCACTTACCAAACCAATCACAAATATTATAGAAGTAATATATTATACAATATATTACTAAATATGTCAATTATACATACTCTAGCGGGAGAATCAAATAATGTTCCACGTGGAACATTATTTTAAGACACTACGTCTAGAGTTTACGTCTGTCTCCTCCTCTGAAAAATCACTTTATCTCTAGAAAGTATTTTTTATTGAAATTGAGTTTCTTTTTTACAAAATTACAAAATTGTTCCACGTGGAACAATTTTAAATAATAAGTAATTTCACACAAAATATGTGTTAGTCCCTGAATAGAAACAAAACTAGATGTTCCCCATCATAGATTTATCAATTGTTCCACGTGGAACACTAGTCATTATCATGTAATTGTTCTAATTTATACCTATTTAAAGGGATTATTCACTTTCTTTCGACTTTGTTAATTTATAAGAAAACTAGATTTTTAATTTGTTCCACGTGGAACATTTAGCGATACTGGATCAAAAAATTGCATCCTGCCAAGGATTATTCGCAAAGCAAAAATTGTTATGAAGAATTGTTCCACGTGGAACAATTCGATCTTTTAGCTTAATTTTATTGGCAATGTTCCACGTGGAACATTTTTTATTAATATCATATCAATAGCCCAATCAGGAGTATTTATTACCAAACGAAGTGAGCAAAACGAAAGCTTACTTTCGTTTCCGTCCGCCAGCTGGCGGAGAGTGTCGGTAAAATCGGTTGAATACCCGTTATTTGCTTGAATAAATGGCATATTTCAGTTTTTGAATAAAAAGTGAAATATGGCTCATTTAAAAGGATCATATGGCTCTAATAATAAGTTATTGGGAT
Source organism: uncultured Bdellovibrionales bacterium (assembly GCA_964491155.1). GTDB lineage: Bacteria > Patescibacteriota > Minisyncoccia > Moranbacterales > UBA1568 > UBA1568. The sequence goes on along the minus strand of CAZBFG010000023.1, from coordinate 11,770 downwards.
TGTTCCACGTGGAACAATTGTTATTTTTAAATATACTTGTAGAAAATGTTCCACGTGGAACATTTTTGAAATTAATAAATTATCATCAAAAACACTTTATTTTAGGAAATTATACTTTGCTTTATTTAGGGCGGGTGTAGAGAGCATTGCTTATACCGGGTATTTGTTCCACGTGAAACATTTCTGAGCAATATAGAGAATACTTGACATAATATATAATTTATATTGTAATATATTTTATACAACAACCAGGCAATTGACGATTTCTAAAAAACAAGTATGATAGGGGAGTAGCTTTAAGCTGGAGCTTAGATAAATAGGGGCCATTAGCTCAATTGGTAGAGCGCTTCCATGGCATGGAAGAGGCAGCCGGTTCGAATCCGGCATGGTCCACAAAGATCAGGAGGATGAGAAGTTTATGCCCCGCAGGGGTAAATCCGGCATGGTCCACAATGACGAATTCGAACGGGAAAGGGTCGGGAAACGGGAGTTTCCCGCTTGGGGTGACCCAGCTTGCTGGGACTAGAGGGTGGAAGCCCTATAGAGCGCAGGCCGGAGGCCGAGCAGTGAGCGTTCCGGTATGGTCCACACTTCGACTCTTCGTCGGTTGGCGAATCGCTTAATATAAGCACCTCCCCATACTAGGGGAGTTTTGTTTTACTTCTGCCATCTCTATTGATAAGATAGGGAATACATGGTACAGTTCATTCTTGCCATAGTGCCCTCGTAGTTCAGTGGATAGAACGACTCACTCCTAACGAGTAAACGTAGGTTCAACTCCTGCCGAGGGCACAAATAAGCTGTTTTTATAACTTATACAACATTATCCAACACCTATGTCCGCTCTTCGTATCACCAAGGTCAACGAACAAATCCGCAAGCTCCTGGGAGAAATCATGGAGCGTGAACTTTCTCTCAAGCCAGGGGTTATTATTACTATCCCCAAGGTTGACACTTCCAAAGATCTCCGCTATACTCGTATGTTTGTCAGTGTTTTTCCTGAATCTGAGACAAACTACGTCGTCGAGACATTGAAAAAGGAGCTCTCGGGTATCCAAAAGCAACTCTACACCAAACTCTACATGCGCCCAATGCCCAAACTCGCCTTTGAGATCGATACTACGGCTCAGGAAGCAGACAAGGTGGAAAAGATTCTTTTGGAGCTCAAGTAAGCGATATCTTCAGGTTATACAGCTTTATCCCATCTGCTATGCGTCGCTTTGACAAAGATTTCCGTACTCTCTCCTATATTATTTCCAAGGCGGAACGTATTCTTCTTTTTGCTCATAATCGACCAGATCCTGATACGGTTGGTGCTAACCTAGCCTTTGAAGAATACCTCCTTTCTCTCGGAAAGCACGTTGATATCGCTTGTTTCAATCCTTTTCCTGATACCCTCAAAGGATTAGCCGAACACACTTTTCTTCATCCGGATCAACTCGACCTTGAAAAATATGATGCCATCATCGGGTGCGACAGCGTTGACCGCGGTCTCCATACGATTATCGATCGTTTCCGAGAAGAACAGGTTATCGTCTTGATTGATCATCACCCGGATATTTCCCTCACAGGTGATCTGGTCATCATCGATCCAGAGTATTCTTCCACCTCAGAACTCCTCTACTTGTATCTCAAATCAATCGACGCTCCTGTGAGCAAGTCGATGGCTACGTTACTCCTTATGGGAATTCTCTTTGATACTGGTGGCTTTCAGCATGGGGGAGTATCACCACAAGTAATGGAGATTGCTTCCGAGCTTATGAAAAAAGGAGCGCCTCTCACAAGAATTTCACAAACTATTTTCGGCAGCAAAAATATTGGGGCACTGAAACTGTGGGGCAAAGCTTTTGAAAAAGCACGACTCAACAAAGAGACCGGGATGCTGGTCACAGCTGTCACACAAAAAGACATCGAAGAATGTGAGGCCTGCGCCGAAGACGTCTACCAAGTCGCATCGATTCTCTCGACTGTACCCGATGCCAAATTTGCCATGGTACTTTCTGAGCGTGATGCCTGTATCGTCCGCGCTAGCTTACGCTCTATGGAACATCACGGTATCGATGTCTCACTGATTGCACATCAATTTGGTGGGGGAGGACACAAGCTGGCGAGCGGCTTTGAAGTCCCAGGAAAAATTGTCGAGACAGCCGATGGCTTCGCGATTGCCTAGGGAAGCTTTTAGAAAAATATGAACAAACAAAAAGCACTCACGGAACTCAATATCCTGATGGATGCATCGTGCACCTGTACGTTGAAAAAAACGGCGACGCAGGCTGTACCAGGGGAAGGATCGGCCACAGCTGAAATCATGTTTATCGGTGAGGCTCCTGGGAAAAAAGAAGACGAACTTGGTGTGCCGTTTGTCGGAGCTGCTGGAAAATTTCTCGCAGTGATGCTCGCGACTATTGGATTGAAACGTGAGGACATCTATATCACGAACATGGTCAAATATCGTCCACCGGACAATCGCGATCCACTCCCGGAAGAAATTGCTGCTTGTGAACAATGGCTCCATGAACAAATAAAAGCTATCAAACCGAAAGTTATCGTGACGCTCGGCCGTCACGCCATGGAACATTTCATTCCTGACAAAAAAATTTCAGAGGTGCACGGTCAATCTTTTCTACAGACACTTCCAGGCATTGGTACTCAAACATTTTTTGTACTCTATCATCCAGCGGCCGCACTCTACAACGGATCGCTCCGCCAAACCCTCATCGAAGATTTTAAAAAGATTCCCGTAGTCTTAGAAAGATTGAGATCAGATAAATAACAGGTGTTCCTTCTGATTTTACCGGCACTGCATTCCAAAACAAAAGAAAACTTTTATTTCACTCACTTCGTTTGGTAATAGATTTTCCTTTTTACTTTCCTTGCTATTCTTGCAAGAAACCACCGGCTTGGTGTTCCCAGAGGCGAGCATAGCTGCCACGACCAGCGAGCAGCGTTTCGTGTGTTCCGTCTTCAACGATAACGCCTTTTTCCAAAACAATAATACGATCCATTTCACGCAAAGTAGAGAGGCGATGCGCGATAGCAATCACTGTTTTTCCTGCCATCAATTCATGGAGAGCCTGCTGGATAGCCACTTCACTCTCACTATCAAGCGCGCTGGTTGCTTCATCAAGAACAAGGATAGGAGCATCTTTCAGCATGGCACGAGCGATAACAACACGCTGACGTTGACCCCCGGAAAGTTTCACACCACGTTCGCCAACCAGGGTCTCATAACCATCAGGCAAAGCGATGATAAATTCATGCGCCTGCGCTTTCTTGGCAACGGCTTCGATTTCTTCCTGTGTAGCATCCGGTTTTCCGTACGCAATATTTTCTCGAATAGAGCGATGAAACAAAGCTGGTTCCTGTGGCACGACTGCAATCATCATTCTGAGCGAATCCTGGGTCACGCCACTGATATCTTGATTATCAATTTGGATGGTGCCACCGCTCAACTCGTGCTGTCTCAAAAGAAGTGAGACGAATGTTGATTTTCCAGCGCCACTCGGACCGACCAGACCAAGACGCTCTCCAGGAAGGATGTCGAGATTGAAATGATCGAGCACCGTGTTGGTATCGTAACGAAACACCACATCCTGCCAAACAATCCGGCCAGTAGGAACGATTAGTGATCGTGCACCAGGAGTGTCGACGATATCGTGAGCCACGAGCGTCTCCGTCAGCCCCTCTTCGATCTCGCTGTACACTCGGATGAAACCATTAAGCATGTTGCCGATAAAGATGAGTTGATACGACGTACTCCAAATAAGCGAAACAACAAGCACGACATCGCCCGCGCTAAATACACCGGTCATCACGCCACGTACCAAAATAAGCATCATCACGATGATAGCAATAACGACAAGCGTGTTATTCAAAAGCAACCCGAATTCTTGAGACCAGCCACGAGCTTTATCTTTGTGTGTTCGATCATCGATATATTGAGCAAGTCTATCCTGTTCAAATACACGACGATCGAACTGTCGCACCGAAGACATGTTCGTCACGAGATCAACACCAACACCACGCAGTACGGAAGATGCTTCAGCATAGGCAACGACCAATGGACGACGTCGACGTACCAGCAAGATATTTATTGTCACAAGGACAATAACCAACAAAACAAAAACTCCAGCCAACCGCACATCAGTTAAGAAAAGAAGAATCGCTGTACCAAAAAGCGAGAGAAGAGATGGATAGTAATGCCACACCAAATCTTCCATCAATTTATCAGCTCCATCGGAAGCATGAGATATCTTGTTAGCAATGGCACCGGCAAAGCGGTTGGAAAAATAGGTATGACTATGAAGAGCAATGTAGTCATACAGCACACGGAACGAGTAGGCCTTACTCTCAGTCAGCCACCGAATACCACAAAAGCCACTGGCACGCCAACCGATAAACATAAGGGTCAGTATGCCGGTATAAAGAGCGCCGAAACGAAGCAACGCATTACTCAGTGACAGGGTATCACTGGCCTGCGTCAGAGCATCAATCAACAACTTCAACACGTAAGGAAGAGTCAATGCCAGCGTCTGGGCGATGGTCACGAAAAAAAATGTGGCCAGAGCATAGCGCAAAAATGGCCGACTCACAAAGCGCAAGAAGCGCATGGGTGTCGCCGGAATAGAGACAAGGGAGGTATTCATAAGTTGTAAAAAAATGTGGTTCAAAACCACGTAAGTGTGCCGCGGGTGGGACTCCTCCGCGCTCCGACGCGGAGCCTGGGCGCTACACATAGAATACTCGCTCGCTCGTATTCGACTCACGCCCTTCTCGTCCCACCAAAACTCTTGTGCCGCGGGTGGGACTCGAACCCACACGACCTTGCGATCCGAGGATTTTAAGTCCTCTACGTATACCATTCCGTCACCGCGGCATGATTCTATGAGGTCCGGAGCAGAGTTGAACTGCTTTAAAAGGTTTTGCAGACCTTTGCCTAACCGATCGGCCACCGGACCATATTTCTTATTTCAAGTACTTTCAAAGCCTAGCAAATAGGGGAGGGGGCGTCAATCAAATGAGATATCGAAAAAATGTACCAGGAATTGAAAAAGGGCTCGGCAGTCGCTGCTGCTAAGCCCCTCTCTGTTCACGCAAGCTGAGACCTGGTACCACTCAAGCGGCGGTCACGCGATGCTCGGCCATGCGCCTTGACGATGATGAGGTAATGAATCCCACCAAGCGCCACCATAACCATGGTCGCTAAAACCCCCAAAAAAACCAGGAGCGACCAATTCTCGGTCCTTACTGCTCCAACACCGAATCCGATGACGAAGCTGCATCCGACCAAGATTGTCTCTGGCAAAAACAGTCGGGTGACAAACTCCCAAGTGAAGAAACTGCTTTCCAGCTTCTCAATCTTCTGCCGCTGTCGCTGGGCGTGGCCGTAAAAGCCCAGAGTCAACGCCAATGTGCCGAGACACATGCCCATTGCCACCCAGGCACCAAAAAAATCACCCATCACGATCTCCTTTTGACTGAAAAAGATTTAAAAAACTCGATCCTCCGTAAGTCCTGCCAATCTCGTGATTCGCTAGACTTATCGAGGAGGGGAGCAAATAAGTATTAGACTCCCCGTATCCTCATATTGTTCTGTATTTTTCTCTTTTTGTCGAGTATCTTTACTGAATCACCTGAGCCGTCAGGTTACGACGACCAAAGGCAAAGGCTTCAGATTTGGTTTCCATGTAAATATCGATTTTGTTGCCTTTGATGGCACCACCACGATCTTCACAACGGAATTCCCCCATACCATCGATAGCAATCTTGGTACCAAAGGGAAAAGCTGGAGGACAGGCCAAAGTACGTTTTTCTTCAACCTTGATACCAGAAGCCGTGATACCGTCCGACTTGCCACACTCATCGGCTGCAGCCGTATAGGCAGAAGCATTGATAGTAAAAGACTCTGTCGGCAAAGTTTTCCACAAATGAGCCTGTTTTTCCTTCCAACGAGCAAGGATTTTGTCATTTTTGCTCATTTTACTGGCATCAGCCACTGGAGTGACCGGTTGCTTGGACTTGTCTTCAAAAGAAAACGTCCATTCAAGCAAATACGGGTCATTCTTGTAGTCATAGCCAGGGATAGCAGGGATTTCTGGAGAAATCTCGGCCGCCTGCACTGTAGAAATCTGAAAAAGAGCGGTAATCATTACTATCGCGAAAAGTAAAGCTTTTCGTGCACCCATAGTATGTTCTTAGGATAAACCGCGGCTCCCGAGGGAGCGACAGGATGGCTCTTGAGCCAACTGTACATCCTAGCACATTTTTTGATTTTCGTCAAGAGCTGAATACTAAAATATGGCTTATATGAAGCAAAATTCTCGTTTTTATACGAGAATAATGGCTTGTTTTAGGGATATATTGCATTAGTATCTCTCTCAAATCTCAACGCCAATAATAACAGAAACAAGTGCTTGTCTCATAAAATGTTCATATTTCGGCTAAAAACTTCTCAAAGCTTGTCGGGTTATCTCGATAGCCCTTCTCACTTTTCAAAGTTTTTAGCCGAAATCTGAACATTTTCTCGAAACATGAGATTTGAGAGAGATACTTAGCTCTTGAATAAGCCCTTACGTACGCGGATCCGTCCGCTTCCACTCTTGCAACCGACCAGCCTGGCATTCGATGTCTGTTGCCTTCCTGAGGAGCCGCGCGCCACCCGGCGGAAGGAGTGGATAGTGCTGCGATTCATCGAGGGCCAGCGCTATATCCCATAGGTGCTCCTCGGAGGTTATCCAATCCATTCCAAAGCGTTTGAGCGAAAAAGGCCGAGAATAGCTCCGGAGAGTCTTGTCACCAGTACTGGCCAGGACGTATTCGTGGAAATACGAGAGTGCCAGTTCACGCAGGGTCCGATAAATAGGGTCGCGATAGCGGAGCACTGGGTGGTTACTCTTGCTTATGGCCCCCCAGTAGCCGTTTTTCTTGAAAAGCGTCACGACATGATCAAAATCAGGTTTTTCAGCCTTGAGATCCATGAGGAGTGGGCGCTCGCCCTGGAGCCACAGAGCCGTAGCTGCGATGAATGCCCCCTCGATACAGTGCGCCCGACCCTTACGAAGCGCCATCCGTGGTGACGAACAGGAATCGCTATAACGAGAGAGGTTACTGGGAAAAGCATCAAGAAAATCCTGAATCTTCTCCGGGGTATCAAGTTTTTTCAATATCGCCAGTTCTTCAGGAAAAAGTCCGAACATAGCATTAATCTGCTTTCGGTTCGACGTTTTTTTGCTGTTTTTCCTCTTTTAGTATGGAAAGCGAGAGAAAAAATATAGAAATAATGATAAGTGTGCAAATAAAACACAGGAGACAGAAAGCTTTGATAAACAGTATTTCACGATAAATAATAAAACCATTGAAACACATGCCCATAAACGAAAGGATGGCGAGGGCTTTGGCCTGCGCATATGACTGGTGCTTGTATCCATACCAAGCAAGCCCAAGGAGAATAGGGTAGACAGTCAGCGCTACCCAAGGAAAAGGGATTCCGAAGACGCTGGAGAGGGGATGACGAAGTACTTCACTACATGAGTTGAATGAGGAAAAATCACAAAACGATGTCAGTCCTTGTGGATCAATATAACGAAAAAAGTACGCTTTGTAACTCAGGTAGGCAGCATTGACGAGCGCAATCCCTGATAGCACCATGATAATCCGATATTTTTTCATACGATTCTTCTTAAAAGTTCGCTTTCAGGATAGCATAAATCCTTTTAGGAAGAAAAAACTGCCGACCGGGAAATCCCGAGCAGCAGCAATGGTCAAGGCTTCAGCGGTAGAGGACGAGCCCTTTGTTCCGGAGGAAGGCATGTCCAGAGGCAAAGAAGGCACCGAAGGCGGGAGTCCAGATGACGAGGTTGCCAAACGTGCGCCAGAAACCATGCTCCGCATAGTAGGGCGAAAGCGCACGACCGGCGGCACCGATATCTGGCAATATCAGCAGGAAAATGCCAAGCAGTGTTACGTAGTAAAGGAGCGCGATGATGGCGCCCATACGTACCAAACTCTGCAAATCCTCACGTCGCCGAGCGATGCCATAGGCGCCAGCAGCAAATGCTACGGCCGTCGCCATGACTGAATTCACTCCGAAAAAAAAGAGAAGCCCTGCAATCATGGTCATGATTGCCAGCACGCTGGCCTTACCACGCCAATCAACAGATGGAGAGCGCTCCGGGACCAGCTTCTTCCCGACCATCTTGAGCGAAACGGCTGCAACGATCCCTAGGTAAGCGCCTCCGAATCCCGCATGCCACCAATGAGATGAGGGTGGTCGGAAAAAGTCCTGGTAGAGGTATGCGATGCACAGCCCGCCAATGGCCCCGCCGACACTCATCCAAAACTGCTCCCCTCTGGTCTGGCGAAATGGAACGAATACTGCGAGGAGGGCAATGACGCTGACCCAAATGACAAACACTGGGTACAGCCATGAGTTCGAAAACATAATCCCGTCTCCTGGTTGTGAAAGAATGACTGGAGCATAGGGGAATCTTGGTCAAATGTCAAGGCTTTACTATCTCCTTTAACTCTATTTTTTACTCTAGCAATCCAAAAATTGACCACTTGACAGATGAATAGAAGTATGACACTATGGCAAGTTGTTATATTTTATATCACCTCTATGGGAACATCTCTACTGCAGCTCCTCATGACGCTTGGTACTGGGGCTATCGTCATAAATGGTATTGCCATGAGTGCCCCAGATATCCTGGCTAGTGCCAAGGATACGGCCAATTCAGCCAATATCCACCAGTTATCCACTGCCTTGGAACTGTACAACCTCGATCACAACCGCTATCCACTGGCTCAAAATGGAGAGCAGATGATCGATACTCTCTATACAGAAGGATATATCCAGGGAAAACCACTTGATACTTCGGTATTTGAGTATCAGGCCGGACAGGACGGGAATGATTATACCCTGAAGAAAAAGTCCTCGTAATTCAAAACAACCCCTTCGGGGGTTGTTTTTTTTATCTCTTAGACGGGAGAGTTATTGCATTATCACGCGTTTCCTTTGAGTTCCCTTCCTGGAACAACAGATACTCGCGATATCGGCAGCCAGTTTTTGCGGGGTAGTCGCCAGTTTGACGATGTATTCATTGGCACCCAGAGCAAAGGCCTTCTCCTTATCACTCTCCTCACTCAGATTCGTCGCTACAATGACTGGTATATTTTTCCACTGGTCATGTTTGTTCATCGCCTCCAATACTTCAAAGCCATCCTTGCGCGGCATAAGGAGGTCAAGTACTATCAGATCAATCTCTTCAGCGTGCTTTTGTACCTGCTCGAGCGCTTCGACGCCGTCAGTAGCACTGAGTACCACAAACCCTTGCGTCTGCAGGGCCTCGACATACAAGTCTCGCAGCATCTGCTCATCTTCCACAACCAAAATAGTTGTTTTTTTGTTCATAAAAAATAGATAACAACTCACCCTTCGAATCTTATCACATCCTCCCGTACTCCGATACCACGCCTCACTCTTGGCACGGAACGGGGGCATTATCCTTCCTTTTTGATGAGAGTAGTGTTATCGTAGAGCCTGCAATTACCCCTACTATCTTCCTTTCCTATGGTCTCTTCCCTACCAGATCAAGAACAGACGCACAGTCGAGCCATTGCTATCATCAAAAATGGTGGGGTGGTGGTCATACCGACTGATACTATTTACGGTATCGTGGCTAATGCCCTCCAGCCAAAGGCGGTGGAGAAAGTGTTTTATTTGCGTAAAAGAGATATTCACAAGCCTGTTATTATCCTCATCGCTGATTTTTCCGATCTCGAACAATTTTCCATCACTCCGGACGACACATTGCGGAAATTTCTCTCTGCTGTCTGGCCGGGAGCAGTGAGTGTTATTTTGCCTACGGAAACCACTGGCTTCAGCTATCTCCACCGTGGTACTCACACGCTGGCCTTTCGCCTCCCGAACAAAGACTCTTTCCGTACCTTTCTTCGGCAGTCTGGTCCACTGATCGCTCCTTCCGCCAATATTTCTGAGGAACCGGCCGCTACGACCATCGATGCTGCCAAACGCTACTTTGGAGATGCCGTCGATCTCTACCTCGATGGAGGAACGCTGACCGGCGAACCTTCAACCCTCGTACGCTATACTCCCGATGGCGTCACCATTCTTCGCCAGGGGAGAACTACGGTCAACCCGCTATAGGTGCGCAATTTGTTTCTTCTCTTGGAACGTTGCTTCTGCATCACGAATAGTGTCATCTCGTTTAGTCGCAAAATTCTCGTTCTCACCTCCTGAAAAAAAGGCTTGGCGCTGTTCGAGAGCTCGTTCAATCAAAAAGAGTTGTTCCCTCCGAATGGGCGGCAAGTCATCGAGGGAACAGAAACGCGCCTCTATAACTTCCGCTGATGGCACAAACGTGCCGCCGATGAATGTTCCGATATAAGAAATATCCAGTCGTGCCGTTTCTCGATCCGTGCGTATTTTCATGCGCCAGTCGATACTAACCGTGAGGCCTGATTCTTCAAAAATTTCTCGCTCCAACGCTTCCCGTGGGTGCTCTTTCCCATTCATATAGCCACCCGGTAAACTCCAGGCTGTCTTGCGATAGGTGTGTTTGAACAACAACACTTCGTTTTCCGCATTGAAAATGACACCAGTCACTCCGATCAAAAACTGACTTTGAAAAAGCCGAACGATTCTCAGTTGCATGTTCTTTGAAAAACCGATTTTCTTCCAAATTTTCAAAAGCAGTCCCATCATAATGATCGCTCATCAGCATCAGTTTCATCACCCAAACGAATCTTCAACTTACGATTTTCTATCTCGAGTTCGTGCGTTCTTTTGGTTGCCTCCAACATTTGCTTCTGAGCATTCTCCACATTGTCTTCGAGGTCACGAATCACTATGTCCGCCCTGCCCACAGTACCAAAGTGAAAGAGCGCGAAAAAAAGGAGGGCTGTCCCAAGAGGCATAACAATAGCCAGTGCCAGCGGCACCTCGACCAAAAACGTCATCAGCTTCATTGATACAGTTGCTGTATTTTCTATGGCAAACAGTGTAAAAACCAAAACGACAATAACCATGCTGACAAATGTTTTCATACTAGTGTACTCTATGACTTAGGTGTACGCAGTATACTCTCATTCTCGCTGTGACCCTAAAAAGAAAAACCGAGCAGCGTCTCTTTTTTCCATCTAAGTACTAATACACTGAATCTTTAGAGACCCTTGAATCCTTTGGGAGCGATTCCGATGTATGCTTTTATTGTTCCATCACCTGTCCCGGCAAATGCAAGTGAACGCATGCAACCATCATCGATATCTCCTTCCATCTTTTTCATTCCTTTCCGAGCACTTTTGATTGTTCCACTTGAAAGAATAATTGGTAACAGATATTTCTGCTTCTTAAGAATACTTTTGATTTCCAATATTTTTGGCACTACGCGCGCAGCACGTACTCTCGAATGTTGAAAGTCTTTCTTGATCATTCCATCAAACAATTTTTGAGCAGTCTCCTTTACAGATCCTCGAGTCCATGACTTTGGTAACCCACCTGCTCCGCGCCATACACCCACCTCCGAAACATCAACAGTGCCAAGATACCACTCTACTGCATCGTATGCTTTGAGTCGTTTCTTATATTCGGTTGTAATGATATGATCCAGCTGCTCTTCGCTCATCTTCATCACCTCCACCACTTGTGTCTTGATATTTGCTGTAATCGTTTTCTCGGATGGCTTAATCATGTGCTTTTTTACAGCATCCTTACGCATCTGCTTCGAAGTAAACCGCTGTGACAAAACAAAAC
>CAZBFG010000022.1:0-19353 GCA_964491155.1 uncultured Bdellovibrionales bacterium | reverse complement strand
TGGAGAGGTGGCCGAGTGGCTGAAGGCACCACACTGCTAACGTGGCGGGGCGTTAAAACCCTCGAGAGTTCGAATCTCTCCCTCTCCGCACTGAGTATTGAGTATCGGATGACCCGAGTGCCCTCAGGGGTCTCTGAAAGTCATCGAAAGTATGAAAATTACAAACTATCTTAACGCTACGAAAGAGAAGGTAGAATCCAGAGAGTATAACCTTTGGATAGGCATTAGTCTTGGTAATAAGTACTTTACCTCCGAGAGACTGCGAGACTACATCACGTCTTGTTTAAAGATTACGAGAGAGAAAGTTTTAGTTATTGTGGCGGATGAACCACAGGCTATAAACTATGAAGTTTTTGAGGGTAAAAGCCATGAAGCAGCTCTTGCAAAAGCCCACAGAAAAGGAGAAGACGTTTTTCGAGTTCTTGAGGATATCGTAGTTCAGTTGTCTGAATATGATAAAGCAAAAGTAAAAATTGTAAGATGGCGGGAGCTTGCTGAGACTTCGTGGTACCAAGAGCGATTAAAAATCTTTAAAGTAGTATTTCAAAGCAAAGATTTTAAAGATAAACTCATCCAGATTGTTCAAATGAATATGGGTGATCGTTTAGATAAAATAGAAACTCTCCAGGTAGAAAGGCTTGCCATGTATGTTTTAGAAGAACTCCCTATTTTCATGGGAGCATTAAACTTTGAAGGGTACGACTATGACCTACATCTTTACCCGGGACTAAGTCTACTCGATAATCTCATTATTGATCTTCAAAAAGGAAAGATATTTCCTGAAATTGCGGAGAGAATTTCTGTTACGCGAGAGTTAGCAATAATTGAAGCATACGCTGATTAAATATATGGAACGACCTCCAGAAACAAATAAAGAGTTTAGAAATGTTGAAGAAATCAATTTTAAAATTGTTGAGAAAAGCGAAAACACCAAAAAAGATGTAATGGATTTGCTCCATGAATATCCGACCCATTTCATTCCCGGACTTTTTGAAAAATCTGCCCATGAAGATTTCGAGAACTCTGTTATCCTTGTGGCCTACGATGGAAATACGCCCATAGGATGTCTTATGTTTAATAGAACAACTAACGAATATAATTGGTTGGCTGTTAAAAAAGATATAAAATTTTCTAAAGCAGAAATTGCAAAACGTCTTTTTGAAAGTTTTTACCCAACTATTGAGAGTGGGGTGGAGGTTCATTTTTTTGTAAATACTGAAGATGCGAAGATTCCGGGCCAATCAGAGTTTTCTGGTAAAAACTTTGAACCAGCCAGAAAATTATATCGGTCAATGGGTTGGGAGATGAAAGAAGAAAACAGAGTAGAAAATTACTACGGACCCGGTGCTCATGTTTACAAAGTTGAGTGGATCCCTAATCCCGTCGCATCTATCGACGGATCTGACCCGAGTACCTCACCGAAGTCGTAGAAAGAGCACTAAAATATCCCCCAACGACCATCGGTGGGTACTAAACCCGAAGTGTATGGCCCGCAAAATTGAAAATGACGTCCCTGTGGCGTTGTTTTTTGTTGGATTATTCGAAAATTTGGTACAATAGGTGTATGATTAAGATTGCGATAAGCTCTGGTGTCGTGCATACGGTTCCGAAAGACCTGAAAGAGGTATTGCTTGGGGCGCCTAAAGTGTTGGAGGCCTGGAATGGACTGACGCCTCTGGCGCGTAATGAGTGGATCTGCTGGGTGACTATCGTAAAAAAGCCGGAAACTCGGGCTGAGCATATCGCGCGACTGCGGGAGGATTTACTGAAAGGTAAACGGCGGCCATGCTGCTGGCCGGGATGTCCACACCGGAGGCCGAATGCCGCCAAGTGGTTTGGAAAAAGAGCAACGGGCAGTGTCAAAAAGTGAATTTATAAGCAGTAATATAATAGTATGGAATTAAATTATGTAGCAATCGTAGTAGCGACGGTGCTGCAGTTTATTTTTGGTTGGGCGTGGTATATGCCACTTTTCGGCAAGGCGTGGGGAGCGATGCACGGCTTCGACCGGCTTTCGAAAGTAGAGCAGGAGAGAGCCCAAAAAGAAATGAGGCCGCAGCTCGTTGCTCAGTTTGTCGGGACCTTGGTAACAACCTTTGTGTTAGCCCTTTTTATATCGGAGCTTTCGTCTGAATGGCATGCTTTTGGGGCGGCTGGATTTATGTGGCTTGGTTTTGTCTTGCCAACCCAGGTGAGCGCAGTTATGTTTGGGGGTACGCCCAAGGAATGGATGTGTAAGAAAATTGCTATCATGGCCGGTGGATCACTGGCGTGCTATATGATTGCTGCGACGGTACTGTATTTTTTCTAGTTGCAGATTTTTTGATTAAAAAGAATTACGTAATGAGTTACATAATTCCTTTTATCGAGCTAAAACGATACCGAAGACTGATTTGGCGCCGTGCGCTTTGAGGACGCGGGCGCATTCTTCGAGGGTGGTTCCGGTAGTGGCCACGTCATCGACGAGCCAGACATATTTTTCTGTGATGAGAGTTTCTTTTTCTTGTGTGAGAGTAAAGGCATCTTTGAGGTTCTGTAAACGTTCCTCGCGTGAATCAGTCTTCATTTGAGGCTTGGTGTAGCGGATACGAAGGAGAATGTCAGTGTGGATAGGAAGTTCCAGACCGGGTGTCAGTGACTGCGACAGGGCTCGGGCCAGGAGTTCGGACTGGTTGAAGCCACGAAAGCGCAGGCGACGGGAATGGAGCGGGACCGGGAGGAGGATATCCGGCAGTGGCAGGGTGCTTTTTTCGAGGGCGCTGGTGAGGAGGTGAGCAAGTGGAACGGCCATGTCGGGTATGAAGCGGTATTTCCAGGTATGAATAGCGTGTGGCAAGAGCGATTTGCGGTAGTGGGAAGCGATAAAAATACCATCAAGTGCTGGAGAAACGGTATCATGACAGAGGGTGCAGACTTGGCCGGAAGGAGTGATGCGTACTAAGCAAGTAGGGCAGTGCTGCTCTGTTCGAAGCGGGATGGTAGCCAGACAGGTGTCACAGAGCCACTGGTTTTTTTTCTGACATCCCAGGCAAGAAATAGGGAAAAGAGTATCAAGGAGAGTGGTGAACGCTTCTTGAAGCAGTGCCATGATGGGTGAGAGAGATACTTAGGAGCAGATGAGCGTATCGCCTTTCTTTGCCACTGAGAGTCGGATAGTTTTTTTCTTGAGGGGCGAGAGGATTTTTTTGGCGAGGGGCTTTTCGACCAGATCCTGGATGTTTTTTCGGATGAGTCGGGCACCCTGTTCCGGAGCAAAACTTTTTTTGGCAATGAAGTGAACGACGGCTTTGTTGAAAGTAAAGATGAGATCCTTAATCTTGAGTCGTTTGGTCAGTTCTTCGAGTTCCAGCTGTACGATGTGCCCCATTGCTTCTTCTGTGAGCGGCTTGAAGACGACTACCTGGTCGAGTCGGGCGAGGAGTTCTGGGCGCATTTCCTTTTTGAGTTCTTGGAGAACATTTCGTTTGATGGCTTCAAAGCGTTCGTTCATGCTTTTTTCATCCAAGTGCTTTTCAAATCCAATCCGAGCACTCTGAGTGAAAGCGGCAGTGCCAATATTCGACGTGAGGATGATGAGAGTGTTCTTGAAGCTCACGCTCCGTCCTTCGGCATCGGTCAGTGTACCCTCATCGAGAATTTGCAGGAGGATATTCCAGACATCGGGGTGCGCTTTTTCAATCTCATCAAAGAGGACGACGCTGTAGGGTTTACGCCTTATGGTTTCGGTCAGTTTGCCGCCCTCACCATGGCCCACATAGCCCGCTGGGGCACCGAGTATCTGAGCGACGCTGTGTCGTTCCATAAATTCACTCATATTGAGGCGCACGAGGGCTTTTTTGCTTCCAAAAAACTCTTCGGCCAGCAGTTTAGCGATGTAGGTTTTGCCGACGCCGGTGGGACCGAGAAAGAGAAAGGATCCGAGGGGGCGTTCCGGGTCACCGATGTTACTGACCGAGCGAGCGAGTGTTTCTTCGAGGGCAATACTGGCCTCCTCTTGTCCGATGAGGCGCTTGGCGAAAGCTTCATGCAGGTGAGCCAGTTTTTCGTTGGGATGCTCCGGAGAGAGTTTGTCGAGGGGAATGCCCGTCATGTGAGCGACAGTCTGGAGAATGTGCTCTGGGGTGACGATTTTGGTACGAAGCGATGATTCTTCCCGGTGCTTCTCTTTCAGTGTGGCAATCTTTTTGGTGAGCGTCTGTTCCCGCACATACCATTTGGAGGCATCGTCGTAGTTTTCATGTGAGAGGAGGGATTCCTTGAGAGAGACCGCCGCTCGCAGTTCTTCTTCGAGTTGGAAGAGAATGGTAGCAAAAGGAGAAACGTCTTTGCCGTGTTTGGTCAGTGCCGAGGCCTCGTCGATGATATCGAAGGCCTTGTCCGGGAGAAAGCGGTCTGGAATATGACGAATAGCCATATCGACGGAGAGGTCGATGATGGCGCGGGAGAGCGAGACGTTGTGAAAGGTCTCGTAGCTATTTTTGACGGAATGAAGGATATGCTTGGTTTCTTCGGCAGTGGGCTCGGCAATGACGAGAGATTGGAAACGACGATCAAGGGCCGGGTCTTTTTCGATATGCCGCTTGTATTCGGAGAGGGTGGTGGCTCCGATACACTGGATGTCACCGCGAGAGAGGGCGGGTTTGAGGATATTGGCAGCATCGAGACCGCCTGAAGTATTGCCCGCACCGACAATCGTATGGATTTCGTCTATAAAGAGGATGACGTCTTTGTTCTGGGCGGCTTCTTTGATGATGTCTTTGAGTCTGGCTTCAAACTCACCGCGGAAATTGGTGCCGGCTACCACGAGCGTGAGGTCGAGCAACAGGATGCGCTTGCCAAAAAGCGAGTGAGGAGCATCGCCACGAGTGATTTTTTTGGCGAGAGCCGCTACCAGAGCGGTTTTGCCCACGCCGGGTTCGCCGATGAGGAGGGGATTGTTCTTGTTTTTTCGGGTCAGGATCTGCATCATGCGATCGAGCTCGGCTTTTCGTCCAATGAGCAGGTTTTGGCTGCTTTCGCTGTCTTTTCCCATATCGATAGTGAACTGGTCGAGGGACGGGGTGGCTTGGTGGCCTTTTTTGGTGGAGTGTTCTACCGAGGGGAGGTCGGGCAAATCAAACATTTTCGACAGCTGGGGAAAATGGTCGAAGTTGAGGTGAGATTCGAGGGTAGACTGGATTTT
Source organism: uncultured Bdellovibrionales bacterium (assembly GCA_964491155.1). Lineage (GTDB taxonomy): Bacteria > Patescibacteriota > Minisyncoccia > Moranbacterales > UBA1568 > UBA1568. The sequence goes on along the minus strand of CAZBFG010000022.1, from coordinate 14,171 downwards.
CTTTTCTTTGATTTTGAGTGTGGCAAGGATACGGTCGAGGGTTTCGCCGCGTAGCTCGAGCAGGGCATAAATCAGGTGCTCTGTGCCGACGTAGGGATAGTGGAACTGATTAGCTAGTGCATAGGCTCGTCTCAGGCTTTCTTTGAGGGGAGGAGAGAGTGGCAGTGGGTGGGTTTTGGCCAGGGCTTTCGCACCGGTCTTTTTTTTGAGACAGAGTTTTGCGAGGGTTTCTTTTTCGAAACCGATGTTTTCGAGGAGAACACTTCCTAGACTACCGTCTTCCAAAAAGATAGCCAAAAGCAGGTGCTCGGGTTCCAGAGCGCTGTGGCGGGTGTACAGGGCAATCTCACGCGCTTCTTTCAGGCTATGCCGGGCGTGCAGAGTAAGTTTTTGACTGAAAGTAGTTTCGAGCATAGTCTCAAATACAGGAAAAAAGGAGTGCCTCCATTCTATGGGTTTTTGGAGAGTCTGTCCACTCTCTCAGTCTTCCGAAATCATTTAGTTTTCGAGGAATAAATCCTTGAAGAAAATAACGCAGGTGTGATATAATCAGGTGTGGAAGTGTAAACAAAAAAGCAAAAGAAAAAAGAGATGTTTCTGCATATACGAAAACCATATTTTCTTGGTATTGATTTTGGTACTTCGCTGATTAAAGCGGTGGAGCTTACTCTTGAAGATGGCAAACCAAAGCTGGTCAAGTATGGTCAGGTTGATTTGGCTCGACTGGAAAAAGGTATCGTGACTGATCAAAACTCTCATGATGATGAGGAGGTCTTGTACTTGCGCGCACTGCTCAATAAATTGCAGCCTAAGAGTGAAGGAGTGTACGCTGCCATGCCGGCTTTTACGGGATTGATTTCCCTCATTGAGTTGCCGGAAATGAATGAGGACGACTTGAAAGAGGCTATCCAGTTTGAAGCCCACAAGTATATCCCATCCTCGCTTGAGGATGTGGCTCTCAGTTGGGAAATAGTAGGAAAGCATCCATCAGCTGATGGATCTAATAGTGTGAGGATGGAAATTCTTTTGGTGGCGGCGCTGAACAAAGAAGTAGCTCGGTATCAAAAATATATTCACGAAACACACCTCAAGATGAATTTTCTTGAGTTGGAAACATTCTCTTTGGTTCGTTCGGTGATTCATCATGACCCGGGAATTTTTCTGGTTATTGATATCGGTTCCCGAGCGACTAACCTGGTTCTGGTTGATGATGGATTGGTCAAGGCGAGTCGCAATCTAGACGTTGGAGGGAGGGATGTGACGAAGACGCTGACCGATGCTTTCAATATTGCTCCAGAAAGGGCCGAGGCTCTCAAAAAAAGCGAGAAGGATCTACTTAATACCCCTGAATCTTCTCTCTTGTTGCCGAGCCTTGAGATGATAGCGAGTGAAGCAAAAAGAATGATCAATACCTATCAGGAAAAATATCCCGATAGAGTATGTCAGGGAGTGGTTTTGTCAGGAGGGACAGCTCAGATGACGGGTTTGACTCAGTATTATTCCAAAATACTGGGTCTGCCAGTGCGTATCGGAGGTCCTTGGGATCGTATTTCGTATGATTCCGAACAGGCGGGGGATATACAGAAGTTGGGGGCATCTTTTTCAGTGGCCTTGGGGTTGGCACTGGTGGGAGTAGATGAATCCACGCATGTGAGTGGAGGGTTTTCCAAAAAACCTTTTTCTTTGGATGCTTTGAAAGTGCTTTTGACAAAAAAAATGTAACCTTTTTACAAATACGAACATGCCTGGCATGAATTTGTCTCAATCTACCATGGAAGAAGAAGAGGTTGGAAAGCAATCTCTCTTTGACAGTGGATTTATAGTGAGTCTCTCTCTTATTCTTCTTTCAGCGCTGTCGTTTGGGGGGCTACACCTGTATATCGGCTCTTTGGATAAAAAAATAGCCGCACTCGAGGGACAATTGAGTGGGAGTACGGCGAGTTTGAAAGGAGAACATATTGATCGAGTGGCTGACTTCGATGCTCGGCTCAATCATTTTTCAACAAACCAAACTGAATTTTTTGAGACGCGCGATATTCTTCAGAAACTTGAGAGTAGAACACTGCCGGGGGTGGTTCTGCAGAAATTTCAGTATAGTGCCAAAGAAAAGACGGTGACTGTAGACGGTATCAGTGGTGACTATAGGCGCTTGGCGGAACAGATTATGACCTTTAAAAAAGAGGCAATTTTTTCAAAATTGAAAGTGGAGAATATTAGCCAGAATAATGAGAATCAAGTTACATTTGTGTTAAAAGGAGCGCTTTAAAATATCGTTCATATTTACGTATATGCGTCTGAAGATTTTGATGATGCCACTCGCTATTCTGATTTCTCTGGTCATTGTCATTGGCTTTGTGAAGCCCCAGATAGAAGTATTTCAGGAAAAGAGAGTACAACTTGATACAAAAAAAACACAGGCTCAGGGTATGACGACCTTGCTTGAAAATATCAATACGTTGACGGCATCTTTGGAGGCTCAGTCTGAGTTTGAGCGTCTCATGGGTAGATATTTACCAAAAGATCTTGACCAGGAACGAATCGTTGATATGTTCAACTATTTGGCATCGCAGTCGGGCGTGCTTGTTTCCGATATGGCGATGAAGGAAGTGGTTCTAAAGAGTGATGCTTCTGACAGTGATATGCCCCTCGACCCCTCCGTACCGGTGATTGTTTCCTCTCGGCCAAAAGTAAAAGCGTATGTCGGCAGTATTGAAGTCAAAGGGGATTATACGGGAATAAAAACCTTTTTGGATAAAGTGAATCATATGAATCGTTTTCATAAAATCCTGAATTTTTCCATTGCTACACCATCGAGTACTGCCGAGGAAGAGACCCCGGGTCTTTTGGTAGCAAAGCTTGAGTCGCAGTTTGAATATTTTCCTGCCCAACAATATGATTCTGCCTTGAGTCTGTCTGTTTTTTCCAAGAAAGAACTAGGAGGGGATGATTGGGTAGCTTTCCAAGATTGGGTGACCAATACGGTACCACCAATGACGGGATCGGACTCGGGAAGAGCTAACCCTTTTCAGCCATAAACGCGTATTGGTCTATGGCACAAGTGAAAGAAAAAACAACAAAAACATCGGGTGTGAAAATTTCCGATATCCAGGTTCGAGCAGAAGAACTGGGGATACCATATATTGAGGCCGTCCCGGAAAAAATAGAAAAAGAAATATTGGCTATCATCCCGGAAGATTCTGCCAAAAAATACCGGATGGTTGCTTTTGGAAAGCAGGAATCATCCCTGTCAGTCGGTATGGTGAATCCTCAGGACTTTGAAGCGCTCAACGTCCTGCGGTTTTTGGCTGAAAAAGAACGATTGGAAATTGAAGTGTACTTGATATCAGAGAAAGTGTTTGAGGATATCGTGAAGGGGTATACTGGTACGGATTCGGCCCTTAAAGAGGCGATACTGTCTTTGAAAGATGAGGAGGGTATCGCTCTTGGTGTCAAAGCGGAAAAAAAGGTATCAGAAGCTAATATTTTTCAGGATGCCCCAATCGCGCGATTGGTTGAAGTTATTGTACAGCATGCTATCGATGGACGGGCCAGTGATATTCATATCGAGCCGATAGAAGGGTCATACCGTGTTCGTTTTCGTGTCGATGGATTGTTACGAGCAGACCTGATGTTTCCAAGGGAGGTGGGACGAGCAGTCATTTCTCGTATCAAAATTTTGGCAAACTTGAAAATTGATGAAAATCGAAAGCCACAGGATGGTCGTTTTCGTTTTGAACGCAAAGAAGGATCGCTCGATTTGCGCGTTTCCAGTCTGCCGGTTATGGAGGGAGAAAAGATAGTGATGCGTGTGCTGGAAAAAAATTCTGATGTCAGCAATCTTGAAAAATTGGGACTGTGGGGAAGAAATCGTAGTGTACTCGAAACAAAAATCAAAGAACCGTTCGGCATCATACTCATTACTGGACCGACTGGGTCGGGAAAGTCTACCTCTCTCTATGCTTTTTTGCAGATTTTGAACAAAGAAGACCGTAATATTATCACGCTTGAAGACCCGATTGAGTACTTTATGGAGGGGATCAATCAGAGTCAGGTGCGACCGGAAATCGGGTATACGTTTGCCAATGGACTGCGTTCTATTTTGCGTCAGGATCCGAACGTGATCATGGTAGGTGAGATTCGAGATGGTGAGACAGCAGAACTCGCCATACATGCGGCATTGACAGGGCACTTGGTTCTTTCGACACTCCATACCAATGATGCTATCGGAGCCATTCCGCGTTTGGTTGATATGGGTATCGAGCCATTTTTGTTGGCTTCGTCACTCCAGGCCGTGGCGGCTCAGCGTTTGGTGCGGCGGATTTGCGATCATTGCAAACAGGAAGTCAAGATGACTGAACAGCAGGTACGAAGTATGGCCAAGTTCTTCTCGCTTATTCCGGGGGAAGAAGTGGAAGCTTATGGGTTGAAAGTCGGTCAAAAAATAGTGACTTTTCAGGGAAAGGGATGTGACAAATGTAGTTTGAGCGGATACAAGGGTCGTATCGCTTTATATGAAACAGTGGCAGTTGATGACGAGATGAAAGCGGTGATAGCAGATAAAAAGGGAAATGAAACTGCCGTCAAACAAGCGGCTCTGGAACAGAAAATGCTTTCTATGAAACAAGACGGCATCCTAAAAGTCCTAAAGGGGATTACGACGTTTTCTGAAATTGAACGAGTGACGGAAGGCAAGATTTTGATAGATGAAGAATAGCGGTACTGTGTGGTATACTAAGAAAAGATTAGAGAAATACGAGAAAAAAATAAAAATATTGAACGATGGAAACGCTACATATTGAGGAGCGCGTGAAAAAGTTGCTTCTTTTGGTTGGTCAACAAGGCGCTTCAGACCTACATTTGGTCGTCGGTCGTTATCCGACGCTCCGTATTGATGGCAAGTTGCACCCGATACTGCAAGAAAAGATGCTTTTGCCCGCCGATACCAAGGCCATTAGTGATGTGCTGCTCACTGATGAAAAAAAAGAAGAGCTCCTGGCCTTTGGGCAAACTGACTTTTCCTACAATTTTGAGGATCGTATCCGTTTTCGTACCAATGTGTTCTTTCAAAAGGGCTACGTGAGTATCACCATGCGCTTTGTTATGGACAAATTGCGCGGTCTCGAAGAACTGAATATCCCCAAGACTTTGTACGATTTTGCGGGGCATTCCCAGGGGTTGGTGCTGGTGACCGGTCCTGTCGGACATGGCAAGTCGACGACCCTAGCGGCGATTATCGATCATATCAATCATACCCAGGAGAAGCATATTATTACCATCGAGGATCCGATTGAATTTGTCTACAATCAGGACCGCTGCATCATAAATCAGCGTGAGATTGGCCGGGATGCCAAAAACTTTTCCGATGCCCTGCGTGCCGTGTTTCGGGAAGATGCTAACGTGGTGCTCTTGGGAGAGCTTCGCGACCTGGAAACTATCACCACGGCTATGACAGCTGCCGAGACAGGTCACCTTATCTTTGCGACGCTTCATACCAATGATAGTGCTCAAACTATCGACCGTATCATCGATGTTTTCCCGGCTCATCAGCAGAATCAGATTCGTATGCAGCTCTCCAGTGTACTTCTCGGGGTGGTTTCGCAGCGTTTGTTGCCCCATACGGGCGGTGGTCGTATTCCGGCTGTCGAGATTATGTTCAAGAACAATGCCGTAGAAAACCTGATTCGTGAGAACAAAAACCATCAGCTTGATTCGGTGATTGAAACGAGTCTGAAGGAAGGGATGGTTTCACTCGATCGGGCACTGGCTGATTTGGTACGCCGTGGACTAGTAACGGTGGATGATGCCTTTATGTATGCGAAAAACCGTGATTATCTGCAGATGCTCTTGGGGAAGAACTCTTGATCAGTCGTATCTATATTTATGAAATTTGTTTTCAAAGCCAAAGATGTAGAGGGGGAAATCCGTGAGGGGATGGTTGAGGCCATGACTCCCAAAGCAGCTGCGGAAATTTTGGGACGAAACAATCTGGTCCCGATTTTTGTGCATGAGGAAAAACAAACATTGGCTATCGTCAAAGAGATACAGCGTATCTGGGAGGGAGTGAGTCAGAGAGAATTGGTAGTGTTTTTTCAACAATTAGCCACCCTGGTAGAAGCTCGCGTGCCGGTTGTGGCGGCTCTCCGTACGATTGAGGATCAAACAGCCAATCGGTACTTCTGTATTATTTTGAAAGAAATTTCGGATGATATCGAGGACGGGGCTCCGTTTTCGACGGCCATGGAGAAACATGTAGGCACATTCTCGCCACTGGTTATCAATATGCTCAAGTCCGGTGAAGCCTCAGGCGAACTCCAGAAATCGATTGAGGTGGTAGCGGAGGGTATCCAAAAAAACTACCAGTTGGCGGGAAAGATAAAAGGAGCTCTCTACTACCCAATCTTTGTTTTGGGTGTGGCGGGAATCATCGGTTTTCTCGTAGTGACCTTTATTTTGCCCAAGATTACTATCATGATCAAGGACCTCAATGTTCCTATACCCTGGTATACCAGCGCCCTCATTTGGCTGGGTGATTTTATGAATGCCTATTGGTGGGCGGTACTCATTGTTATTATGGCCCTGGTGGCCAGTCTGATCTATTATATAAAAACAGAAGCTGGAAAGCGTGAATGGGAGGTTATTTTATTGAAAATACCGATTGTTGGGACGCTAGCTCGCAGTATTTATATAACACGCTTTGCGGAAAATTTGAGTGCGCTCTTGGCAGGGGGGATTCCGGTGGTACGTGCCCTCATTATCGTCAGTGAAGTGATCGGGAATCATGTTTTTACAAGTATTATTCTCAAGGCGGCCGACGAAGTCCGCTCGGGTGGAACTATGAGTACGGTCTTTCTTCGTTCTCAGGAAATTCCACCCATGGTGTCACAGATGATTCGTATCGGGGAAGAAACCGGGTCACTTTCGACTGTTCTTGCTAGCACGGCCAAATTTTATAATCAAGAGGTAGAAACCATGACCAAGAGTTTGACCACACTGATAGAACCAATCCTCATCGTTGTCCTCGGTATTGGTGTCGGTATTTTGGTGGTAGGAGTACTTCTCCCAATTTACAATATCGCTGGACAATTGTAGGATATGGGAAATGGTGTGGTATAATAATATTGAGGAAAAATTAAAAAATAAAAACAAAAATATGAAGGAGGTGAGCATATGAAAAAAAATTTGAGGGGCTTTACTCTCATCGAGCTCCTCATCGTCATCGCTATCATCGGTATTTTGGCGTCGATTGTATTAGTGAGTCTCTCTGGTGCTCGAACAAAGGCACAACAGGCAGCTTTCAAAGCGGAAGTGTCTGGCGCGGTTTCTGGACTAGTCACTCAGTGTGATGATTCGGCTGATACGACACTCGGTGTTTTACCCGCCTCTACCAATGCCACGAACTGGGGAGCCGCCACGGTAGCCACTGAAGACTGCGGAGCAACAGGGTCTGGAATGTTCTCGATTACTGGTATTGCTCCGTCAGCAGACCTTTCAGGTATAGGGTGTACATCAGCAGATATTAATGTGAATATGGTGAGTAGTAGCGGAGCTGACTTCACGAACTGCCCATAAAAAAATGAGATTAGATCAATAATTTAACACGCAGAAATAAAAAGTTATATGAAAAAGACATTAAGAGGTTTTACCCTCATCGAACTCTTGATTGTTATTGCTATCATCGGTATTTTGGCGTCTGTTGTGCTGGTTAGTCTTTCTGGTGCTCGGGCGAAAGCAGAAATTGCATCGTTCAAAGCAGAGGCTTCTGCTTCAACCGCAGCTTTCTTAATTGCTTGTGATACTAGCGCTGCTGCACAGACTGCTGCCATTGCTGCAGCCTCTGCCGCTAGTGCAAAGACAACTTTTACTGCTGGATCCGCAGATTGTGGACCAACAGGAGCTGGAACGTTTTCAGTGACTGTGTCGTCTGATGTAACATCAGTTCCAGCAGCGTGTGACACTACGACAGTGACACAATCTGGAGCAACGTTCCCAGTCGGTTGCTAGTCAAGGTATGAAAAAGGGGTCGGGTACTTTTTTCAAAAAAAGAGCAGGCACTTCGCCTGCTTTTTATTTTTTCTCTCATGCAGAATATCATGCGGAACCGAGTATGAGATGGAATTGTGTGCTATAATATAGGCAAAGAGGTAAAAATAAAAATAACTATGTCAGTGATTTTTCTTTTCTTTGTTTTTGGATTGATGGTGGGGAGCTTCCTGAATGTCGTAGTGTATCGGTTGAAAGACGCCGAGACGATTTTGGGGCGGTCATTTTGTCGAAAGTGTCACCATCAGATACGCTGGTACGATAATATTCCGATTTTCAGTTTTCTTTTTTTGCGGGGAAAGTGTCGTGATTGTGGAGAGCAGATTTCTTGGCAGTACCCGCTTTTGGAGTTTTTGACGGCAGTATGTTTTGCTTTGGTTGGACGTTACTTTTTTGATATTCTCAATAGCGGTACTTGGCTCGAAACAGCGTGGTTGCTCATCCTCACTAGTCTACTCCTCGTTATTGCCGCCTATGACCTCCTCTATATGGAGATACCGGTGTCTCTCTTGGTAGCTGGCGCGATACTGACGATACTGTTTCTTGTGTTGGATGCCGCTAGTGGACTGGACAGTTCGTTTTTTGGTCGTCAGATGCAGTCTCTCATCGGAGCACTGGTAGTAGGAGGATTGTTCTTTATGCTGGTATTTTTTTCCAAAGAAACATGGATGGGTTGGGGGGATGTCTGGCTCGGAGCGCTAGCCGGAGCAATAGTCGGATTTTCAAACGTTCTGTTTATGATGACGCTGTCATTTGGCATCGGGGCGATTATCGGTATAGGGCTCATAGTGGTGCAGAAAAAGGGACTGAAAACGCAGGTGCCCTTTGCGCCCTATCTGGTAATTGGGACACTTTTGACACTGTTTTTTCCAGAGATGTTTCCTGTGTTCAGTCGGTTATTCCTGTATTAAATTTCATGTCGATTGCTCAGAGAATACATTTACAGAAAGGCTTTACGCTTGTTGAGATACTGGTGGCTACGTCTATTTTGGGAATTCTTTCGACTATCATACTCGTCAATGCCAGTGGTAGCCGGGTGACACAAGACCTCGAAACAGGCGCGCGAGAAATGGTAGGGTTTTTTCGTGGCGTACAGAATCGGGCTTTGACCGGTGAACAAGAAGGCGCTGGTATTCCCTGTGCTTTCGGAGTTACCTGGAGCGGGGCATCATACAGTGTAATCTATTATTCAAAAAATGGCGTCGGGGCGTGTGCAAACACCACGACACTCCAATCGCATACTTTGCGAAATGGTGTAGTGTTTGCTAGTCCGGGCGATGTCCGCTTTACTCTTCCCCATGCTGACGTCTATGATAGCGCTGGGCCTATCACTACCAATAACACTAAGGTGGTGACTCTTTCAAAAGCGGGAACAACCTATTCGGTGTGTATTTACAAGGAAGGACTCATCAATCAAATTATCGGCAATACGTGTCCGTAGTCTATGATACTTTCTCATATGTTTTTTCAAAAAAAATTGCAAAAAGGCTTTTCTACACCGGAGGTGGTACTCTCTATTTTTATTGTATCTGTTGGTATGATGGCAATTATGGCGCTTATGACCAGTAGCCTGCGTTATTCATATCAAAGCCAGGATGTTATCATTGCGACTGCCCTGGCGCAGGAGGGACTGGAGCTGGTACGGAATATCCGTGACAATGACTTTGCTGATGGTGGGACAGGGTTTCCTGCGAGCATGTTTGACAGGAGAGATCGATACTGTCGCACCGACTGGGATGATACTCAAGTGTGGTGTCGCAGGGCTGATTGGAATAATGTGACGACTCCTACTCGTTATGATCTGCAATTAGCAACCGGTTTGTATGATCATGGGGGTGTTGGACAGGGACAGGGCGAATACTCTCGTTATCTTTATATTGAGTATGACGATACGGCTGGTCAAGAAAATGCTCTGGTGCGCAGTTTTGTGGTGTGGGGCGGGGGGCTTGTCCCACCGGATGATGGGAATTCAAGTCAGTGCACTACCGCCAACTCCTGTGTCTTTTTGGAAACCACTTTAACGTCTTGGAAATAATATGAAACGATTTTCTCGTCATTCTTCTCGTTATTTTTGTCGAGGCTTTACACTCACGGAAATTTTGGTTTCCATGTTTGTCTTTACAATCATGATGGTGTCGGTATCTCAGATATCGAGTACGGCATTTTTCGGGTACCGAAATACACGGGCTATTCAGCGTGATATTGAGAACGCTCAGTTTTCTATGAACGTCATGGCCAAGGAATTGCGAACCAGTTCAGTGGTGAGTGCGGCTGGGAATAGGACGTCAGTGAAGTTTTATGACTACTCGCAGGAAAAGTGTTTTGAGTACCGTATTAATTCCAATAGGCTTGAAGTTGATTCTTTTGATAATGACACCTTGGCTACTTGTCAGACTCGCGCATTTAACTCTTTTTTACCTGTGAGTACTGGTGTCATTGCGGGATCATTTCAGGTGACACCATCTGCTCCTGGTACCGTTGGCAAGGTAACGATGTTCCTTGATATTTCTGAGGGGCCATCTCATCATGCGCGCATTCAGACAACCGTATCGCTTCGTGATTTTGCTGTGAGCGGCATCTAAGTATAAAGATTGATAAATTCTTATCACTATGGGTCAACAACACATACATTTGCAAGGGTCAGTACTCGTATTTACACTGTTGGTGCTTTCATTATTGCTCTCGGTGACCCTGAGTGCAGCAGGGGTAGTGGTGACGGAAAAAAATAGTTCTCGGTCCACACAAAAATCAGCCCTGGCTTTTCAGATTGCAGATGGTGCGGCTGAGAATATATTGAAAAGGATCTACAAAGACACCGATCCGACACTTGATAGTCTGGCGACGGCACTGACACCAGTGCAGGGAGGGAATCGTGATGGACAGACTCTTGATGTTCCGACATCTCAGATTCCCCAGTGTGTCAATGGGGCTATCAGTGTGGCGAGTATGCCAGAACTTGAGGTGGGTAAGTACAGCGTTTCGTTTTTTGATGCCAATAGTAATCCGCTTGAATGTAGCGGCCCCGGATTTAGTACCAATGCCGAGTGGCGCACCAAGGTGGCTCGTATCGTTTCGGTGGGCACATACAATGGAGTGACGCGGGCTATCGATACTACAATTCGCCCTGCAGGTTGTGGTGGTATCACCACGGTGGATGATGCCGATAACAATACGTACGATACCGTTGAAATCGGCACTCAGTGTTGGATGAAACAGAATATGCGGGTAGGAACATCGATTAATACCTCACAATCACAGGATGATGATGGTAACACAGAGTACTATTGTTATGATAATGACCAAAATAATTGTGACAATAATCATCCCAATTATCCAGATGGTGGACTGTATACATGGGATGAGGCGATGCAGTATAGTACGACCGAAGGGACTCAGGGTATTTGTCCAGATGGCTGGCATATTCCAACTGAAGCTAATTGGCAGACGCTTGAAAGTTATCTCAGTGATCCGCCAGAGCCTTGTGATGGAGACCGTATTGGAGGTGGGAGTTGCAAGAATGCTGGTACTAAGCTCCTGGTTGGTGAGAGTAGCGGTTTTGAGGCGAATTTATCCGGATGGGGTGGTTCCGGTACTTCGTTTACTGGGTATGATATAGGTGCCTTTTATTGGTCGTCTACGAATGCAGTGACCAGGGGTCAGATACGATATTTGTTTCCGGCTGGTGGCTTAGTTGGGTTTGTTATAAAAAGTGCTTTTTCAGGTGGAGGCGTTGCTCTCACTGTCCGTTGTATCAAAAATTGAAATGTTACAAGATAAATAATAAGGTGCTTTTTATGGAACCAAAAAAACTCCTGACACTGATTCAATTCATTGGGTTCCTCATGCTATCTATAGGCATGTGGGTATCCTTTCCGGCCCAGGCACTGGCTGACTGTACGTATGCCGGCCCGCTCTCTTGGGGAGGCAATTGTGGAGCCACTGTCAATCAAACCGTCACTGAAGGTGGCGCCTATTCGGTTAACAATACGAACGCGGGCTATCAAGGTGCCACCACATATTTTTGTCTGAAAGGGCAATTTGTAAAAACAGGATCGGACACATGCTTTGTAGCCGGGACAGCCGAATGTGTCAATGTCATAGGTGCTGTTCTTGACTGGAATGTTAATGGTAATCAATGTGGTACTGTTTGGGGAAGTCGTGAAAAATGGGCAAATGGTGAATCGCATGTTGTTAGTAATACTAAGCCGGGTATGACTGGCTCGGCGACCTATACGTGTAACAATGGCTCGTTTTTTACCTTTCTGCCGAATGGAACTATTCAGGGGGCGACGAATATAAGTTGTGCACCTGATGGTGGCGGTGGTTCTACCCCTCCTGGTTCCGGTGGAGGCGGTGGTGGAGGAGGCACTCCTGATCCTGGTTCCGGTGGTGGAGGAGGCACTCCTCAGCCTCCAGCTTGTGTCAACAACGGCATCTGTACGGCAGGGAACACCTGTTGGGATACCATCTGTACCACCAACTGTGGCCAACGAGTAGTGGGTACAGCGATTTGTGGACCCACTATCAAGTCCTTTACCATCGATAAGAGCACCCTGGCTGCCCCAGGATCAGTCACTCTCAAATGGGACGTGGCTGCTGTTACCTCCTGTGTCGCCTCTGGCGGCTGGAGGGGAGAACAGAACACTCAGGGCGGTACCTTTACCAAGAAAGTCTCCGAAGCAACTGTTTTCTACCTAGAATGTTTCAATGAAGCAGGAAAGTCCAGTGGACGAAAAGAAGTACAAGTCACCTTTGGTCCTACTATTACATCATTCACCACCGACAAAGCCACTCTCTCTAAGCCCGGTGCTGTCACGCTCAGCTGGGCTACCACTGGTGTATCTACCTGTACAGCGTCAGGTGGTTGGGGCGGCAGCATCATTCCTGTCGCAAGCGGTACTTCTGTCCAGGAGGTCAACGATGCCACTAACTTCTATCTCGAATGTTTTGGCCCATCCGGTATTTCTAGTGGCGAACGTCAGGTCAAGGTCAAGATCGACGGTGGTATCTGTACCCCTAACAACGCTTGTGCTGATAACATCTGTTCTGGAACTACCTGCTCTGATGGCTGTGGAGGAGAGATCAATGGCAAGGTAGACTGTTCTATCGGCAACTGTGTCCCCGATAATTCTTGTGCCACAGATCGTTGTACCTACGATACCTGTTTTAATAACTGTGGTGTAGAAATCCAAGGCACCAAAACCTGTAGTGCTCTCTCTTCAAATTCTCTTTGTGCTACCCCTGGCTCCACCTGTCAGTCTGGCACTTCTTGTGCCAATAGTGCTTCTAAAGTCGGTACCTGTAACGGTGGCTTAGGCAGTTGTTGTATGACTGGTGGGACACGCTCTGATGCAGGTGGTCTCCCCGGCTCCTCAGATGTAGAAGCTGGCCTCATCAACATCACTAATCCTCTCGATTTTGATACTGTCGAAGGACTTCTGAACTCTATCCTTGGCTTCCTCCAGGGTATCATCGCTATCCTCTCTCTTATCATGATTGTCATCGGCTCTCTGGTCTATATGACTGCCGCTGGCGATGAGAAAAAGCTCGGTACTGGCAAGATGATCATTACTGCCTCCCTCATTGGTCTGGCCCTGGCCTTAGCAGCACCATCCTTCCTCAAACAAATCGGAGACATCCTCGGTTGGGGAACCGTAGATGGGAGTGACGTCGCTGGAGCCAAGACCCTCCTGGAAATCCTCCAAACAGCTCTCAACTTCCTCCTCTCCGTCGTCGGTATCATCGCTATCATCATGCTCGTAGTAGGAGGACTCATGTACCTCCTCTCTGCAGGAGATGAAGAACGCATGAAGACCGGGAAATCCATTGTCATTTACTCCCTCATTGGTATCGCTGTGGCTTTGGGTGCTTTGGTACTGGTGACTCAGGTGGCGCGGTTGTTTGGGTAAGAAATATGTATTTGTTTATGAAACGATACTTTTTTGCAGTGTTTTTGTTTTGTTCGGTGGTGAGTGTTTTTGTGCCGTCCGATGTGGAGGCGGCTAGTCTCGTCCCCTGTGGACGCAGCTCGGGTTCTCCTGAGGAGATGGCCCCCTGTACCATCTGTCACATCATTGTCGGAGGCAATCGTCTCATGACTTGGGGCAGAAACATCATGTCTATCATCGCCA
>CAZBFG010000021.1:0-22463 GCA_964491155.1 uncultured Bdellovibrionales bacterium | reverse complement strand
GCTTGGGAGTTTCTCGTGGTAGCAAACGTTTGTTGCCACAGCATTCTCCGTTCCAAGAATTCTCTGGGGCGAATTTGTAGACAAAAGCAGGTCTTTTTGTGAAAACAAAAAGTTTTGGCTATAACTTCAACAAAAATCACGCTGGGATTTTTGTGGCACAAGAGAGTTGCTTGGAGAGAAAGAAATATTTAATAAGAATAAAGAAAACACTATGTCGCAATGGAAAGATGAGACGAAAGTAGCCGGGCCAATCACATTGAAAAACGGTTGGACTGTTGAAGTTGATCACAATGTTTGTATCGGCGCTGCCCCCTGCACAGCCATGGCCGCCAGTACCTTTGCTCTCGATGACACTGGCAAAGCCGGCATCCTCGCCACTGTCGATAACGACGACCAAGAAACTATCTTGAACGCCGCCCGCGCCTGTCCCGTGGCCGCCATCATCATCAAAGACGAAACTGGCAAAGTGATATTTCCAGAGTAGTCTGAAATGTATCTTGTATCACGTATTAGGTATTATACAAAGCTTTTTCGCTAACGAAAAAGCTTTGTTCCCATGATACTGCATACTTGATACCTGCTACTTTTTTCTATGTCAACTGAAAACCTAGAAAAACTTGAAACATCTGTACGGAACCAACTTACAAAAGTATTGGATCCTGAATTGGGCGTGTCTATCGTGGACTTGGGACTCATCTATGGTATTACCATTTCCAAAGATGGCGTCTGCACCATCACCATGACCCTCACGACCATCGGCTGTCCGCTCTTTGGTCAGATCCAAAAAGAAATTGAGAATCGTGTCATGGAACTTGAAGTGATAGAGGAGGTAAAAATCGACCTCACGTTTGATCCTCCTTGGACAGCAGACAAAATGACCGAGGAAGCCCGCATCACTCTCGGCCTCGACTAAACAAAAACCCTCCTTTCCGGAGGGTTTTTTCTATTGGTAGTTTTTTATCACTTCAGCTAGTTTTTCTTTGTCCAGTACTCTCTCATGGAGCGAGTCTTGTCCCGTGCGGACCAGCCCCTCGTAGCTTGGTCGACCGGTTTCCTGATACAGAATGCCGAGCGGCATATGTTCCAGCTGGAATGCCAGCTCAAGCGCTTTCATCTTGTCGGCCTTGTCATGGGTCTCATCAAGATAGTAGGTATTTTGCTTGAACCACTGATAGGTATTTTGTTTGTTGAACACCACGCACGGCTGAAACACATCGACGAGCGCATAGCCCTTGTGCTGTATGGCCGCCTTGATAATCTCTTTGGACTGCATGATATCGCCGGAAAACACTCGGGCCACAAAAGTCGCTCCGAGCGTGATAGCGGTAGCTAACGGATTGAACGGTTCCATCACCACGCCCCCTATCTGCACTGGTGTCTTCATTCCTTTTTCGGACGTCGGCGAAGCCTGACCTTTGGTCAACCCATACACCATATTGTTGTGAACAATGTTGGTGATGTCAGGATTGCGACGGATAGCATGGAGAAAATGATTGCCTCCCTCACCATAGGTATCACCATCCCCTGATTCAGCGATGACGGTCAATTGTGGATTAGCAATCTTGATAGCCGTGGCTGGTGGGAGCGATCGGCCATGAAGACCGTTGAAATAGTTCACTCGCAGATAATGTGGCGTCTTGGCTGCCTGCCCAATACCGGAACACATCACCACATTTTGTGGCATGATATCGAGCTCGGCCAGTGCCATTTTGACGATATTGAGGATAGGAAAATTACCACAGCCCGGGCACCAGGCCATATCTGTCTCCTTTGGCATGTCATAGAGTTTCTTGTCGATCATACAAACAGCGATTAGCTTATAGCTTTTAGTTTCGCCACCACCTCCTCAACGGAGAACGGATCACCATCGTACTTGAGGATATTTTCCACGATATCTACGCCATACTCCAATTTCAACAGATTGGCAAACTGACCGGTGGCATTGTTTTCCATGACCACGATTTTTTTCTTGGCCAATAATTTTTTGGCTTTGGCTGGCAACGGATAGACCTGATGAAAATGGATCCCGGCTATATTTTTCTGTTCTACCAGTTCCAATGCTTCTTCCATGACACTCCGGTTCGATCCCCACGTCACGACCACTGTCTCGGCCTCAGCGACATCTCCGATTTCGGTCGGCATGAGTGCTTCTTTTCGAATACCTGTCATTTTTGCCAGACGCTTTTCATGCATGGCTACGCGTACCGTAGCACTCTCAGTGATATGCCCTGCTTCATCGTGTTCATCGCTATCGACACCAACCAGTCCCTCACCATATCCAGGGATACCGCGTGGCGATACTCCGTCTTTGGTCAAAACATAGCGCTGATACGCTGCCTTCGTTTCAACAATATGATTTTTTACCGCCAGTTGTTTCAGATGTTCCTCTGGAAAACTCCCGATCGAATCGAGCAAATACTGATCGGTGAGGATAAAGACCGGGATCTGGTAGGTATCAGCGATATGAAACGCTTGCTGGGCGGCCAAATAGCATTCTTCCGGTGTCCCCGGTGCAAAGATAGCACGTGGAAACTCCCCATGACCGGCATAGAGCACGAGGTTGAGATCGGCCTGTTCCGTCCGAGTGGGCAGTCCTGTAGCTGGTCCCGGACGCATCCCGATATGTACCACGATGGGCGTCTCGATGATGCCCGCCAGACTGACGCCCTCGGTCATGAGGGCAAAGCCACCGCCCGAGGTCGTGACAACGGCTCGCGCGCCGGCATACCACGCCCCCAGTCCCTGATTGATAGCCGCGATTTCATCTTCCGCCTGATCAACGACTATTCCAAATTTTTCTGATTGCTCAGCCAAAAAAGTAAGCAGCCCTGTGCCTGGTGACATCGGGTACGAAGAAATATAATTACACCCGGCGGCCAGTGTTCCGAGGCCAAGCGCCGAAACACCATCCATGAGCAGTTCTGTCTTGACTGCTTCCTTCCGTGCCATATGCACTTCAATACCAGCATCATAGGCGATGTGCTTGCCAAAACTATAGCCTTTTTCCGCTGCTTCCAAATTTTTTGCTACCACTTCTTCCCCCTTGCGGGCAAAGCGTTCTCGTAGATAGGTTCGAAAGACTTCTTGGTCAGCAGCGAGCATCCCGAGCACGACTCCCACGGCGACCGTACTGGTGTAGATAGGATTACCTAGCTCGTTGGCAAACTGCGTAAACGGGATGTTCATCACCGGACACTTGGTCATCGTGCATACTTTGTCACGCTCACCCAAAACAATAGTGTCTTTGCCGATGCGGTGTTCCAGATGAGGCAGTACCTCCTTGTCCAAGGCAAACAACAGATCAATCCGTTTCACAAAAGCTCCTCGGCGTTTGCTCGTGACACGGATTTCAGTCGAATTGCTCCCACCGCGAATACGCGACATGTATTCTTTGGTCGCAAAAACATGATAGCCCTCACGCTTCAGTACCGAGACAAGCAGAGCCTCGACGGTCTGTACGCCTTGACCGGCCGCACCACCGAGTACAATAGAAATATCTCCTGAGAATCTTTTCATGTTTGTGTTTCTTTTGTCTTTATTATATCACAAACATCAAATCAAAAATTCTAAAATAATTTTGAAATAGAAAAACCGCTGGAAAAGAATTTTTTATCGACGGTTCCATTGTCTGAGACGAGGCTTTCGGTTCAAAAAAAGAGCTGTGTCCCGCTGTTGATTGGGGGCGACTTTTTTTGGCAACCGAGAGCCTCGGTGAGTCTGGAACACGGCGAGAAAAAGTTACTTTTCTGGCGGTTTACACATCTCTAAAAAATTCTTCTCTCTATTCTTTCTCCAAATCCTTCTTCACCACTTCAAACTCATTCTCAATTTCCTTGAGACGGGCGCGACTGTCTTTGATGAGCACTGTCCCTTCTTTGATTTTCTCCAGTCCCTTCTCGACATCCACTTCTTCCTGATTATCAAACCACGCGATGATATCCTGTACTTTTTTGAGCGACTCACTCAGATTCATTTTTGGCATACTGATATATTAATTCGGAATTATCCCTTCGACTTTCGCCGTCACTTTTCCTTTGCTTAACTGTACATCCAGTATATCACCCACTGCCAAGTCATCGATACCTTTCACGATGCGACTACCGCTCTTGACCAGACTGTACCCGAGCCTGAGTACCCGCACCGGATCATACTGGCGCAACAATTCCTCTGCGTACCCGAGCTCTTTCTTGGCACTTTCAAGCCCCGAAAGAAAGTATTGCGTGAGACGCTTTTCTGACTGTGCCATATCGATCACTCGCTGTTTGACCAGCCCCTGTACCGAGAGCAGTCTCTCCATCAGTGCCTGCTTGAGGGTAGTAGCATACTCCAGGAATTCTCCCAACCTCCGGAGGAGCTCCTCGCTCCCCGTGCCCAGCTCTGTTTTGACCACTGACAGTTCCCGCTCCATGAGCATCGGCAGGTGCTGCTCAAAGTGTCGTACTAACCCCCGCGCTTCGTCCCATGGCTCGCGCAACGTCCGCGCTGTCGCAGTCGGTGTGGAAACCATGACGTCCGCAGCCAAAGCCGCCAGTGTCACATCTTTCTCATGACCCACTCCAAGGAGCGTCGGTATCGGACAGTGTGCAATCTCTCGCACCAGTACCTCATTATTAAACGCCTGCAAACTCTCGAGGCTCCCGCCACCTCGAATCACCACCAAGAGATCGTACTCATCGGCGTGGCGAGCGAAATATTTCAGCGCTTCGATAATTTCAAAGACTGCTTTCTTGCCCTCGACACTGGTCGGATAGAAACCCACCTGCAGTCCCTGCGACCCGAGATTCATCGTAAAGTCCCCGATAGCCGCACCTTGTTCCGAAGTAATGAGCGCGATACGAGTAGGAAATTGTGGCAATGTTCGTTTCTTCTCAGGCGCAAAAATACCCTCTTGTTCCAGTTTCAATTTCAAAGCATCATACGCCTTCTTGAGCGCTCCCTCTCCACACAGCTCGATCATTCCCACCTTGAGAGAAAGTCGGCCGTTTGGTTTGTAGATATCTGGTGCTCCCTCGACAATGATTTCATCCCCAATAGCCAGATCAACGCCGGAGATATTATATTGGTTGCGGAAGATAAGACATGAGAGTGTACTTTCATCTTGACTATCCTTGATGGTGAAATACACAACTCGCTCTCGTACATCTACACTCGACACCTCTCCCTGGATTCTCGCCGCCATCCCCGAAAGCTCGATATTGAGTCCATCGAGAAAAGCACTCACCGACAGCGTTTGCTCAACTTCTACAGACTCTTCACTTAGAAGCCTTGCTTCTAAGTGGTTCGTTGCTTTATCTTCTTCTGAAGTAGCGATTAAAGCCTGGAAAAAATCATCGTTCTTGCCCCGTGAGCTCATCGCTTTTTTTGGAGGTCTCGCCTCCAAATTTTTTTCCGCACCAATGGAACCCGCCTGTTCAGCAATCATCCGAAGTAGCACGGCTCCGTATTTGCCAAACTTGGCTTCCTTGATCCCCTTGACCGCGAGCATTTCTTCTTTGTTCGTAGGTATCGCCCCGACCAATGCTTCGATAACGGTATTCGACAAAACACGGTACACCTCCACGCCCTCGATGCGCGCCTGATTGTTCCGCCAATTCCGTAATTCGTTCAGTAGAGACATAGTGTGTATTACAGGGGTTGAACCGCTGTACAGTGGCTTATATTAGCTATAATATCAAGGTCCGACCTTGATATTTCGTAAACAGGGGTCAGACCCCTGTTTTTTAATCTTAACGACCTTGATTATAAAGAGAAGCAGCTTCACCGGCAGAAAGAGCTCGATTGTAGATACGTGCTTCGTCGATGAAACCATCAAAGTAAAACGTACTAATTTTCCCTATCGTCATCGGGGTAGTACTCGAGGGCGTAGTAGCCGGGATGGTACCAGAAAAAGTAAGTGTTTCGCTCACGCCATTGATATAGATCTTCATACGATTAGCATTACCGGACTGAGAACCATCAAAGGTACCTACGACATGTGTCCATGTCCCTGCCGCCAACTTGCCAGAACCGGTATAGCCATAGTCATTTGAACCATTGCGGATGATAAAAATAACCGAAGTATTCGGAATAGCTCCACCACCCGCAATGACACTCAAATCATTCCCTGAATCACTAAACTGTTTACCAAAAATCCCCGCGAAGTCTACCAGTGTTCGCGGCTTGACCCAGGCAGCAAATGATACCTGACTCTGTCCCTCGATAGACGCCATATCTCCTACATCGACATAGTCGCCGGAACCATCAAAGGTTATTCCTTGGCCAATTTTTCCGATAGCCCTGGCAGCATTACCGGTAAGTGTGCCAGTATTACCCGCGCCGGAGCGGTCGGCTGCAGCAGTACTCGAAAGCATGTCCGAGCCATTGAAACTCCAGTAGCCTTTCATACTAGTATCAGTCCCCATCGGGGCATTCAGACGATACAACTGAGCCACTTCGTCGGCAGAGAGTGTACGATCATACACTCGCACTTCATCAGCTAGTCCATCCAGTTCGGTTTCGGCACTATCATCACGCTTGCCGATATTGAAGTTAGAATTTTTTGTTGATTCAAGTGTACCACTGGTACTCGTTGACGTTCCTTCAAGGACACCATTGTAGTACACTTTGACCGAAAGGGTGCTTTTATCAAACACACCCATGACATGAAACCAAGTACCCGTTGTAGGGGCCGTGATAGAATCTGTAGATAAATAGGCGCCACCACCGATTGCCCCAAGGGTAAATCTTATTTTATTTGAATTTGCACCATTGACATTCAATTCATATTCGTAATAACTTGTTGTTCCCCCTTTGGTAACCAAAAACATCCGATTGCCACTCGGGAGAGTATCTAGCTTAAACCACCCGCCAATAGCTAGCGAATTGTTTGTTTCAAGCGTTGCCTGATCCCCGGCAGTGATATAGTCATCTGTCCCATCGAAATTGACTGCCCCGCCGATTTGTCCAGTCGTCCAGGTCGGTCCACTCGTGAGTGTGCCAGTACTGGCATTGGTACTACTGTCCGTCGCGCTCGTGCCACTGCCATCATCAAGTTTCCAGTAGCCAGCGAGGCCCGAGTCGAGGCGGCCGGTACCCTGAGGTTGGGAAATACTACTGTTGGTCTTGTCGCTTTGTCCAACGTCGTACAGCCCTTTAATCTCCTCTACTGAAAGCGCACGATTGTAGACGCGTGCTTCATCAAGAAGGCCAGCGTAGTCATTATTATTACCATTCCCTCCGAAATTAAATGTCGATGCGGTGGTTTGGGCGGGAGTTACAGTCGCAGTTGCCTGAGCAGAGAGAGTCCCATCAATATATATCTTCATACCATTTGTTCCCGTAGTGCCGTCCCAGGTAGCGCCAAGCAAGTGCCACTGATTATCAAGAATACTACTAGCACTCACCGAAGCAACATTCGTAGTTGTACCATTTGAAGTCTGAAAATATAGTACGCTCGAAAGAATTCCAAGCTCATACACTTTATTTGCACTCAGATCAAAACATTTATCACTCGTCCCAGTTCCCTTGGTCATAATACAACCGCTCGTATCTGTTGTTTTGACCCAAATAGCCATACTGATAGCTCCCGTGATATCGAGAGAGCTCGCATCTGCCATCGTCACATAATCATCACTGCCATCAAATGAAAGTGCTTGGCCGAGTTTGCCGATAGTTCTCGTCGGACCATTGGTGAGAGTACCGGTGTTACCCGCGCCGGAGCGGTCGGCAGCGGTGGTGCTCGAGAGCATGTCCTGACCATTGAATGACCAGTAGCCCTTGAGGCTCGTGTCTACAGGTGTTGGTGCCGTGAGACCATACAGCCACGCCACCTCCTCAGGAGACAAGGCCCGAGTATACACACGAGCCTCATCTACTGCTCCATCCATATACGTTGTACTGCTCGATCCAACATGTGAACCGAGATGAACATTATTCTCCGCAGCTTGTGTCACCGTACCAGCACCACTATACGCCAATGCGCCATTAATATAAATTCTTTCCGTTACTCCATCAAAGGTGTCCACGAAATGATACCAGGTATCAAGACTCGGGATGATAGTGGTTGCCACAAACGACCCTCCAGCAAAACCAACAATATTGTATGTCCCGGAATTATCAACGTACAATGATTGTCCGTCCGATCCGCTTTGTCCATTGACGTTACCGAAAAGAGGGTGTCCGACGCCATCCCTACTTGATCCGAACTTGGCCCAGACGGAAAGCGTCAAAGCATTGGTTGAGGTAATAGCAGAACGACCAATACTGATATAATCATCCGTCCCGTCCAAATCGACAGCGTTCCCAATCTGCCCGGTCGTCCAGGTGGGACCGGTAGTAAGAGTGCCGGTGTTGCCGTTAGTACTGCTGTCCGTGGCCGTGGTCGGTGTGGCACCACTGGTGCCATCGTCGAGTGCCCAATACCCTGCCAGGCCTGAGTCGAGGCGGCCGGTGCCTTGGGGTTGGCTCACGGACGTATTCAATTCGGTTCCACCACCCTGAGTATAAAGAGACTGGATCTCACTGGCAGAAACAGCACGATTGTAGACACGGACCTCATCGATAGCGCCCAGAAACGGACTGGACGATGCAATTAAAGCACCTACCAAAAAATTGCCAGAATTGCTGATGGTTTGAGTTGTGAGTGAAGCATCCTGAGTTGTTGTCCTTTGTAATACTCCGTCACGATAGAGCTTCATCCCGGCAGCGGTTATGCTCCCATCATAGGTCCACACCACATGTGTCCACTGATTGGCTACCCATACCTGATCAGAACGTAGACTTATATATGTTGATGAACCCCGTAACTCAAGCTCCAAAGGATCGTTCGCAACATCACCTCGTATAGCGATGGCATATCCGATAGCACTCCCGTCGACCTTAGTAACGATATAATCAACGGTCGAAGGCGTGGCGCTGGGCAGTTTTAGCCAAACAGAAATCGTAAAAGGAGCTGTTCGTTCGAAATCAAGAAAATTGCCCATGTTGACACGATCATCACTCCCGTCTAGATTGATGGCCTGTCCCACTTTGCCCTTTACGATTGTCGGACCACTAGTGAGGGTACCATTGGCCCCCGTGCTACTCCGGTCATAAGCTGTTGTCCCATTCATATCGTCACCGTTGAACGACCAGAGTCCTACCAGACCATTGGTATTCAAATCATTCTGCGACTGGTTCAGTGTTGAGCCGTAGACTTTGAAGTACCAATAGGCGCCAGCAAACACTCCTATGATAAGGATGATACCAAGCCACTGTACTACTCTATTTTTGGTTACGGCGTAAGACACAAGGGGAAAATACCTAATAACTAATATCTAATTTCTAATGACAACCTGAAATCAAAACTTCTAAAATGTCGTATCGACAATTAGAAATTAGGAATTAGTACTTAGAAATTCTCTACTCAGTATATCAAAAAAACAGAGTTCGTGCCTGATGAAAACAAAGAAGTCCGACTTCCAAGAGGAAGACGGACTTCGGGGAGCGAACGAGAAAGCTACTGTGCCAGGTACTGTTCGATTTTCACCCGAAAGCCCTCGATTGGGAGGGCGCCGACCACTCGTTCACCGGTCACTGTCCCGTCAGAAGCAAGCGTTCCGATGACAAAGCTCGGAGTACCGGAGACACCAGCCGCACCACCCGCGGTGATGTCAGCCGCAATTTCTTGTTTGACTGCATCAGTGGTGGCACAGGCTGCGACGGATTTGGCGTTAGCACCCACTTTTCCGATCAGTTCAGCCTGCTTACCCTCTGGCAAGCCTTTGGCATTAGCGAGCGTATTCTGATAGTACGCTTTGGTAAAGGCAAAGTATCCGGCATCGCCTTTTTCTTTCCTCACACACTCAGCAAGTGCGGCTGCTTCAGTGGCCTTGGGGTCATGAAACGAGAGCGGAAAATCACGGGTGACGATGATGGCCTTGCCGGTATCGACATAGTCCTTGACCAGGGTGTCAAAGGTATCAGCGTGGAACTTCTTGCAAAATGGACATTCGAAATCAGTAAACTCAACGATAGCCACTTTGGCCTTTTTCTTGTCACCGAGTACCGGGTCATTATCGATAGAAGTCACGGCTGTGGTATCCTCTGGTACATTGGCTGCGGCAGGCTGATTGGCGGCACCATTAGCATTGACCGTCGTTGATTCTCGAGAAGCCAGTGTCAGGATAGACCCGGCAATGATGAGGCTCGCGAGAAGAATGGCACCCGATATGAGCAGGGCCTCCTTGGCCAGTCTCTTCTCTTGTGGAATATACTGCTCTACTACAGCATTTACTTTCTCCGGTACGATTTCATTTTCCATAGATTCAGTTTACAGACAATTTAGTTTTATTATTCTAGCATACCACTGACTAAAGAGGAATCTGCGGCGGAAAGACAGGAATAGACTGTTTCATCCGAAGTGCCGTGTACTCATGGTAGCGTAGTGCTACCCACGTGATGCTTTTCTCAAGCGGTGAGAGGATATTGCGCCACGCCAAGACCTTGGCGATGATATACCCGCTCAAAAGGAGTACAGCTTCTACTATATCACCTGTCAGACCGCCTTTCATAAAGTAACGATGAACAATAGCGAACACAAACATGAGGTAGACCAGTCGGTGCAGTAGTTTCCATCTGGCACCGCCGAGGGTACGCTGCGCCCACGTATTGGAGGTCAGGAGGAGCGGCAGTGTCAGGAGATAGGCCGCCATACCGACCAGGAGTGCCGGATCAACAAAGAACAGTCCTTGCGCCAAAGCAGGCGCAACCAAGAGATCAAACCACTCTGGATCAAGCACATACCCCAGTCCATGCACCGTCGCCAAATACCCCATCATAATCCCCATCTCTCGACGCAATCCCATGAGCTGGAGTAACAAACGCATTTTGAAAATCTTGGAAAGCGGGCTGAGGAACAAGATGACGATAAGGAGATTGGCGGCCATTTCACCAAAATCCTTGCGTAGATCCGGAAAAAAGAAGCCGAACAAAGACAGGTGAGCTGCAATCAAGATAAGTCGCTTGATGGCCATAAGATGTTTGGCCAAA
The DNA here is from genome assembly GCA_964491155.1 of uncultured Bdellovibrionales bacterium. Classification (GTDB taxonomy): domain Bacteria; phylum Patescibacteriota; class Minisyncoccia; order Moranbacterales; family UBA1568; genus UBA1568. The sequence goes on along the minus strand of CAZBFG010000021.1, from coordinate 11,456 downwards.
AAACTACTAGCGGTATCATGGACCCAAAAGACAAAGGAAAAAACCTGATTCATATGAATAATTGGGTATTTACTATGCAAGATTGCGGAAATACAGAAAAAGAAATGTCAGCGCAACGATATGTATAAACGCCAATGCTATCACTATCGTCAACAACTTTTGGTTCATATCAATATATTCCTTTTTCAGGATAGCGAAAAAACAAGAAAAGAGGAAATTTTTCTCGAGAAATATGTTACAATAGAGGAAACTTAAGAGCTCATCTCAAATCTCATGTCTCGAGAAAATATTCAGATTTCGAGATGAAAATTTTGAAAAGTGAGAAGGGCTATATGTATAACCCGACGAGCTTTGAGAGGTTTTCGGCCGAAATCTGGATATTTTATGAGACAAGCGTTTGTTTCTGCTTTTTATTTAGCGTTGAGAATTGAGATGAGCTCTAAAACAAAAACATGAGCGATCCTATCATCGTCGTTGACAAGCTGCGCATCATCTACAATCAGGGGAAATCCAACGAAACCCGCGCGCTTGAAGAAACCAATCTCACTATCTACCCCCAGGAGTATGTCATCATCTTCGGCCCTTCGGGCTGTGGAAAATCGACACTCCTCTACTCTATCTCCGGCCTCCAGTCCCCTACCTATGGCGATGTCCTCATTCAGGGTACTTCGATTGCCAAAATGACCCGCGAGGAAGAACTGGAACTCCATCAGACCAAACTCGGGATGATTTTCCAGGCTTTTTATCTCATTTCGTCTCTCAATATCTTGGAAAATGTCTGTCTCCCTAAGGTTTTTCGTGGTGAAGCACCCAAAGAACGGCGTCAGGTCGGATTTTCACTCCTGCGCCGCTTTGGTATCGCTGAACAAGCGGACAAATTTCCCAACCAGCTCTCGGGTGGGCAAAAACAACGTGTCGCCATCGCCCGTTCACTCGTCAACAACCCCGAAATTATCCTCGCCGATGAACCTGTAGGAAACCTCGACAGTGAAAGTGCGGAAAACGTGCTCAAGATCCTCAAAGAACTGAACACTGTCGACAAGAAAACGGTTATCATGGTGACGCACAACCCAGAACACCTCATCTATGCCGACCGAGTCATCCACATGAAGGACGGTCGTGTCGTCAAAGAAGAAGTGTTCAAAGAAAAACGCCCTATTGAAGCCAAAAAGAAGCCCGAGATGGAAGAGAGTCAAGAATCAAGCGAGCTCAAGATGCTCATGGCTTCTTTCAAAAGTCTCCTACCACAACAAATTGATGTCCTCCTGGTACCATTCAAAGCCAAGCAGCTCCTTGCTCATCTCCTGTCGCAACTTTCTGAAGAACAAATCAGTATGGCCGAAGCTTTTCTCAAAGAACTGCTCTTCAAAAATATCGACACCAAAATATTTCAGGAACGCCTCGACCTTGATCTGAACGAGGGAGGAGCGGGCTGGAACCGCCTCCGCGCCGAGTCCTTTTCTACGCGTACCCAGGAAATACTCGATCAGTCGCAGCAACTCAAGATGTCGCCCGGAACAGGTGCTGTCACCCTCCAGGAATACCTCGCCACATTTTTTCATCTCAAGCTCAGCCAAGAACAAAAACTGCGTCTCCAAGCCGTTCTCAAACTCCGTCTCGAAAGTAAAATTGGTCAGGTTGAAATGCAAAAACGATTTGATACCCGAGTCACTCTCGGCGGCGTCGGTATCCACAAAGGAACCGCTGAAAAAATGGTTCGTGAAATCGAAATTATTATGTTGCTCAAATACAGCTAGCCTATGAGATTCTTCGATATCCTCAAATTGTCCATGCGCATGTTCAAGGCTCGCACGATGCGAACGCTCTTGACCATTCTCGGTATGTCGGTTGGTATTGCTGCGATCATCTTTCTCGTCTCTCTCGGCTATGGACTCCAGCGCACTTTGCTCCAGAAAATCACCACATCCGATGCATTGGTGACACTCGATGTCACCTTGGGTGAATCCGAAGACGTCGCCCTCGACAACAGTGTCGTCGAAACGCTCAAAACCGTTCCAGACGTTGTCGATGTCATCCCGGTACTCGAGCTCTCCGGTCAGGGAAAATTTGGCGATATCACACTCGATGTCAACACGGTCAGCTCTTCGGCTACCCTCCTCAAATCCGAAGGGGTCAAGGTTGCCTACGGACGACTTTTTAACGCTGATGAATCCAACAAGGTGGTTATTACCAAGGCCGTCTCCCAAGTCTTTGGCACTGCTCCCGAGGAAATGCTCGGCCAAACTGTCTCGCTCACTCTGTTTCAAAATGATGCCAGTGGTCAGGTCAGTCGCAAGGATTCTTTTTCACCCACAGAAGTTTACACTATTTCTGGTATCTCGGATGGTGACGAAAATATCGTCTACTTGTCCCTCGATTCACTCACGGGCTTTCCCCTCACCAGCTACACCAAGCTCAAAGTAAAGTGCTCTTCCACTCAGGTACTCGACCAGGTGAGAGTGAGTATCGAAGAAAAAGGCTTTGCTGCTTCTTCCATATCAGAAACGATCGATCAAGCCAACAAAGTTTTTAGCGCCATCCAAGTCGTCCTTATGGTCTTTGGTATGATCGCTCTCATCGTATCGGCCATCGGTATGTTCAACACCATGACCATCGCTCTCCTCGAACGTACCGAGGAAATCGGTATCATGAAAGCGATCGGCGCTTCGCGCGGCAGCATCTCTCTCATGTTCGTCATGGAGTCCACCCTCATGGGATTCCTCGGTGCCTTGGGTGGAGTGATCCTCGGCATGATCGAAGGAGAAATACTCAACTTTTTTATCAATCTGGTGGCTACCCGTTTCGGTGGCGAATCCGTCGATCTCTTCTATAGCCCGCTCTGGTTTATTATGATTGTTATCGCCTTTGGTGCCTTTGTCGGATTCATGACCGGTGTCTTCCCGGCGCGCAAAGCCTCGAGTATCGATACACTCGATGCTCTCCGCTACAAGTAGACCTCTAGTATGTCGAACGGAGGGCATTTATGATGACCACAGCATCGATAACCTCCTGCAGAATAGCTCCGTACAAGACCGGTATAAAACCAAAGAAAGCGAGCACCATACACAGTGACGACAGTCCGATACCAAGGAGGATACTCTGTAATGCTACCTGATACGATCGGCGGCCGATATGGATAGCATCTTGTATGCCCGAGGCTTCGCGACCGAGTAGCGCCACATCAGCCGCCTCAATCGAGGCGCTGTTTTCATTTCCAGAAAAAACAATCCCGACATCCGCCAGTGCCAGTGCCGGAGCATCGTTCACGCCGTCACCAATCATCCCGACCAGCTGCCCCTGTTCTTGATAGCGCCTGAGCAGAGCTACTTTTTTCTCAGGTGTTGATTCGGCATAAATAGGGAGATGAAATGCCCCCAGAATTCGTTCAGCATTGGCCTTTTTGTCACCCGTCAAAATACCAAACGTATAGCCGCGCTCGTGAAGATATCCGAACACCTTAGAAACGTCACTCTTAAGCTCATCATCAAAATAAAAACGAGCAATGGGTACATCTTCATGCGTCAGATCAACTGACAAACCCTGTGACACGCCGGCGCTCTTGACCACGCCAAAACGACTCCCATGAATCATCCCAAAAATCCCCTCGCCAATTTTTTCTTCGACCCCTGTCGCTTCCAGTACTTCTCGGTGACTCTGTGCCGCTTGTTCTTTCACGAGCGAACGGGCCAGAGGGTGAAATGAGTGTCGTTCGAGAGCCGCCGCCAAATCAAGTGCCTGTTCGGTATCGAGACCACGATCGAGCAGTTCAATCTTTTTCAATTTCGGTTCACCGAGCGTCAATGTCCCGGTCTTGTCAAAAAAGAACACTTTTGTCTTGGCCAAAAGTTCGAGCGCATACGGGCTCTTGATAATAATATTCTTGCGCGCCGCCTTGTTCAGTCCACCAATAAAGCTCATCGGAGCGGCAATGAGAAGCGGACATGGGGTAGCGATAACCAACACAGCCAAAAACCGCTCCCAGTCGTCAAAAAGGATATAGGCTCCAAAAGAAAGTACCAGCGCAAAGATGGTAAACCAGATATTGTAGCGCTCTGCGAGACGTGAAAGAGGCGAAGGATGACGCTTGCCCTCTTCTACCAAACGGAGGATTTTACGATAGCTGGAATGTTCAAAGTCGCCACGAACTTTGAGAAGTAACTCTTCACCGACATTGATACTACCGCTCTTGACCAGTTTGTGTTCATCATAAAAAACCGGCTCCATTTCCCCTGTCAGATTTGCTTCATTCAAGAGTGCTTTTTTTGAAACCAGATATCCATCAAAGGCCAGCATTTCATTGGGACGGATGAGAAGCACATCGCCCTCGACAATACTCTGAAGAGGTACCTCAGTCTCGTGATCCCCATGTCTCAGGAGTACCGTCTTGGGCAAGGCTTCAAAGAGTCCACGTAGGGTCTTTTCTGCTTGTTTCGTACCATACTGCTCCAGGGCAGCGCTCACCGTCACCATAAAAGCAATCACTCCTCCCGCCAGCCATTCTTCCAAAACAAGCGCTGTCACCATGGTGAGCAGTGCCAGGTAATCCAAGTTCCACTTGCCCCTCCGGATACGTGCGAATGATTCCATACCCAAACGCCACAGTCCTATCATAATCACGACAAAAAACACCAACGGCCAAGAAAAAATAAATGCCACTCCCCACAAAAAAAGGAGGAGGAGTGGCGATCGAAACTCACGACTCACGATAATATCAACGACACCAATCATACTTTTTTACGTATTGGTCGACTCTTTTGTATCGGATCTCCCACGGCTAATTCGTGCCGCTTCAATTCGTCTTCATCTCTCTGTAAACGATGCTGCAAAGAATCTATCTCTCGCCCTTCCCGTCTCAACTGCCGAAACAACCAAAATATCATCGCTCCCAAAACTCCAAAAGAAAAGATACTGCCACCGATAACATAGAGGAGCGGATTGCTCAGCGTTCCTACTCCGTCACGAAACTCCTCCCAGTAGGTGTCGCGTGCCTGCCCCTCATCCTGCCACTGTCGGCACTTTTCCATATAGGGCTGCACAATGCGATCAGTCAAGAAAACAGCATTGGTCTTTTTTGTGTCAGCAAAAAAAGAAAGTGCTGTGTCACAGTGACGATCTGAAAAAGCAGCAAAGCCGTAACGAAACGATTGCCCATAAACTCCCTCTTCCGGCAAGATTCGTGCTTCGAGAGCTTGCTTCTTTACAATATCGATCGGCAGAGCAAACGCAAAATTGTCTCCAGCCGCACGAGACAACTCATCCGTTTGAAAGGTCACCATACCGAGCACTTCACCCCGATCATTGAACAGTGGTCCACCACTCGATCCCTGTGAAACTTTGGCATCCGTTTGAAAAATCCGGAGTTGTCCATCTTCGGTCTGTTTGATAGCGCTCACCACCCCCTGTGTAAACGTCGCTTCAGAGGGGGTATTTTCATTGATTTCTGCTGTCGAAGGAAAGCCTAAAATAAAAACTTTTTTTCCTACCCCAAGATCATCAGCATTACCCAGAGCCAGAGCCGGCAACTGTTCCTCCTGTATTTTGATGAGGGCGACGTCGCGTTCATCTTCTAGAAACCGTTCATTGACTGCTACCAGCTCTGCCGGAAAACCACTGGTGAGTAATTCTCCAACAGCCGCCCCCGAGACACCAGGACGCAACACAGCAATCTCGTGTTTCAAGTCAAACTCTGACTGACTGATGATGTAGCGAATGATTTCACGAGAAAATTCCTGACCGCCACCATCCTCCGAAAGAAAATCGTCCATCTCTTCCTCAGAAAGAAGAAGCGCGTTTTCAAAAATTGCCGAGAGAGCGCTCTCCGAAGCGAGTGTCGTCTTGATGGTTTCCAGGGAAACGACATGCGCGTTGGTGGCAATATATCCGTCTGGATGGATAATAAAGCCCGTTCCGGACAGATACTCATCAAGTGGTACTTCCGTAAACCGATCAGGTATGGCCGCGACCAATCTCTTTTTGATATCCACTTTGACGGTCGGGATTTTGGCTGTCCCCGTGACGTGCTCTGTAATACGCACCACCGAGGGTTTGACCAAATCAACCAGAGCCTCTTCAGAAAATACTGTTACAGCATACGCCTGATGCACCACAAAAAAACCGCCAAAAATCAGCACGAGCGAGAGCGCGCCTATCCTTCCAATAACCCCCCTTTGAAGAAAATATCTTTTCATAGCAACAACATTTCTTTTATTGTATCATGTTTCAATTATTTCTCTTGACGATTTCTTGTTTTTCAACTATACTCAGTCGTTACCTGCATTAACTTTTCCATCATATGTGGCACCATTTTCAAGCCTTTTTTTCTCGTGGTATTACCTTTCTCGGGAGCCGTCCAGCCACCAGTTTTTTTGTACTCCTCGTACTCCTCTTTGGTGTCATCGCTCTCGGCAACTTTCTCCGCACACCGGAAAAAAGAACTGACGATGCTCATACTGTTATCAAAAAAACAGCTCTGTTTGAAGTGGAGACAGACACTGCTTTTGTCACGGTACCTGCCAAAGTGCGCAAAGAAAACGTCGTTCATATCACAGCCCTTTCTCGCGGTATCGTCTCGAGCATCCTGACCTCTCCTGGACGCTCCGTCGCTTCGGGACAAGTGCTCCTCACATTGACTGGGGACTACCAGAGTGGCAGCGCCGAACTGGCACGCAAATTGACCAACGAGTCTGCAGAACTCACTGCCGAACTCGCCAAGATCGACAAGCGTATTTCTCAATTGGAAGAGAAAAAAATTAAACGTGACGATACTCTCAGCGATACCGAAGAATCACTCGAACTCGAACAACTCAAAAAAGACCGTGCTACTCGCAAGAGCACACTGGAACAAAGCCAGCTCTCTGTGGCCCTCAGTAATCGCAGTGACGCCGTCCTCAAACCAAAAACCTTTACCGCCGGCACAGTAGAATCTATCCGGGTCAAACGCGGTGATCTCGTAGCAGCTGGCGATGTCCTCGTCACCCTGTCTGTTCCCAAAGGTGCTACTACCCTCGAAACATTCCTCGACAAACGCACAGCCGCCCTCTTTGATGCGACCAAAGAGGCTCGCGTCTCTCTCGAACACCAGACACTTTCTCTTCGCCCAACGTACTTTTCCAAAAGTGAAAATGAGCAAGGGCTCTTTTCTGTCCTCTTTAGTCTCTCCCCTGACGCGCAGAACACTATAGCCAATGGCGAATACATCAAGGTCGCTCTCCCACTCAAAAGCGCCGAGTCCCTCCTCATTCCTATCGACGCTATCTTTCAGGATGATACCCATGTCACGGTACTCACCGAACGCGACGGTCAAGCTGTTTCTACCACCGTTACTCTCGGCGCTCTTCATGGCTCCTTTGCCGAAATCCGATCCGGTCTCAATCCCGGTGATCGTGTTATTCTCAACCGATCTGTCATTGCCGGCGATCGCGTGGCAGCTACAGAATAATCGGCACTTCTATGGAAAAAGAATCATCTTTCTTGGATCGACTGACGTTTGATCAGAGTCTCAATGGGACCCTGATTGCTTCGTATTTCAAGAATATTCGTACCATCATTCTGATCGTTCTCACTCTGACACTGGCCGGACTGACCACCTTTTTCACACTCCCCCGAGAGCTCAACCCCAATATCCAGATTCCTATTGTTTTTGTTTCCACACTCTTTCCCGGTGCCGGACCGGAAGATGTCGAAAAGCTCGTCACTATTCCCCTCGAAGATGCGGTGAGCGGACTATCCAGCGTCCAAAAAGTTTCCTCCGTTTCCCAAGAAAATATCTCCACCCTCAATATCGAATTTAGCTCAGGCACCGATCCGGAACAGGCCAAGCAGGATGTACAGAGCGCTCTGGAGAGCATCAATGATCTTCCCCAGGATGCCGAGGACTCAAAAATTCAGGTACTGGATTTTCAAAACCAGCCAGTGTTGACCTTTGTTCTCACGGGAGCAGTCGATGATGCCAGTCTCAACCGTCTGGCCGACACTCTCGAGGATCGTATGCAGGATTTGAGTAGCGTCGAAAAAGTGACCGTTGCGTACCGTCGCGAAGAAGAAATTACCATCACCCTGAAACCCGAAGTACTAGCGGAACGCCACCTGCAACCACTTGGGGTGACACAGAGCATCACCACTGCCCTCGCCAATCATCCGGCCGGAAATGTGAGCACCACTGGTACTTCATTTGCTCTCACTCAGGCCACTGGTGCCAACTCCATCGAGGAACTGCGAGCACTTCCCCTCACACTGGGAGCGACCATGGTGCCTCTCGGTGAAATCGCACTGGTACGAGCCGAGCCAAAACGCCATGCTGCCGAAAGCTTTTTCGCCAGTGCTACCACTACTCCCCTGCGTGGCATAGTTTTTTCTGTTTTCAAAACTGACAGCGCCGATACGGCTGATACGGTCAGTGCTATTCTGGGACTGAGTGAGGGCCTCCGAACCCAGTATGGAAATCAATTTATTTTTGAACCCATATTTGACGGGGCCAAAGAGATCAAAAAAAGTTTTGACCGACTTTTTCATGACTTTGCCCTGACCATCTTCTTGGTATTTTCCGTCCTCTTCACTTTTTTCGGTCTGCGCCAATCCGTCATCGCCGCGCTCGCCATACCCCTCACGTTTCTCGGAACATTTCTGGTCATGAGCGCATCGGGCATTTCTATCAACTTTATCGCTCTCTTCTCACTCCTCCTGGCCCTCGGGATCCTGGTCGACAACGCTATCGTGATCATCTCGGCCATGGCCAGCTATGAGCGCACCAAAAAGTTTACTCCCGACGAAGTAGCCCTCTTGGTGTGGCGCGACTTTCGAGCAGTCATCTTTACCACCACCATCACCACCGTTTGGGCCTTTCTCCCGCTTCTCCTCGCCTCCGGTATCATCGGTGAGTTTATCAAACCGATTCCGATTGTTGTTTCATCCTCGCTCGCTATCTCGGCTGCCATCGCCCTCCTCATTGTTATCCCGCTCATGGCCATGCTCCTCAAGGGTAACTTTCCTCGTCGAGTCATTCTCCTGACATACACTCTTCTCTTTCTTGGTGGCGCCACGCTCGTCTTTTACCTCATCCCTGCCGGGCCTTGGAAGCTCCCACTCTTTATCCTAGCTCTCGTCCTGGTGCTCCTCATGGCCAAGATCTTCAAGTATCTGAAAGAAGAAATGCATGAGTATGAAACCTCGCACTTTGCCACCTTCTTCCAAAAATTTCATGCTCTCTCTCAAAATGGGCTGTTCAACTTTGATCCCCTCGCTCATCGTTACGAGCGCTTTATCAAGAATATTCTTGACTCCAAAAGCTCCCGCCGCAAAACCATCACACTCCTCATTGTCTTTTCCCTTTTCTCGTACGCACTGGTGCCGCTCGGATATGTCGTCAACGAATTCTTTCCGGGAGATAATCAAGACACTGTTTTTGCCAGCATCAAACTCCCCAAAAACACTCCGCTCAAAGAGAGTACCGACGAAGCCCTCCGTATCCTCGACGCCCTCCGTACCTATCCGGAAACACGCTTTGTGATTGCCGAGATAGGAGCCGCTCCACAAACAGATAACTTTCCTTCCAGTGGCAAAGATTGGAACAATCTCCTCTTTACTCTGCTCCTGGAAAAAGGCACTGAACGAACCCATTCGTCAGCCGACATCGTCGCCGATCTCAACCATCGCTTCCAAAATTATGAGAACGGCACCTTTACCGCCAGCCAACTTTCCGGTGGACCACCAGCCGGGAGTGACATCGAGCTCAAGCTCCTCGGTGAGGATCTGACACGACTCCAGGCCATTGGCAAACAAGTGAGCGACTACCTGGGTACCACAGACGGCATTACCAATATCACTCCTTCTATCACCAGCGGTTCGAGCAAAATCGTCTTTACCTCCAACCAGGAACAACTGAGACACCATGGCATCAGTGAAAACGATACCGCCTTTTTGCTCCGCACTCTCGGGAGTGGTTTTACTGTCAAAAATGATGCCCGTCTCAAAGACGAAAAATTTGATATCACCATCCGCTTCGGTGACAGTTCCTCGCTAGAACAACCTGAAACGCTGGGTATGGTCATGCTCCAGGGCAGTCGCGGATTAGTTCCGCTCTCGGCACTCGGCACGTTTACCCTCGCCCCCAACCCAACCCTCATCACCCGCGAGGACAACAAACGCACCCTGTCCGTTTCTGCCGGAGTGGCCGAAGGGTATTCTATCAGCACCATCAATGCCAGTTTGGAACAATTTGCCGAGACACTCGAGCTCGAAAGTGGCTACTCCTGGAAGACTGGCGGCGTCAACGATGAAAACAACAAATCGATCCAATCGATTCTGCAGGCTATGCTCCTCTCAGCCATCCTCATCTTTGGTACCATGGCTGTCCAGTTCAATTCGTTCCGCAAAGCGCTGATCGTCCTCATGGTGGTGCCGCTGGCTGTCTCCGGGGTGTTCATCATGTTTGCCATCGCAGGCATCCCACTCTCGTTCCCGGCCCTCATCGGTATCCTAGCGCTCTTCGGTATCGTGGTGAACAACTCGATCATCATGGTCGACAAGATCAATAAAAACATGGACATCGGTCTCCCACTGTCTCAGGCTATCAGTGAGGGTGCGGCCAGTCGTCTAGAACCAATCCTCCTCACCGCACTCACCACTATCGTCGGACTCATCCCTATCACGCTCTCCGATCCGATCTGGCAAGGCCTCGGTGGTGCTATCATCGCCGGACTAACGTTCTCCGGTGTCGCCAAACTGTTCTTTATCCCTGTCATCTACAAAATCTGGTTTGACCCCGCAGAAAATGACCCCGAAAAGAAACCAGTCCTCACTGATGACTACCGAGCCAACTTTCATACTCCCTAGTCATCTAGTACTCCACAAAAAACCTCTCCTTTTGGGAGAGGTTTTTCTTTCTCTATTCTAGAGCTCTACTTCTCAGTAATGGTCACGCTGGTCACAGTTACTGGCGCTACCGGGCTCGATCCTTCACCACCAGGCTTGGTAGGAGCCGCAGCAATCTTGTCGATCACCTCAAGTCCTTCTGTCACCTTCCCGAAAATCACATAGTTTGGTGGGAGCGCATAGTCAGCATGCATGATAAAGAATTGACTGCCATTGGTATTGGGTCCGGCGTTGGCCATAGCCACCGTGCCGCGCTCATACTTGCCTTCAAATGCTTCATCAGGAAACCGGTATCCGGGACCACCCATACCCGTCCCCTCTGGATCGCCACCCTGAATCATAAAGCCGGGAATCGTCCGATGAAAAATAGTACCATCATAAAACTTTTCGCGTGCCAAAAACACAAAGTTATTGACCGTATTGGGCGTCTCTTTGGCATTGAGCACCATCACCATTTTACCGGCACTGGTCTCCAGAGTAGCCGTATATTCTTTGCTGTTCTCGATCGACATGACTGGTGGATAGGAATACATCTTCTTGTTGGTTAGGGGTTTAGGGGTCGGGGGTGTTACCGGGGGTGCTTTCTT
>CAZBFG010000020.1:0-23573 GCA_964491155.1 uncultured Bdellovibrionales bacterium | reverse complement strand
GTATCGAAATGTTCAACAAGCAGCTCGACAAGGGTACTGCTGGTGACAACGCTGGCCTCCTTATCCGTGGTATCAAAAAGGAAGATGTCGAGCGCGGTCAGGTGTTGGCCAAGCCAGGCTCTATTACTCCTCACACTGAATTTGATGGTGAAGTCTACGTCCTGTCCAAGGAAGAAGGTGGTCGTCACACTCCGTTCTTCAAGGGCTACAAGCCACAGTTCTACATCCGCACAACCGATGTGACTGGTGAAGTGGTTTTGCCAGAAGGAACTGAAATGGTGATGCCAGGCGATACAGTCAAACTCAAGATTACGCTGTTGGCCCCGGTTGCTATGGAAGAAGGTATGCGCTTTGCTATCCGCGAGGGTGGCCGCACAGTAGGTGCCGGTGTCGCAACCAAGATTACCAAGTAGATTTGAGGCAACTGAGTGAGAACAACTCTTCGGAGTTGCTCTCACTACAGTTCTCTTGAACAATGTTAAATGAACGCAATGAAAAAGACAGAAACAACGCAAAATCTGCGTGTGAGAATCAAGATCAAGGCATATGATCACAAGGTGATTGATCAGTCAGCCAGAAAGATTGTCGAGACGGCCGAGCGTACCGGCGCCCAGATTACGGGTCCAGTGCCACTGCCAACCGAGATCCACAAGGTGACCGTTAATCGTTCGACCTTTGTGCACAAGAACTCTCGTGATCAGTACGAGATGCGAGTACACAAGCGCCTGATCGACATCATCAATCCAACAGCAAAAACAATAGACAACCTCACGAACCTTGATTTGCCCGCCGGTGTGGATGTGGAAATCAAGATGTAGTGAAAATCGTTCAAGTCCCTCTTCATTTGAAAGTGTCAGGTGAGAAGTGCGGATACTAAGCGAACCAAATTTCAGAAAATCTGAAAACTGGCACGCTTCTACAGCCCAGTTTTTTGTTTGTAAATAAGGATACTTACTGCGATGAAATTCATTATCGGAAAAAAACTTGGAATGACGACTCTCTTCGATGAAGAGAAGGGTGCTTTGAACATGACGCTCATCGCCTGTGAGGGTAATACCGTTTCCGCTACTCGAACCCTCGAGAAGGATGGGTACCTGGCCGTACAGGTAGAGACGGGCAAAACAAATAAGAAAACGATTCGCAAGGAATTCCGTATTGATAGAGCACTGACCAAGGGAAGCAAAGCTGAGGCAGCCAAGGCGCTGGCCGGAGAATTGGAGAAGTTTCCTGTGGCTACTGAAATCGCTGTTTCTGTTTTTGCTGTCGGTGACAAGGTCAATGTGGCCGGTGTCACCAAGTCCAAAGGCTTTCAGGGTGTGGTGAAGCGACACGGATTTGCCGGTGGTCGTGGTAGTCACGGTGGCAAGCACGATTTGCGCAAGCCAGGTTCTATCGGAGCCACTTTTCCTGAGCACGTGATCAAAGGCCGTCGTATGGCTGGTCGCATGGGTGGTGAAAATATGACCGCGCTCAATCTGTCCGTCGTCTATATCAATGAAGCGGAAGGATTGATCGGGGTCCGTGGTGCTGTCCCGGGAGTCAATGGAAGAATCGTCAAAGTGATGGGTGTGAACTAACGAAACTGTATGTCCAACGTTACTGTCAAAAATATTGCCGGCGCAGATGTCAAAGAACTTTCTTTGAAAGACTCGCTGTTTGCGTTGCCTGCTAACGATGTACTCTTGCATCAGGTATACGTCGCCTTGCAGGCTAATAAGCGTGTGGCGATTGCTCATACCAAGGATCGTGGGGAGCGTGCCGGTTCCGGTATCAAGCCATGGCGTCAAAAGGGAACAGGGCGAGCCCGAGCCGGAGCAACCCGTAGTCCACTGTGGCGCAAGGGTGGTATCACCTTTGGTCCAACCAAAGAACGCAATTTTTCAAAAAATACTACCGCCAAGATGCGTCAGAAGGCCGTCATGATTGCTTTGTCAGAAAAGATTCGCAGTGGTAAGTTCATTGTTCTGGATGCACTTTCATACACGGACAAAAAGACCAAGTTGTTTGCGGAAACACTGAAAGCGCTCGGTGTCGCTGGAAAGAGCCTGACGCTGGGTTTGTCGAGAGAAGAACTTTCTTTTTCTGTGATGTCACGCAATATTCCCAAGGTAGGACACACACTCGCGGAAAACCTCAATGTCGTAGAACTCCTCGATCGCGAATATATCGTTTTGACTGAAACAGGTGTGCAGGTGCTCGAGAAGCGTTTTGCCGCATGGGAAAAAAATAATACCTCCAAGAAATAAATCGTATGGCTCTGTTTGATAAAACAACCGAAGACAAGAAAACACTCCGCAAGCTGACCCCAAAGGAAAGTGCTTTGGCAACGCGTCTGCTTTCTCGACCACGTATTACAGAAAAGTCTTATGCTTTGAATGCTGCTAACAAGTATGTATTTGAAGTGACCAAGACATCGACCAAAAAGTCAGTGAAGCGTGCTGTTGAAGAAGTGTACGGTGTCAACGTGACGGCCGTGAATATTGTCAGGCTCCCTGCCAAGAAACGTGTTTCCGGACAGAAGAGAACAGTTGGTTTCAAAGGATCGGTCAAAAAGGCTATTGTGACGGTTGTTTCGGGCCAAACGATTGAATTGTTTAAGGCAGGCATGTAAGACACGAATACTTCTATGGCAATCAAGATCTACAAAAAGAATAATGCTGGACGCCGAAACATGTCGGTTGTTAAGCCTGAGGGTATCACTGACAAAGCACCTGAAAAGTCATTGCTCGCTTCTCATAAAAAGCGCGGTGGTCGTTCCGGTGGAAAGATTTCTGTTCGTCACCAGGGTGGTGGTCACAAACGACGCTATCGTATCGTTGACTTCCGTCAGGACAAACTCGATATTCCTGGAAAAATTGCTCACCTTGAAAAAGATCCCAATCGTTCGGGACTGATTGCTCTCGTGCACTACGCCGATGGTGAGAAGCGCTATATTCTCGCAACCGATGGTATGAAGCAGGGCGGGACCGTGATTTCCGGTGAAAGTGTCCCGGTCGTCAATGGAAACCGCATGCTCCTCAAGAATATCCCAGCCGGTACGACTATTTGTAATATTGAAATGAAGATCGGTAAGGGTGGTCAGATTGTCCGAAGCGCTGGTGCTCAGGCGGTACTGATGGCACTCGACGGTCCGATGGCCCAGATCAAACTGGCTTCTGGTGAGATTCGTCTGGTGAGCAAGGAATGCTACGCGACACTGGGTCAGGTCAGCAACTTTGAACACAGTGCAGAACGTATCGGAAAGGCCGGTCGCAGTCGCTGGCTCAATCGTCGGCCGCATGTTCGTGGAAGTGCCATGAACCCGGTAGATCATCCACACGGTGGTGGAGAAGGTCGCCAGCCGATCGGTATGCATCCGAAGACTCCATGGGGCAAGCCGGCTCTTGGGAAAAAGACTCGGAAGCGTAAGAATCAGAGCAGCAAGTACATCGTTCGCCGTCGCACCAAGAAATAATTGAAACCGTTATGTCACGAAGTCTCAAAAAAGGTCCATACGTTGACCCACGCGTGCTGAAAAAGCTCGAAGGGAAAAAGCTCGGTGACCGTACCGTCATCAAGACCTGGTCACGTCCTTGCGTTATCTCTCCAGAAATGGTAGGATTTACCTTTGGTGTGCACAACGGTAAGGATTTTATTCCGGTATTTGCGACAGAAGAAATGGTAGGACATCGTTTGGGAGAGTTTTCCCCGACCCGGACCTTTCGCCGTCACGGTGGAAAGATGCAGAAAGAAATTGAAATCGCCGCCAAACAACGTGAACTTGATGCTGCCAAGGCTGCCAAGGCTGCTACTGCTGCTCCGAGTGCCAAGAAGTAATTGAAACTATGAAAGTACACGCAACCCTGAACAATTTGAGAATCGCTCCACGGAAAGTGCGTCTGGTAACGCATGCGCTGGTTGGTGTTGATACGCGCGAGGCTCTGCTTCAACTGTCGAAAATGGTTAAGAAGTCTTCTCAGCCAATTTCAACCCTGCTCACAAGTGCCGTAGCCAACGCGACCAATAATTTCGGTTTGGATGAAAACAACCTCTACATCGAGTCTATTCGCGTGGGAGATGGATTGCGACTGGAACGCTGGTTGCCCCGAGCCTTTGGTCGGGCGACACCGCTCATCCGTCGCGGCTCGAACGTCATGATTATTCTGGAAGAAAGAATCGAGGGAAAAAATCGTACCGAAAAGAAGCAGCCAGTCGAAAAAGTGACCCAGAAGATTTCTGATACTGATGAGATCAAGGACGAGAAGAAGGGTATTCAGACCATCAAGCCGGAACTGAAGAAGGAAATGTTGAAGGGTGCCAAGCCGGCAGGTGGCAAAGCAGTGAAGAAAATGTTTCAGCGAAAATCCTCATAAAACAGTCTTTAGTCTTTAGCCCTTAGTTTTTAGGAAACAATCTTAAAAATCAGAGGCTAAAGACTAAGGTCTAACAGCTAATAGCTAAGAAAAGATATGGGCAATAAAGTACACCCAACCGGTATTCGTCTCGGTATTACCACCAACTGGCAATCACGCTGGTTTGGAAGTAAAAAGATTTATCGAGAGCAATTGCGTAAGGATGTGGAAATCCGCCAGTTCATCATGGCAAAGTGGAAGGCCGCTGCTATCGCCAGTGTGACGGTGGAGCGTTCGGCCAATGTGGTGCGTTTGGCTATCCATACCTCTCGCCCCGGAGTTCTGATCGGTCGTGGTGGTACAGGTATCGAAGACCTTTCCCGTGGTATCAAAAAGCGTTTCTTTGCTGGTAAAAAAGTGGAACTCAAAGTAGAAGTACAGGAAATCAAAAATGCAGAATTGAGTGCCATGCTTGTCGGGCAGCAAGTTGCTGAACAACTCGAGAAGCGTATGCCGTTTCGTCGGGTACTAAAGGGGATGCTTGACCAGGTAGAAGGAAACAAGGAAGCACAGGGAGTGAAGATTGAAATTTCCGGACGTCTCGGTGGCGCAGAAATGTCTCGTCGCGAATGGCTCTCCCGAGGAAAAATTCCTCTTCATACACTGCGCGCTGATATTGACTTTGCTCGAACGGAAGCTCGTACGACCTATGGAGTGATTGGAGTGAAGACCTGGATTTACAAGGGAGAAAAATTTACTACCGCTACAGAATAAATAGACCCTTATGCTGCTAATGCCAAGAAAAGTAAAACATCGCAAGGTCCAGCGTGGAGGCTGGTCGGGAAAGCCGGCTACTTCCGGGACGGATGTGAGTTTCGGAAGCTACGGTCTCAAGGCCATGGCAGAAGGACTCATCTCGGCTCGCCAGATTGAGGCGGCTCGTCGGGCCATGACTCGTTCGATCCAGCGCGGTGGCAAAGTATGGATTCGCATTTTCCCTGACAAACCGATGACCAAGAAGGGCGAACAAACGCCGATGGGTAAAGGAAAAGGAAGTGTCGATCATTTTGTGGCCAAGGTGCAAGCGGGAAAAGTCCTCTTTGAACTCGATGGAATTCCCAAGGAAGCCGCTGAAAAAGCAATGGCACTGGCAGCCTACAAGCTGTCCATAAAAACAAAGTTTATCGTCAAGCAATAGGAATTTTTGAATAAGAGCGTTTATGAAAGCAAGAGAATGGCGAGAAAAATCTGAAGCAGAACGAGAAAAGGCTCTCCTCGAGCTCTCTGACAAAGTGCGCAAGTTGCGATTTGATTTGTCGACTCGTGAAGCGAAAAATCACAGCGATTGTCGGAAGATGAAAAAGGATATTGCTCGTTTGCTGACGATTCAAACAGCCGCTCAGGTAGAGTCGACCCTCGTTTTGGAAGAAGTCAGTAAGCCTTAGTAAGCCTACATATATTTATGAAGACTATGACACAGACAACTACACAAACGAGCAAGGCTCCGACGATGAAGGGCATCGTGGTGAGTAATACCATGCAAAAGACGCTGGTGGTGAATGTCGATACCCTGAAGACCCACCCAAAGTATCTGAAGCAGTACCGTTCTTCGAAGAAGTATAAGGTACATGTAGAGGAGAGTAGTGCCTATGCTCTTGGAGCAACCGTTGTGTTTCAAGAATGTCGGCCAATGAGTCGAGGAAAGCGCCATATCATCGTTGCCTAGTCCACCCCTCATAAAAGAAAGTGTTTCTCATCTAAAGTTGTTACTATGATCCAAGCAGAATCAAGACTGAAAATTGCTGATAACACCGGTGCCAAAGTCATCGAATGTTTCAAAGTGCTTGGTGGAACTCGTCGCCGGTATGCGGCTCTGGGAGATATCATAGT
The DNA here is from genome assembly GCA_964491155.1 of uncultured Bdellovibrionales bacterium. Lineage (GTDB taxonomy): Bacteria > Patescibacteriota > Minisyncoccia > Moranbacterales > UBA1568 > UBA1568. The sequence continues at coordinate 17,352 of CAZBFG010000020.1, read as the reverse complement.
CGCTTCTGTCAAAGTGGCGGAACCACGAGGGATGGTCAAAAAGGGTGACAAAGTGAAAGCAGTCATCGTTCGTCAGGCAAAAGAATACCGTCGCAAAGACAATTCCTATATCCGTTTTGATGAGAACGCCGCAGTTATCTTGGATACGAATTTGCAGGATCCGAAAGGAACGCGTATCTTTGGTCCGGTGGCGCGTGAGCTCCGTGAAAAGGGATTCTCAAAGATTGTTTCGTTGGCCCCAGAAGTTTTGTAATGTTATCAAGCGTGAACTCCTATGAAAATTAAGAAAGGCGACAAAGTACAGATCATGGCCGGCAAGGATCGCGGCAAACAAGGAGAAGTCCTCCATGTGTTGCCTGTGTCCGAAAAGGTCATCGTCAAAGGTGCCAATATCATGAAACGCCATGTTCGTGCTCGTCGTGAAGGTGAAAAAGGAGAGCGCATTGAAAAAGAAGCTCCGCTCCATGTCTCCAACGTCATGTTGGTGTGTCCTCACACAAACAAGCCAACACGTGTCGGGTATAAGATTGAAGGCGGCGAAAAGATTCGTATGAGTAAGCGTGCCGGCAAGGCCATCTAAGTATAGAGAACTATGAAAACTCCAAACGTGAAGACAATCTATGCTGACAAGGCAGTGCCTGCTCTGAAAAAAGAGCTGGGGATTGCGAATCCTATGGCCGTGCCTCGTATTGCCAAAGTAGTAGTCAACGTCGGTATCGGCAAGATTCTGAAGGACCAGAAGCGAGTGGACGAAGTGGTTGCTTCGCTCCAGGCTATTACGGGTCAAAAGGTACTTCTGACCAAGGCTCGCAAAGCTATCGCCGGTTTCAAAATTCGTGAGGATTTGGAAGTGGGTGCCCGGACGACGCTTCATGGAAAGCACATGTGGAATTTTCTCGATCGATTGTTTATGATTGCTCTGCCCCGTGTTCGAGACTTTCAGGGGGTGACACTGAATTCAGTGGACCACAGCGGTAACCTCAACCTCGGTATCAAAGATCACAGTATTTTTTCAGAAATTGTTCCGGAGAAAGTACAGCACATTTTCAGTTTTCAGATAAACGTGGTGACAACAGCCAAGAATAAGGATGAAGGTCGGGCGCTGTTCCGTCATCTCGGAGTTCCATTTCAGAGTAGCGACACTAACGATAAATAAAGTATTATGGCCAAGACATCTACCCAAGCGAGAGCACTGAAGACGCCGAAATTCTCTACCCGTATTGTGAGACGGTGTTGGAAGTGTGGTCGGAAGCGAGGATATTTGCGCCGATACGATATCTGTCGTATCTGTTTCCGAGAACTTGCTTCAACCGGTGAGATTCCCGGAGTGAAGAAAGCCTCCTGGTAGTATAAAGAAGCTTAAGCTTAAAGAAGAATATGCTTGATCCAATCGCAGACATGTTAACGAGAATCAGGAATGCCCAGTCCGCCGGACTGGCTCAGGTCAGTTTTCCTGCATCAAAAATGAAGCACGTGATTGCCCAGATTTTGGAACGTGAAGGATTTGTGGCGCGCGTAGAAAAGCAGGGTGAGGGAGCAAAGTCGACGTTGTGTGTTTGGCTCAAGTATACTGATGTATCGAAAACAAAAAAGGCGCCCGCTATTCAGGAAATTACGCGTGTCTCAAAGCAGGGTTGCCGTATTTATGTGAAGAGTAACGATGTGAAAAAAGTGAAGAACGGCTACGGTATTGCTATCCTCTCCACCTCTCAGGGGGTGATGACTGGTGGCGAAGCCTTTGCCAAGGGCTTGGGTGGGGAATACGTTTGTAAAGTGTGGTAATACCATTATGAGTAGAATTGGAAAAAAACCAGTAAGTATCCCGAGTGGGGTAGAGGTGAGTCTCGATAAGCGTGTGGTTTCCGTCAAGGGACCAAAGGGAACGCTCAGTTTCGAGCACCGCCGTGAAGTAAAAGTCACCATCGAAGGGGGATTGCTTCAGGTAGCCAAGGTCGGTGAAACAAAGCAGGCACAAGCCCTGTGGGGGACAACCGCCAAGACTATTGCCAATATGATCACTGGTGTTACCACTGGTTTTGAAAAGTCACTAGAATTGAACGGTGTCGGATACCGTATGAACCTCCAAGGAAAGAAAATGGTTTTGGCACTTGGATTTTCTCACCCGGTAGAAATGGAATTACCAGAAGGCGTAACGGCAGTTATCGAAGGAAACGTCCTCAAAGTGACCGGATCGGACAAACAACAGGTGGGAGAGTTTGCTGCCGTTGTACGAAAACTGAAACCCGTTGAACCATATAAGGGCAAGGGATTCAAGTATGTCGGTGAAATTGTTCGTCGTAAAGAAGGAAAGAAAGCTGCCGCCTAATAACAGCATTAGTCCTGAGCCCTGATTTCAAATATATGTTAAAGAAAGAAGCGAAAAAAGTGAAACGATTTGAGCGCAAGCGCCGTATCCGAGCGAAAGTTTCTGGTACCTCCGATTGTCCTCGCATTTCTGTTTTTCGAAGTCTCAAGAGTATTTCTGCTCAGGCTATTGATGATGTGGCTGGCAAGACACTGGCTCACGCCAAGTTGGCTGATGTGGGGAAGTCTGCGAAGCATACGGTTGAGAGCGCCACAGCTGTAGGGAGCTTGTTGGGAAATCTTTTGGATACTCAGGGTATCAAGAAGGCAGTATTTGATCGTTCGGGATATCGCTATCATGGCAAGGTCAAGGCTATCGCCGAGGCGCTCCGTGCCGGTGGTATTAGCATTTAGTAACCATATTCGTACATAATAATCTATGGCACCAAAGCAAGGGAGAAAAATGACACGACGCGAGAAGCCTGAGTTTGATCAGAAGCTGCTCAATTTGGCGCGCGTAACCCGCGTGGTAAAAGGCGGACGCCGTTTCCGTTTTCGCGCCACTCTTGTTATTGGAAATCGCCGTGGTAAGGTAGGAGTGGGTGTAGCCAAAGGTTCTGACGTTTCTGATGCTATCAAAAAGGCCTACAATGACGCCAAGAAGAACATGGTCACTATCGAGCTCTTGAATGGCACTATCACGCATGATATTTCAGCCAAGTTGGGAAGCGCCAAAGTACTGCTCAAGCCAGCTTCTTTGGGGCAGGGTATCATTGCTGGAGGAGCTGTTCGTTCAGTAGTGGATCTTTTGGGAGTGAAAGATGTCGTTTCCAAATCTCTCGGTGCTTCCAATCCTTTGAATGTAGCCCGTGTGACCGTCAAGGCACTCCTTATGCTCAAGGCACCTCGCGTTCCAAAAGCACCCAAGGACGAAGCGAAGGCAGTTTCTGAAGTGGTAGCTGCTCAATAATGATATACGTCTATGCAAATTCATGAACTTAAAGTAGCCAAGAGAAAAGAACGCAAGCGCATTGGTCGCGGCGGCAAGCAAGGCACAACCGCCGGCCGTGGTTCCAATGGGCAGAAATCTCGTACGGGATCTTCAGTTGACCCGCTGTTTGAGGGTGGTCGTTCAACACTCTTGGAGCGCATGAAGAAAGTTCGTGGTTTCAAATCCATTCATCCAAAGAAACACACTGTGACATTGGCTGATTTGGAACGTGCTTTTTCTGATGGCGATACGGTCACACGCGCTCTCTTGGTAGAAAAGAAGGTTGTGGACAAAAAGGCTCTGTTGGAAGGAGTCAAAATCGTTGCTACTGGAACCCTTTCCAAGAAACTTTCTCTCGGAGAAGACGTGCTGGTTTCCGAGACAGCCAAGAAGTCTTTTGTCGCTGCGTAAGAAAATCGTCTTTTTGGAGGATGTTTTTTTCTACGCTATACTACGGAGGTAGGAGGGAGACTGATGAAAAGAAATATACATGAACGAGACTTTCCTCAATATTTTTCGAGTGCGGGATTTACGGAATAAGATTCTTTTTATTCTCGCTCTTTTGGTGGTGTATCGTTTGGCAGCCAATATCCCTCTTCCTGGAGTGGACGTTTTGGCTTTGAAAAAGCTTTTTGAAGAGAATGCTTTCTTGGGGCTCCTCAATATTTTTTCCGGTGGTGGGCTTTCCAATATCTCTATCGTTTTGCTTGGTGTGGCACCGTATATCACCGCTTCGATTATCATGCAACTCATGACGACGCTCGTTCCGAGTCTGGAACGTCTGTACAAAGAAGAAGGGGAGCAGGGTCGGCAGAAATTCAATATGTGGACACGTTTTTTGACGGTACCGCTCGCCGCGCTCCAGTCATTTAGTATGTTGTCGCTCCTTCGTTCGCAGAATATTCTGGGGGATATCTCGGTGTTCAATATGACCGTCATCATTTTGTGTGCGACTGCTGGTACGGTATTCCTCATGTGGCTGGGCGAATTGATTACGGAAAAGGGTCTGGGCAACGGAGTCTCCATGATTATTTTTGCCGGTATTGTTTCGAGTTTGCCCACGTCGATTTCTCGGTTCATCTCTACCTGGGATCCTTCGCAGCTCTTTATCTATATCATATTTTTGCTGCTCGCTGCCGTGACGATTGCTGGAGTTATTTTTATCAACGAGGGCCAGCGTACTATTCCTGTCGCCTATGCCAAACGGGTCCGTGGAGCCCAGGTGTACGGAGGATCGGCTACCCACCTGCCACTCAAAGTGAATCAGGCTGGTGTCATCCCAATCATTTTTGCGGTGTCGATCATTCTCATTCCAACAATGATAGCGAACTTTTTGGCTCAGAGTGCCAATGTCAAAGTAGCCAGTATAGCATCAAGCGTCAGTGTGTTCCTTCAGGATCAGTGGGTGTATGGTATCGCTTACTTCGTTTTGGTTGTACTGTTCACGTATTTCTATACTGCGGTCGTTTTTGATCCCGTCAAGATTTCTGAAAACCTGCAAAAGCAGGGAGGATACATCCCGGGTATTCGTCCGGGTGCGACCACCGCAGAGTACCTGTATCATATTATCAACCGTATCACTCTGGCCGGCGCCTTGTTCTTGGGTGTTATCTCGGTGCTGCCATTCATCGTTCAGGGTATGACCGGTATTCAGGCTTTTTCATTGGGAGGCGTCAGTATCCTCATTGTGGTGTCGGTGGTGCTTGAAACAGTAAAGCACATTCAGAGTCAGCTGACCATGCGAAGCTATGAGTCATTCTAAAGAATGACAAGTTCTAATTTCTAATTTCTAATATCTAATTTCCAATGCTGTTTCAAGCCGGAGTCTATTAGAAATTAGAAATTGGTAATTAGAAATTTCTCAAATATGCCTTTGAAAGACACCTACATCCTCATCGGCTCGGCCGGATCAGGGAAAAGCACGCAAGCAGAGCTCCTCAAGAGTTCGCTTCATCTCGCGCATATCGATATCGGGTCTGAGTTACGTGCGGTAGCGGCACACGATACCGAGCTTGGTCGTCAGGTGAACGATATTATCAATGTGAAGCATGAGTTTGTGCCTGATGACGTGGTGTTTGCGGTACTTTCGGATGCCATACATTTCGTTCCTGAAACTGTCGGGCTGCTCATTGACGGTATTCCTCGTCGCGAAAGTCAAATAGCAAGAGTACTGGAGGTTTTGAAGGAGAGTGGACGTGCGCTTAATAAAGTGATATATATCGATGTACCTGAGGCAATATCGGTTGGTCGTATTTCCAAGCGTTATGCTTGCGCGACTTGTAAGCGTACCTATATCCTCGGCAAGAGCCTCGTCGATAGCGACAAACCCTGTCGCTATTGCGGTGGAAAAATCGTGCAGCGCGCCGATGATACCGAAGAGGGTGTGCGCAAGCGGCACCAGATTTTTCAGGAAGAGACGCTACCGGTAGTCAATTATTTTCAAACAACAGGGCAGTTGCTTCATGTCAATGGCGACCAAGAAACTTACAAGGTATTTAAACAAATTTTAGAACATGTCCGCCCGGACTAAATGGAAAATTTTTTTCAAAAGGTATGTCGAAACGATGGGTGAAAACCGAAACGGAAATTGACCATCTGCGACATTCTTGTCAGCGGCTGGCTTTGATATTGGACGAAATCATAGCGACGGTACGACCAGGTATGAGTACCAAAGACATCGATGAGCAAGCGGAGAGATTGATTCGTCAGGCAGAGGGTATCCCGATTTTCAAGGGGTATGATACCGGCGCCGGTTCGGTGTTTCCCGCTAGTATCTGTACGTCGCTTAATAATGAGGTGGTACACGGTATACCGAGTACCAAGAGAATTATTAAAAATGGCGACCTTTTGAAGCTTGATATCGGGATGCGTTTCGAGGGTATGGTATCGGATATGGCGCGTACGGTAGCGGTGGGATCTGTTTCGGCCGAAGCCGCGCGTCTCCTCGAGATAACGCGTGAGAGTCTGGAGCGGGGCATTGCGGAACTGCGTCCCGGAGCACCCATCTCTCGGTATGCCGGAGCGGTGCAGAGCTTTGTGGAAGCACATGGTTTTTCTGTGGTGCGTGATTTGGTGGGACACGGCGTGGGGCATGAACTGCATGAGGATCCCCAAGTGCCCAACTATGTTTCTCGGCACATGCGTGACTTTGTGCTGGAGCAGGGTATGACGCTCGCGCTCGAACCCATGATCAATGCCGGTACGTTTGCGGTGCGTATCGCGCCCGATGACTGGACGTTTATTACAGCTGATGGCAAGCTCTCGGCGCATTTCGAAGATACAGTCGTTATTACTGAAAATGGTGCGGAGATCCTTACAAGAGTCTAGGGATGAAAAAGGGAAAGATTTTCTTCAAGGATACTTTTTTCTTTCCCTTACGTGACCGTCGAATATTTCTCACTCGCTTCGCCGAACAGGGGACTGCCTAGTCGAAACCATCCTGTCTACGTCCGACTGTTACCGGCACGCTCAAGAGAAATGTTACCGACGGTACCCGGAGAAAGAAAAAAATATCACTTGAAAAATCTTTTGAGATTCTCAAACGTTTTATTGGAAAATTATGAATTATCTGGGTATAGATTATGGGGCACGAAAAATAGGCGTGGCTTTGGCGCATGAGGAAACGCGCTTGGCGCTGGCTTATGGTGTGCTCCAAAATGATGAGACGTTTCTCCAAAATATCGGTGCGCTCATAGAAAAGGAAGAAATCGGCACGATTGTCATTGGCATTCACAAAAGCGATACGTTTGTAGGTGAATACGAGGGGGAGAAGCTCGGGAAGCGTATCGCTGAGGCATTCCAAGTAGCAGTACAATACCAAGACGAGATGTTTACCTCGAAGATGGCACAGCAAAACCTCATTTCCAAAGGCTATACCGAAGTGTCGGTACATGACGACGCCGAAGCAGCCAGTATCCTCCTCCAGTCCTGGTTGGATAGAGTGAAGTAGCTGTTGAGCTACCCTCTTTTGTGGTACAATACAAGTGTGATGTGGAAACTGTACGAATTTTGATGCGGATTTTTTTCTATGGAAACACCTTATCTGTCAGTGATCATTCCTGCCTACAAGGAGGGCGAGCGTATCGGCAGGAACCTGCTTGAAATTGACAAGTATTTGAAAGGGAAAAATTTTACCTACGAGATTCTGGTGGTGGAGGACGGGAGTCCCGACAATACCGCGGAAGTGGCGCGCAACTATGCCCTTCAGATTCCTCATTTACGCGTGATTGATAATACCGAAAACCATGGCAAGGGCTATGTGGTGCGCCAGGGACTGCTCGAGGCCACAGGCAAGTACCGTGTGTTTCTCGATGCGGATGGTTCTACATCGATCAATCATATCGATACGTTTTTGCCGCAGCTCGAGGCCGGATACGATGTGATTGTCGGTTCTCGCAAGATAGAAGGATCTTTTATTCAGGTGCACCAACCACGCCATCGAGAAATCATGGGAGAGGGTGGCAATTGGCTGATTCGTATCATCCTGGGATTGTGGAGTTATCCGGACACGCAGTGCGGCTTCAAGGCGCTTTCGGGAGAAGCAGCAGAGCAGGTGGCTAAGCGTATGGTGGTGGATCGTTTTGGTTTTGACTTTGAGCTTATTATTCTCGCAGTGAAATTGGGTTTTAAAATGAAGCAAATGCCGGTACGTTGGATGAATGAAGAAGGATCAACCGTGTCACTTACGGGGCCGAATGGTTTTATTCAGGTGTTGATCGATCTCTTCAAGACCAAGTGGCGATTTTTGACGGGAGCGTATCATATCGAGGAGTATACCAAACGGGGACAATAGACTTTTCAAATAGAATCAGCGCAAACAAAAAAATGACAGAAATAAAAATCGAAAAAATGAAGAAGGTTTCCCAAGAATCCGAGTTACGTCAGGATATTGTTACGGGTGACTGGGTAGTGATTGCGACAGGACGAGCCAAGCGTCCGGATGCTTTTGTACAGACGGAACGGGTCGCTGCCCGGGAAGAATTCGATCCTTTTGAGAATCCCGAGGAAAGCGGTCAGGAAAAAGATGTACTGGTGTACCGCCGGGAAGATGGAGACTGGAGTCTGCGGGTCATCCCCAACAAGTTTCCCGCTTTTTCTCGTGGCAAACCCATGAAGGAACTGTCGGAGGGCCCGTACTTTGCTATGAATGGTGTCGGATACCACGAAATCGTGATAACACGAGATGCCGAGCGATCGCTCCCGCTCTTGGAAACGTGGCAGGTAGCCGAAGTGCTCGATGCCTATCAGGATCGTTTTTTGGCACTCATGAATCGGAAGAGTGTGAACTATATCCAGGTGATACACAATCACGGGAAAGAAGCTGGTGCATCGCTCTCCCATCCGCATTCGCAGATCATGGCTATCCCGGTTATTTCTCCATATATTAACCTGGAGCTTGCCGGAGCGGCCGAGTATTACAAGAGTAACAAAGAAAAAGTATACAGTGTCATAGCGGACTTTGAGGCCGAGCACAAGAAGCGGGTTATTTTTGAGAATGAACATTTTATTGTTTTTTGTCCTTTCGCTTCACGGGGTGCTTTTGAAATCATGATTCTGGGTAAGCGACCGAACCCGTACTTTGAACGTATCACCGAAGAAGAAAAATTTGCCTGTGCCGAAGCACTGCAAAAAGCACTGCAGTCACTCCACAGAGGACTGAATGACCCGGCCTACAATTTTTATATCCACTCAGCGCCGTGTGACGGACGAGAGTATCCGCACTACCAGTGGCATATTGAGATTTTGCCGCACACCGCTACTTGGGGAGGATTTGAACTTTCTACGGGTATCGAAATATCGACCATTCAACCGGAGGTAGCAGCAGAGTATCTGCGTTCCAAGTTGACCGAGTAATTGACCAATTTATGTTGTATGTCATTGGCAATTTGAAGATGAATATGCTGTCACGCGAAGAAGCGGTGCAGTATCAGGGGGTGCTCAAAAGAGAAATCAAAGACCGTTCTTTTCATCATGTCAAAGGCATTCTCTGTCCGCCTTTTCCGTACTTGTATGATTTTTCCGACCTTCCCCGGGGCATCGAGTGTGGAGCACAAGATGTTTTTTGGGAGAAGAGTGGCGCTTATACGGGAGAAGTCTCACCGGTTATGCTTAAGAATGCCGGTGTTACGTCGGTCATCATTGGTCATAGTGAACGACGAACGCTTTTGGGGGAGACCAATGAAGTCGTGAAGATGAAGGTAGATGCTGCACTGAAACACCTGCTTATCCCGATCGTGTGTATCGGAGAAACTGAAGAAGAACGGCGAACTGGCGAGACGGCGCGAGTTTTGGAACAACAGGTGCGGAGTATTTTTTCTGAGGTGTCGCGGTTGCAGGCAGAAAAGATTATTATTGCCTATGAGCCGCGCTGGGCTATCGGGACAGATCGTGTGCCGACATCACAGGAGATACTGCAGGTGCGAGTCCTCTTTCGAAAAATTCTGACGGAGAGCTATGATGCCGAGATAGCGTCGCGCGTGGTGATGGTCTATGGAGGATCAGTCAAGAGCTCTTTTCTTCCTGAAGTTTCTTGGGAGGCAGGGATGGATGGAGTACTTGTGGGACGAGAGAGTTTGTTTCCGTACGAGGTGGTCAAGATGATGACACTTTTTGAAGAGCAAGCAGAAAAAAATCAAGAAACTCAATAATTGTTATACCTATGATTGTCGATGTCAAAGAAATGTTGCTTTCAGCCAAGGCGGGAGGTTATGCAGTTGGAGCGTTCAATACGGTCAATCTGGAAACAACACGCGCTATTATTGAAGCGGCTAAAGAAGCATCTTCGCCGGTTATTGTTCAGATGACCGAGAAAACGTTTGACTATGCCGGTGGCAGAGCGATGTATCACCTGACGAAGAATATTGCGGAAATGTATGCTCCGGAAATACCGGTTGGTATACATCTTGATCATGGGAAGAATTTTGAGGTGGTCGAGCGAGCTATGGAGATTGGTTTTTCTTCGGTGATGTATGATGGTTCTCGCAAAGACTATGCGGACAATGTCATTATGACAAAAAAAATTGTTGAAATTGCTCATGGCCGAGGAGTGGTCGTGCAGGCAGAACTCGGGAATGTTCCGTATATCGGCGAGATGCAGATGGAGGATGTGGCGTGGGAGGAGTACATGACCGATCCGGATCAAGCTGTGCAGTTTGTCAAAGAAACCGGTATCGATACGCTGGCGGTCGCTATCGGCAATGCCCATGGTTTTTTCCGGGAACGGAGTGAACCAGATTTTGACCGCCTCTCAACCATTTCTGGACTGATCGATATCCCGCTCGTACTCCATGGAGCCTCTGACTGGCAGAACGGTCGGGTGGTTGAGGTTATCAAGCGCGGCATCAATTGTTTCAACGTAGATACGGCTTTGCGACTGGCTTTTATCGGTGGGCTTCGAGAAATGCTCCAATCAGAGGATGAGACGGATTTGCGCAAGGTACTGGGACGAGCCAAAGAGCTGACCAAAGAACGAGTGAAAGCCAAGATGGTGGAATTTGGCAGTGCGGGAGAGGCTTAAAATTCGAGAGAACTAAGAATATACTTATGAAGAAAATTGCTATCAATGGGTTTGGTCGGATTGGAAGAGCAGCCTTTAAAATTGCTTTGGAAAGACCGGACGTGGAAGTGGTAGCTATTAATGATTTGACGGACGCCTCTATCTTGGCGCATCTCCTCCAGTATGATTCTGCCTATGGTCACTATCGCAAAACCGTGTCGGTTCAAGATGGAAAACTGGTAGTGGATGGACGAACATTTCCGGTGTATGCCGAACCTGATCCAAAAAAGCTTCCTTGGGGAACGCTTGGGGTGGATGTGGTGCTCGAATGTACGGGGCGCTTCACCGACAGAGCGGGGGCGGCGCAGCATATCGAGGCTGGTGCCAAAAAAGTTATTTTGTCCGCTCCGGCAAAAGGGGAAGATGCGGAAGTGCCGACGTTTCTCATGGGGGTCAATGAGGATACCTATGCCGATGAGACTATTATTTCTAATGCTTCGTGCACGACCAATTCTTTGGCACCGATAGCCAAAATTATTCATGATCAATTTGGAATTGCCAAGGCGCTCATGACGACCATTCATTCATATACCGCTGATCAGAATTTGCAGGACGGTCCACATAAGGACCTGCGTCGTGCTCGGGCTGCCGCGCACAATATTGTACCAACAACAACTGGAGCGGCTATCGCGGTCACTCAGGTCATTCCGGAACTCAAAGGATTGTTCGATGGCCATTCGATGCGCGTACCGACCATTGTTGTTTCCCTGACAGACTTTACTTTTGTGTTGAAGAAAAAAACAACCGAAGAGGAAATAAATAGCGTCTTGAAGAACGCGGCGGAAGATGCTCGCTACCGGGGAGTGTTGGCAGTGACAGAAGAGCCGCTCGTGTCTTCTGATTTTATCGGCAATCCCTACTCGAGTATTGTTGATCTCACGCTTACCAAGGTGATTGACGGTGATTTGGTCAAGATTGTGGCGTGGTATGACAATGAATGGGGGTACTCCAATCGTCTCGTAGAGATGGCGGGACTGATCTAAGGACTAAGCATTTTTTAGAGAATATCTATGGCAGAGACTATGGAGTATACAGAGCGTTTGGAGCAAATTGCTCATACGGTATTTGGTGCACTTTCTGATGATCAAGTGCTGCAGCTTTTGGCAGAACGAAAGCAGTTGGAAGCGCTCAAGGAGCAGTACGAACAGGTTCAGAAAGAGCAGGAAGAGAAAGCACAGATGCAGGCAGAAAAGGCTGAAATTGAGAGTCAGTTGGAACAGTTGAATACGCTCATATCACCGGACAAGCCTGATGATGAGCTGATTCATTTGGTAGAAGAGCGCAAAGTTTTGGAGGAAAAATTGGCTGCTGCAGAGCAGTCTCTCGGAGGATCGAGTGTGTCTCTGGCATCTACTTCAACTCCAAAAGAAAAGCCTGAAGAGAAAACAGTGGAAGAACCGGCGTTGGTCATAGGAAAGGCAGAGGAAGAGAAACCGGTAGAGATTGAGGAGAAGAGTGAGCGGCAAGGAATCGATCAATCCGCTGTAGACAAAGATTTTGGTGAGCACAAAATTCAAGAATTTACCCTTGATGCCAACTCTGAACTGGGACAGTACATTAGCCAAATGGAGAACAATCCTGATGGTATGGGCAAGCTGCTTGAGACCTTGCCTGTAGCAGCCAAACGGGACAAGATGTTTATGCTCTCGGTAGCGCAGATTGATCCGGCCTATGCTATGCACTATGCCGACAAAGATGTTCTCAAGAAAGATGAGGATTTCAACGTGAAAGTGGTGTCGATGAAGGGAAAGCGGGCGAGCGGCAATGTGCTCGCTGAGATGGCACCGGAAGCCCGTACCGAAGCGGTAGTTATGGCGGCTGTCAAGCAGGACTACAAAAATGTACGTTTTGCTTTGCCGCAAATGAAATCGTATGATCAGATCTTGGAGCGAGCAAAGAAATCAGCCTTGGAAAAAGTGAAGGAGCTGAAGGAAAGTGTGGATATCGCTGTTTTGGTACCCAAGATTCTTCAGAAAGACAAAGCGTTTATGGAGCAAGTAGAAAAATTGGTTCCAAAAGAAGAATAAATACAAAGAGGTATGTACGATGTCCTCATAAAAAATGGGACCATTGTCGACGGGAGTGGTCGACCGATGTATCGCGCCGATGTGGCGATTCGCGAAGATAAGATCGTTGCGATTGGTGATTTTGCTCATGTGCGAGCCGAAAAAGAAATTGACGCCCTGGGGAAATATGTCGTCCCTGGTTTTGTGGATATCAACAATCATTCTGATACCTACTGGCAACTGTTGGCGGATCCCCATTTGGAAAGCATGCTCAGGCAGGGAGTGACTACCATAGTGGGTGGCAATTCCGGGTCATCACTCGCTCCGCTGACTGATCCGAGCGTGATTCGGTCTATCCAGAAATGGACCGATGTGGAGCGTATCAACTTCAATTGGCTCTCCATGGAAGAGTTTTTACGTGAAGTAGAGCATCGACAACCTGGAGTAAATTTTGCGACGCTGGTGGGACATGGGACGCTCCGTCGTGGCGCCATGAAGGATGAGACGCGTACGATTGTTCCGGATGAAATTTCCATTATGCAGCGATATTTGAAAACCGCGCTCAAGGATGGAGCTATTGGTCTATCAACAGGGCTCAAGTATACACATGCTCGTGGTGCCGGGACTCGTGAACTGGTGACACTGGCCAAGATGGCAGTCGATCAGGGCGGCATTTATGCCACCTACGTCCGTGATGAAGAGGAAAATTTGGTCAAAGCTGTTGAGGAAGCTCTCATGGTAGCCAAAGAAGCAAAGACACCTATTCATATTTCTCATTTGAAGGCAGTTGGGGAAAAGAACTGGCACCTGATGGATGAGGTCTTCAATCTGATTGAGACAGCCGCCCTCAATGATATTGCGGTGACTTTTGATGTGTACCCGTATACCTCGACCGGTTCGGTACTGTATACGCTCCTTCCCGAGTGGGTGACCCAGAATGGTCGGACGATGATGATCGAACAACTGAAAGACAAGCAGACGTACGTGTCGGTGCTTCGCGATATGCGCAAGGATGAGATTGATTATTCCCAAGTTCTTATTTCTGCATCGACACTTTCAAAAATGTTGACTCGGCGCAGGATTTCGGAAATCGCTACCATGCAGGGAAAATCACCGGAGGAAGTAGTGCTCGATTTGCTGTTGGCGAGCGACGGTCGGGCAATCGTTTCGATGGAAGTATTGTCTGAAAAAAATGTCTTAAAGGCGATCCAGCACCCATTTTCTATTATTTCAAGCAATGGTGTCGGGTATGATCTCGCGCACAAGGAGACGGGGGATTTGGTGCACCCTCGTAATTTTGGCACATTTCCCAAGGTGTTTGCCGAGTATGTCCGGAGGCAAAAAGCGCTCTCTTGGGAAGAGGCGGTGCATAAAATGACGGGCAAGCCAGCCGTGAAATTCAATATTGAAAAACGTGGATTGATTGGTGAAGGATACTATGCTGATGTGGTTGTCTTGGATCCGGAACTGATCGAAGATCGTTCCACTATGGAAGACCCCTATCAGTACCCGGTAGGCATCTCGCATGTGTTTATCAATGGTCGGATTGCTCTCGAACACGGACTACTGTCACCGCGGCGTTTAGGGGCTGTCCTTCGTCAGAAAAAAGGACTTTTCGGATGGTAGCGATGGAGGGTTGCACGCTTTCTTTTGATGTGACAAAATGGTGCAACTATGAGACGATAGGGATTCCTATGGCTACAATATCTCTTTTTAAAGACAAGCGCATAACGGTTTTTGGTCTCGGTCTGAATGACGGAGGCGTGGGAACGGTACTCTTTTTGGCCAAGCACGGTGCCCGAGAAATCATCGTGACCGACATGAAAAGTCGCGAGGAGTTGGCGCCGTCTTTACAGAAACTCGCTTCGTGCAAGAATATCGTGTATGTTCTGGGACAGCATCGCCCGGAAGACTTTACTCATGTCGACATGGTAGTAAAGAACCCAGGCATTCCCTGGACCAACGAGTATGTAAAAATGGCGCTGGCGCACCGTGTGCCAGTCGAGATAGACTCCAGTCTCTTTTTTCAATTGTGTCCTGCACCAATTATCGGAGTGACCGGAAGTAAGGGTAAGACGACGACTGCAGCACTGATTGCACATATGTTGGAACATGCGGGGCGATCGGTAGTGCGGGTGGGCATCAGTCAGGTGGGGGTCTTGGGCGTGCTGTCACGGGTGACCAAAGACAGTATCGTCGTGTTTGAACTTTCCTCGTGGCGACTCTCTGCTCTGGGACGTTTGAAGAAGAGTCCACACATTGCCGTCCTGACCAACATCTACCCCGATCATCTCAACTACTACAAGACCATGGCAGCCTACATGGCTGATAAAAAATATATTTTTGCTTTTCAAAAAAACAAAGATGTCGTAGTCGCCAATTTTGATAACGCTCTCGTGCAAGAAATGGTGCAGGATGCTCCGGGCTCGGTCCTCTTTGCCTCTACTCTACAGGCGCTCGATGGTGATGGAGCGTGGCGAGATGGCGAGACTCTCCTCCTTTCGAACCAGGGGAAGGAGCAAGTACTCTTGCCCGTAGAAAATATCCCACTTGTGGGAGATCATAACCGGATGAATATTTTGCTTGCAGCTTTGGCGACTTTGGCTGCTGGCCTCTCTCTCAAAGACGTACGTGCGGGTATCGCCAGTTTTCCTGGTATACCGAATCGTTTGGAAAAAGTAGCCGAAAAAAATGGAGTTACCTATTACAATGATACGGCAGCTACGATTCCTGATGCGGCCGTAGCAGCGCTCCGTTCTTTTACGCAACCGACGATTTTGCTCGCTGGAGGCAGTGACAAGAATCTGGAATTTTCCGGTCTTGCCAAAGAAATAGTGAAGCATCCAAAACGAACTATCTTTTTTCAGGGAGCCGGAACGGATAAACTCCTCTCGGCTATACGAGCATTGTCGCCTGAGAGTGAGCATCTTCAGTTTGAAGTGGTAGACAGCATGAGTGAAGCAGTCAGGCGTGCTGCAGTGTACGCAGCCCCGGGCGATATTGTTCTCCTCTCACCCGGAGCCGCTAGCTTTGGATTGTTCCAAAACGAGTTTGATCGCGGCGAGCAGTTTCGCAAAGCAGTGGAATTACTATAAATGGGGTTTGATGGCACAAGAGAGTTGTTTGGAGAAAAAAAGACAAGGGTCAAGGTATCTTTTAGGTGTTTCATTAAAAATATTCCTTTTGAGACCTACCCGTGACCCAGCGTGTCACTCGCTCTGTGAAAGTCTCACTCTTCCGCCTTTGGCGGAAACCGTGCCCGCTCGACTTTCAACGGTCTCAAAAGAAATATTTTCAACGAAACCGCTCTCTTGACAGTGTTACAGGGATATTATAATATACCCCTAGAGGGTATATTTTCTTACGCCTATGCCAAGCACTAAAAAACCTACACCGGTTCTCTCACGCATCGCGCGTATTGAAGGCCAGCTCAAGGGTGTCCGGCGGATGGTAGAAGAAAAGCAGGATTGTCTCTCGGTGATCACTCAGATTACGGCTATCCGCGAAGCGGTAGCTATGCTCGGAGTGGAACTCCTGAAAGATGATATCGCCTGCAAATGGGACGGCAAGAAGAAGATTGACGAAGCCTATCTCAGATCCCTTTTCAAAATGCAGTAGTACCTTTTGTGCAAATAAACCAAACGGAGAAAACACATATGGACAAGTACCTTCCAAAAATCGTCGGAGCCGCGCTCGTTCTGGGTGCTGGTGGGATCGGCTCGGAAATCGTTCGTGCTCTGGTCGCGTATGGTGCTACATCAATCGCATTTACGTACGGAAAAAATCAGGCCGCTGCCGAAGAACTGAAGCGAGAACTTGAAGCGGTCGGCGTCCATGTCTTTATCGGGTCAGTAGATCCCTCGGACATGGCTGTACTTGGTGCTTTCATTGATTCAGCGGAGGCAGCGTTTGGTCAAGAAATCACAACAGTGGTGAATACCGTCGGTATCTCCCCGAATACGCCGTTTCGCGAACAGACCCCTGAGGAATGGAGACAGGTTTTTGAGGTCAATGTCTTCGGTTCTTTTTTTTCCTCGCGGTTTATTGCCTCGCGCATGAAGGAACGTGGTGCTAAGGGATCAATCACCCTTATTACATCAACGAATGGCATTAACTCCCAGTCGTCGATTTCCGCCCACTACGATTCTTCAAAGGCGGCCCAGGGGATGATGATGCGCATCTTAGCCGAAGAGTATGCGCCGGCTGGCATCCGAATCAATGGCGTGGCACCAGGGTGGATCAATACCAAGATGAACGACACCTTGCCGCCAGATGAACGAGCGAAAGAGATGGCCAAGATTTGGTCTGGCAGGTTTGCTGATCCTGCTGAGGTAGCTACTTTCGTGGCTTTTGTTGCGAGTACCGGCGGTTCCTACATCTACGGTCAGAATTTGATGATTGATGGGGGTTATCGCTAGCAATGGGAGGTTTTCGCGAAAGCGATGCCTCCTTCTTTTTTTAAACAGTAATCATTTTAAATAAATATATGTACGACG
>CAZBFG010000019.1:0-24274 GCA_964491155.1 uncultured Bdellovibrionales bacterium | reverse complement strand
TCTTTGTTTAGATTGGCAGAGCACTTTTTTGTGCACGCATTGGGGAGTAGCCAAGTGGTAAGGCAGGGGCCTTTGAAGCCTCCATACGAAGGTTCGATCCCTTCCTCCCCAGCTAAGAAAAATCATCATGCCCCTTGTGGGTATGGTGATTTTCTTTTATCCTGTAGAGGTAATGGATCGAACGAGGAAAGGGGTCGGGAAAACACCTGTTTGCCCGTTTGAGGTGACCTCGTTTCGAGGGCTAGAGGGCGGAAGCCCTATAGAGCGCAGTGAAGCGAGCAGTTCGATTTCCCTTCCTCCCCAGCACTAAATTTATGCCGAAACTCATTATCATTTGTGGTTTGCCTGGAACAGGAAAAACTACATTAGCAAATGAACTCTCAAAAAAATTACAGATTTTTTGTTTGCATAAAGATTCAATCAAAGAGTCCTTATACGAGTCTTTAAAAATGAATTCTTTGGAAGATAGTAAGCGACTCGGGTATCCTTCGGTTAAAGCAATTCTTGATCTCGCGGAAGAAAATCTTTCACGAGGAATAGACGTCATAATTGAGTCACCTTTTAATTTTACAGATGATGAGAAAGTATTTGAAACACTACAAAATAAATTTGATCTCAATCTCTATACCATCGTTCTTCAACTTGATAAAGTGAATCGAAAGAAGAGATTTATGGAAAGAGAGCGCCACTCTTCTCATCATGATACAGAAAGAGAAAGACAATATGAGGAAGTTTCCAGTTCATACGAACATATGCCAGAGAAAAAAATTTTCCTGAATAGCGAGAAGTCAGTAACTGAGCTTACTGAAGAAGCACTATCATTTCTGAGCTAGTTCCAGTGCTAAATATATCCCAACAGCGTCACATGTTCTCAGCCACGAAAAGTAGCTTCGCCACCTCGTGGCAGGCGTAAGAAAAAAGAGACCTATTGAGGTCTCTTTTTTCTATTGACAATTCTATTATTTTATGCTATCATATATTGTTCATTCCCAATTAAACGGAGGTGCTTATGCACTGGCATTTATACCGCTGACGCCCCTCGTCAGCACTCAACTTTTTCATCAACCTTTGGTTGATTCTCGTGGGCACAGAGGTGTTGGCGTATCGACGCCCACTTTTCCCATAAGGAATCAATCATGTCACAGGAGAGTATCAACAAGGCGATCCGGCGAGTGTACTTCGTCGGTAGCGAACAGCTGTGGGTTTCTGTGAAGACCCGGGGGATGCCGAAGCATTTGGACACTGGCCGTTTGCAGGTCTATTCGTTTCGGTACACCACCGATAGTGAACTCATCCTCAAGACAGAAGAAGGTGATGTCACATCATGGATGGTGGAAATGGCGCCCAATATGCGCTACTCTAGTCTCTGCCTCTTTGCCGGGTATGTGTTGATGAACGGCGTGCGATTCGAGCGCGTCATGATCGACTTCTACCCGTCAAAAACCCTCTAACCCCTTGGTCCGAGCGCACGCGTTGCGCCCGGACCATTTTTATTACGAAATAAAGGGGGAAACAAAAAAACCAACCTTTAGATTGAGGTTAGTCTTTATTTCATCAAAAGCATTTAAGGATACACACAAAAGGGCTAACAAGTCTCAATCTAGCTTACACCTCTTTGGGTGTTCCCGTTGTGCATTGCCTTAAGTAATTTTGATGTGAAATCGCCGGCATTATGGAGCGATGGATAGTATGTGGGCGCTCTGTGGTTGTTAAGTTTCCAAACCCATATTACTTCAATGTTAACTTACGTGTCAATAGTGATTTTTTCAATTAATTATTATAGTAGATAATTTGATTAATAATATACTAAGAATTTAAATTATTTATCAAAAATAAACAATTTTATACCATAAATTACTGTAAATGCAGGGAGAGTGTAACTAGAGGAGTTTGACAGGAAGAACATTTCATGATAACATCATTATATTGCCTTATATAAGCTTTTTTTACAGATCTATGGAGAACTATAATTTTGAGCTTTTTACTGGTATAAAGGGGAAATTTACTCCCACAATCAGTATATCTAAGCCCGGCATTTTGTCTTTTAGCTCTGGAGCCCAGCACAGATTCAAGCTGTCTGAATTCAAGGCTGCCCAACTTTTGTTCGACAAGGAAAAAAAGACGATCGCGGTCAGACTTTTTGAACAAGAAGGAGAGGGTCGTTTCAACCTTAGGGCGCGTCCCGATAATAAAGGGTCTTTCATTGCCTGTAAATCTTTTATTTCAGCTTACGAAATTGATCCTTTTTATGGGAAAAGATTCACACCTATAGAGCTGGAACATCCGGATCTTGGACATTTGCTTCTGCTCGACTTATCTAAACCAAATTAGGTTTTAGTAGTAAAAAAATAATAAACAATAAAATAAAGGTTATGTCCAAAAAAATTCTCATCTAAAAAAGACACACGATACGTCAATATCAGTGTGTCTTTTCCTGCAATAAGCATAATGCCTACGCCCAATTTGCATTATACCTGGTTCTACGATATTGACAACCTAAATTCTCAAAACTAATACTATGTCAGTTTATTTGATTTCTTATGATCTCGGTGTTCCTGAAACTTCTTCTGATTATCAAAAAATCAGAGAGTACGTTGATACGTTTTCAGATTGGATGAAACCGCTCAAATCTCAGTGGTTTGTTGTTTCGCCAAGTAAGGATGCAGCCAAAATTCGTGATGAGGTAGGTTCAATCAGTGACAGCAATGATAAAATCCTTGTCTTGAAAGTCACGGGCATTGAGTGGGCATCGCTTCGACTCGGGGCAGAGGCGAATGAGTGGCTGAAAAAAAATCTTTAGCCACACTTCAGAGGGAGTTCTTGTTTGTGAGAGCTCCCTCTGTATGATATATAATGATAAATTTTTAATAAACTATGAACTATATTTGTCCTTATTGTGGTCATCACACAACTATCACCGATCCAAATCATGATGAGCATTGGAATCTCCTTCGAATTCAGCAATCAACTTCTGGTCGCGTTGGATTTGGAGTAGCCGCGATTACTTGCCCAAATATAGAGTGTAAGAAGCTAAAACTGAAAGGGTATCTATCGAAAGCTAATACCAATGGTTACGAAACGGATGTAATTCAAACATGGAATCTGCTCCCTGAGTCAGAGGCAAAAGTCTTACCAGACTACATCCCTGATGCTATAAGGCAAGATTATCTTGAAGCATGTAGAATAAGAGATCTTAGTCCAAAAGCTTCAGCAACACTTTCAAGAAGGTGCCTTCAGGGTATGATTCGAAACTTTCATGGCATATCAAAATCTACGCTATTTGATGAAATCAAAGACCTTGAAGGGAAAATTAGTCAGGACGTTTGGGAGAGTATTAATGCCGTTCGAGAAGTAGGAAATGTTGGGGCTCACATGAAGAAAGACATTAATATAATTGTTGATGTTGAACCAGAGGAGGCACAACTGCTCATAGGTCTAATTGAACAACTTATTGAGGATTGGTATGTGGTCAGGGAAGAGAGGCGAAAAAGGTCAGAGAATTTAAAACAAATAGCTATAGAAAAGAAAAATCCCACACAAAAAAAGTAGCCTAAACCAAGGCTAGGTAAGTTCCAACTTCGTCCCATGTTCTCAGCTAAGAAAAAAGCACCTCGTGATTTCACGCAGTGCCAGAGAATATGTGGATAGGCTCGCAATGGAGAGTTGTCTCTTTCGAGCAAAGCCTTGGGTATTGCAACACCCTTAGCCCAACAAACTTAAGACATCTTGGATTTCACGTTTACGTTCCTGAAACGCTTTACTGGCACAGAGTGCCGTCTTAGATTACCTTTCGGTCATCCGCGCGCTTTGATCGCCACACCTGCCGGTGTAACCAGGTACCCGCCGTCTATCTCCCCGAAGGAAGACCAAGACATCTAATCCCTAAGGTCCCAGAGAACCCATCCATCGCTACAGTATCACGCTTCTATTTTCCTTTCAACCTCATCCAAAAATATCAATTTTTCTTCCTACTCTTTTCAATCGACTAGAGGTCATCGGGTGAAAGAGCAAGCACATGCGCCATACAGGACTTGAGAAAAACCGCAGCCTGATCCTTGGGTCTTCCCTTGGATACAAACACATCTACCAGGGCTTGACGCAAGAACTTCACAGCATCGGGACTACGCACAAACCAGCGTTTCTGCGGATCCATGCTCGAGAGGATCATGATGTCGTCATCGAAACGCTGCACCAATTTCTCCTTCGAATAGCCATTGTCCCGTGACATGGCTGCATGCTCAATGAAGTCACTCCCCTCGTGACACTCCCGTTCCGTCGGAAGAAAGCCACTCACTGCTGCAACAAACGAGAAACTGCCGCAGAGCACCAACACAATCATTCGCGCTCCTTGCATGTCCGTCTCCTTTGATGTTGTTCCGAGATACCTAGGATACCGACCGTGTTACGGCTTCATCCGTACCGCTATTTTCTGCCTAACCAGCTCGCTTGTCAAAAGTCTTTTCTGTCTATGATATACTATTTCTAAGCCAAAAAACTGCGATACAATAACTATGACAGAAATCAAACGGGATTGGGATGTTTTGTCAGACGAAGAACGAAAAGCTGCTATCGATGAAATCATCGGGTATTTTGCTACCGGAAGAAATGAGGAAATAGGTATCATTGCCGCAGGAGAACTGCTCGATATGTTCCTCCGCACTACCAGCGGAACAATCTACAACCACGCCCTTGATGACATTCGCCCTCTCCTCGAAAAAAATCTCACTGCCACTCTCCTTGATATCGATACTACTCTTCGAAAACAGAACAGCTAGTTATACAGCGGTTTAACCGCTGTATAAACGCTAATATAAGCCATAATATCAAGGTCTGACCTTGATATTTATTTGAAGGCTCAATGAAGCCTCTTTTTTGTTATGGACAGAATCAATAAAATATGCTATAATAAACGGTCGATAATTCGTCGACGTCAACCAACCGGAGTTTTTCCTCATGGTCAAGTTCTTTTCTGCTCTCGTCGCCGCCCTGCTGGCATTCGTCGCTTTCGGTGCAAATGCCGGCCTCGGACGAGTCAATCCTGACGAGCAGGCGTTCGTCAAGGACGGTGAATACCTCACCATCAAGTCCTACGGCAACACCGAAGCCTATTCGGCTGTGGTCGAGGCCATCTTGAGGGCGAGTTATCGCACCACAAGTAATAACGAGCTCGAGCCCGGCACCAAGACTGACACCTGGTGCAGGGTCGATGTCTACCGAGATCGGCAGATTCTCGGTGAGTGCTACACACCCCACATGGGGCGCGGTGTCGCGGTACGAGATCACCTCGTATGGACGGAGCAAGAATTCAAAAGTGACTACTCCGGCGTGCCGGCAATGGTTACCAAGATCCGCGACGACCACCGACGTGCCACCAGGGTGCTCAACCAGAAACCGGCGCAAGTACTCTTCGTGCCGACGTTCTAGGGCAACATTTGCCCGGCGCTTCAACCGAAGCTACGACGACCCGCCCAGAGGTCGTCTCTTTTTTTATCTAAATATTTTTTCCAGCTGCAGTACCTGCCACATACCCAGTCGTCCAGCAGAGCTGGAGGCTATAGCCACCCGAGGGTCGGTCGATATTGAGAACGTCACCTACCAGATAGAGGTTGGTATATTTTCGCGAGCGCATATATTTGAAATCCACTTCTTCGAGCGCTACGCCACCACTGGTCACGATGGCTTTGTCCGTACCGAGCAGTCCCGTCACAGTCAATCGGAAATCCTTGGCCAAACGCGCTAGCTTCAAACGTTCTTCGCGGGAAATACTATGAACTGGTGTTTCAGAATTGATATCAACTAGCTCCAAAAATACCGGGATCATGACCGAGGGAAGAAAACCGTCCAGGCTGTTTTTTATCTGTTTATTTTTCTGGGATTCAAACAATACTTGAATATCATGGTCAATCTCGCCGATGTTTTTCTCGGACATGAGATCGAGGGATACTTTTACCTCCCCATACTGGAGAAATTCGCTCACATTGCGACTCATGTTGAGCACCAGAGGACCACTCAGCCCCACGTGCGTAAACAACACTTTTCCTTTGCGACTTTCTATCTTTTTTTCTTTTTGAAAATATGTCAGCTTGGCATCAGGAAAACTAACACCAGACAATGCTGTCACGAAAGACTCGCGTACGCGAAGTGGTACCAGTGACGGGCGTGGTTCAACAATAGTATGACCAATATGCTTGAGGTAGCGAAATCCATCACCTGTCGATCCAGTCTCCGGTCGGGACTGCCCCCCAGTAGCGAGGGTGTACGACTCGGCCTGCATGAGGCTCCCGTTTTTCAATTTCACTCCAGTTATTACCCCGTCATTTGTCTCCAGTCCGACTACTTCCATCCCGGTCAAAACAGTCACATTCCCCGCTCGCATATACTTGACGAGCGCGTCCCACACTGACTGAGCACTGTCCGAAACTGGAAACACCCGCTTCTCTGCCTCTACTTTGGTCGGCATACCATGCGCGTGGAAAAAATCGAGTGCACTCTGTACTCCGAACTGTGAGAGTGGTGAATAGAGAAACTTGCCAGCTGCACCAAACTTGGCAAGAAAAATATGCTCGTCAAACTCGGCGTTGGTCACATTGGAACGGCCGCCGCCAGTAATGAGCAACTTTACTCCAAGCGACGTGTTTTTCTCCAGGAGCGCCACTTTGGCTCCCTGCTCAGCCGCCCGACCGGCCGCCATCATCCCTGCCGGTCCACCGCCGATAACAATAACATCGTAATCCATAGGGTATTTCTCTCAAATCTGTACACTCACATTCTACCAAAAAAGTGAATAATCCCCTACTTGAGCCACAAATTTACCCTCCTGTTTTCATAAAATCTGCGCTATACTTATGATATTCAGTTTAATTAATATGAAATTCTATGGGTATTGAAAATCCGACTCCTCACATGGAGCGAGGACCCCGTGTTCATTCGCAGGAAGAAATCCGCCACCAAATAAGACGGTTTATTGAAAAATTTGGACAACAAAACTTACGTGAAGAAAGAGTTTTTGCCGAAGGAGAGAAAATTTATCTGTATGAATTTTCCGCAACTGATGAAAAAGGAGATGCTTACTTGTATCTTTATAAACGCAAAGGCGACCATGCCAAAGCAAGCGCAGCCAC
Organism: uncultured Bdellovibrionales bacterium; assembly: GCA_964491155.1. Classification (GTDB taxonomy): domain Bacteria; phylum Patescibacteriota; class Minisyncoccia; order Moranbacterales; family UBA1568; genus UBA1568. The sequence continues at coordinate 17,153 of CAZBFG010000019.1, read as the reverse complement.
CACTGTCCTAGAAGTAACTTACTACGTTGGTAGACTAGAAGACGGGATGTGCGTAGGAGGAGACACGCTCTCAAACTACGACGAAACAACTAACCAGTGGTTTGATGTACAATAGACCAAAAAACCGCTATAATAAAGGTATAATTTCTGATCAGCCGTTATGAATCTTGAATCCTACTCGATTGTTTTGTCTGCTTTGGTGTTACTCCTCGGTGCGGCGACCATTCTCTCAATTCTCAGTTATCTTTTTTCCCCGACTACTCGGGCGCTCGTCACCCAGGTTTCTTCTACTACTTGGCTGAAACTCATTGCCGGCTTTGCTACCATAGCCACGCTGGGTGCCGTCACCTACCAGTACGTCTATCTGACACCGGTGTGTGTCCTGTGCTGGTGGCAGCGCATTTTCATGTTTCCTCTGGAAATCATCATCCTGGTAACGCTGTGGACCAAGGCCAAGATGAATCACCTGATTGTCGGACTCATGGCCGCCATCGGTCTCCCTATCTCGGCCTATCACTACTACGGTCACTACCAAAAATACGTCGCCGGCAACCCATTTCTTCTCCCCTGCTCGACCAATCCGCTCGAGCCCTCCTGCAGCAACTCACCTATTGTCACCTTTGGATTTATCACCATTCCTTTTATGGCGCTCGTTGTCTTTTCGGCTATTCTCTGGCTCGTGTATCTGACCCATCAAAAATCACGCCAGGAAAGCAACGAACAGTAACAAAACGTATGATGACGTTTCACGAGCGCGTTCTCAAGATTGCACTCTCCATACCAAAAAGCAGAGTGACAACCTATGGTCGTATCGCTCGTGCCGCCGGAGGTGGTCCTATGGCCTCACAAAGTATCACCCGAATTCTCGGTAAAGCGTGGGATGCAGGTACCAAGAACATTCCTTTTCACAGAATTGTGTATGCCGATGGAAAGATTTGGATCGACGAAAAACATCGGAAAGAACGCCTCAAACTCTACAGACAGGAAGGAATCGAGATTGATGAAAAAGACCGCATCAAAAATTTCCGCAGCGTTCTGTGGGAGTTGAAATGACACCTTTTGCTGTAACTGGTGTTTATTATCAGGAACGGTAAAACAAAAAAATATGCACAAACCATCTAGCCTCCGCGACTACCTCGTCGCTTCAGTTATTGCCGCCTCACTCATGGTCCTATTTGGGATCTACCTCTTCTTCCGGCGCGGCTATTTCTTCGATGCTCCACCTACGGCCGATATGCTCTATGTTCCCAACAAAGCGCTCGCTGGGACCGCTATGACGCTGCTTGCCTTTACCTTTCTCATCGGGCCGATTGTACGCTATTTTGACCGCTTCGATACTTGGCTCTCCTATCGCAAAGAAATCGGCATCGTCGCCGCTTTCCTCGCTGTTGCCCATGGAGTTATCAGTTACTACCTCTTGCCGCTCAAATTCCCCCAGGAATGGCTTGATTTTTCGACTCTTGAATTTGCTGCCGGACTAATAGGTGCAGGCCTCCTTGTTCTCCTCTTCATCCTTTCCTTCAAAAAAGTCATTATGGCGGTTCAGGGAGGTCGCTGGTGGTTCCTGCAACGCTGGGGGCTACGACTCGCTATCCTGGCCACACTGCTCCATGTGTACGTTATGAAGTGGCCCGCTTGGGTCAAATGGCTCACCAAGGGTGGTGGCGCGAGTACAGCTGAACTGGCCAATCCCTGGCTCCCAGGGCTCGGTATTCTCGCCACTCTTTTTATCACCTGGGTGGTAGTTATTCGTCTCTACGAATCCCTCTTTCTGTTTCGCTCTTGTGGAATTTCTACCAAAGAAATCTGCATGGATATCAATATCAAATCAAAAGGTCGGCGCTTTTTTCTGTGGAGCTTCTCTGTACTCTGCGTACTTTCTCTGGTTGTCATCACCCGCTGGATCAGCCTCTAAGTGAACAAGAGACCATGAAAAAAACTATTATCTTTGATCTCGATGGCACACTGGTTGATATCGAACCTCTCTTCCTCAAAATTACCAACACCCTCGCAGCAGAATTTGGATTTACACCGCTCCTCCCCGAAGAACTCCCTGGACTGAAACAATTTCACTTAAAAGAGTTTGCCTGGAAGCGACTGGGCTGGCGTATTATTTTTTTGCCACGTATACTCAGTCGCGGCCGAGAAGAATACAAGAAGCGAGTGAGCGAAGTCGCACTCTTCTCGGGTATCCTAGAACTCTTGGAGAGCCTGCGAAAAAAGGGTTACCGTCTCGGCATTGTCTCTTCGAGTAGACGAGACACCATAGAGGCATTGGTACGTCACCACTCACTCCCTGTTGACTTCATTGCTTCAGGAAAATTGTTCAATAAAGCCCGATCACTACGGGAAACACTTGCTCAACAACATATTACCCTGGCCGAAACCATATACGTGGGTGATGAAGTGCGCGATATCGAGGCGTGTCAAAAAGTCGGACTCGATATCATCTCTGTTACCTGGGGACTCAATACCAAAGAAGCACTCAAAAAAATGAATGCATTGACTGTCGACACCCGAAAAGAGCTCCTCGAAAAAATCCTTGCTGCCTAAGAAAAAAAACCTTCTCGCGAGAAGGTTTTTTTCTATTCTTTACAGATCGTTTCCGGTATACGAGAGATTGAAGCTCTTGTTGATGAGCGGAAAGTCGGGAACCATATCACGACCAATAACATACGGGAACAATTGCCAATTCAAAAACGAAGGGTCTCGCACTTTGACACGGCTAATCACGCCAGCATTGTCTGTCATAACGAAGTACACGATATCTCCACGCCACCCCTCTACTACAGACACAGCGTGTTGATTAGCTGTCAGCTTTGGAAGGGTCGTTACGATAGCTCCTGATTCATGAACCAACAGTGCCAGAGCCTGATTGAGCAAACGAAATGACTGGGTCACTTCACGAGCACGAACCCGAAAACGAGCGTACACGTCACCGGAATTTTCTGTCATTACTCCAAACTGCATCATGTCATAAGCCGCATACGGATAGTCAGCCCGAGCATCAACTTCTTGTCCACAGGCACGGGCAGCGATACCGACAGCGCCGTGATCCCGGGCCACCTGCGCATCGAGCGCCCCTGTTCCTTTGAGACGATTCTGCATCGAATCACTTTCTTTGACTGCGCCCAGTACCTCCATGAAATCCTTCTCGAGTATTTCCAGATCATCATGCAGCGCCTGAAGTGTGGCGCCATCCATATCGCGTGTCACACCACCAAAAGTAATCACTCCACGCAAGAAACGACTGCCGGAGAGGCGTTCATTCCACTGCATCACTCGTTCACGCAAACGCGATCCATGACTGCCACCAAAACTCAGTCCGGTATCGAGCATGATAAAAGCCAGATCATTGAAATGATTGGCTAGTCGTTCGAGTTCACCATAGACCGTTCGGAGCAGCTTGGCCCGAACAGGCACGGTCACCTTGGCCAATTTTTCTACTGAAAGAGCAAATGCCAGAGCATGATGATACGAACTGTCACCGGAAATTCGTTCGGAAAGAACGAGCTTTTTTTCCAGTGGCAACTGCTCAAACAACTTTTCGGTTCCTTTGTGCACATAGCCCAAGCGTGGTTCCAAACGGAGAATTTCTTCACCGAGCACACTGAAACGGAAATGCCCCGGTTCAATGATACCGGCATGCACCGGACCCACGGGAATTTCATATACACCCTCGCCTTCATACTTCTGAAAAGTCGGTACTGTTTTTTCTTGTGGGGCTTCTACCTTGGTATTCCAAGCGAAGTCTTTTCGAAGTGGATAGACATCGGCAGCATAATTTTCCTGGTGCAACATGATACGATTGGCCTGTGGATGTCCCTCGGGAACCAGACCAAAAAACGTCATAATTTCCTGCTCGTACACGGAAAACTCCTGACTGAGTGGGGTAAGAGAAGGAAACGTCTGTACACCACTCTGCACCGGAAGAACAAGTACTAAAAAGAAATTTTCTTTTGGCACACCAAACACGTAGTGGATACGAAAGACACCTCGCGCCTCCCGTTCATCGGTGGCTACTACTGTTTTGAGCGGAAGAGCATGATCATGTTTGAGCGTCTGAACAATCCCTCTCAATGTCTCATTGGATACCTCGAACACAAAACAATCCCCTTCTTGTTTTGCAGAAGAAGCAATTGCCTTCAGACCGTACCGTTCTACAAGAGTGTGCATATCAAACATAGTAGTCATAGTAAGCTAAGAATTGATAGAAATACTCTGCTCGGCCAGTCGGATGAGCGCCTCGAGTGTTTCCGGCAGATACCAACTCAACAGAAAGAACAGTACCAACAGAAGCACCATAGGCACCTGGGTCAGCATATTTGACTCACCCGGCACGATGTTTTCAGGAACAGGACCAAAGAGCATGGCGACCAAATGCTTGAGAAAACCAAAAAATATGATGGCCAGTGTCAGGAGCACCAGAGCGACCAAATACGGATACTGCTCCAGACCAGCAGACAGCAATGAAAATTCAGTGAAGAACAATCCAAATGGCGGTAAACCAAGGAGCGCCAGAAAAGCGATAAAGAGTACGATAGACGACAACGGCAGTACCCGTATCAAGCCGGTGATGTGATGCATTTTACTTGAACCATACTTGAGAAAGACATTTCCTGCTGCAAAGAAAACCAATCCTTTTGCGAGAGCGTGGTACAACATATGAAGCAAGGCCGCAAAAGTCCCCACACCACCGAAACCAAAGCCCAGCGCCAAAAGACCAGCATGTTCGATACTAGAATACGCCAAAAGCCGTTTATAATTTTTTTGAATAAAAATAATAAAGGCTGAAAACACCAACGAGAATATTCCGAAAAAAATGAGGAGTTCACCAGAAAAATTGGACTGTAGCACGGAGTCTGTCAGTTCCTTAAAACGCAAGATAGCCAGAAAGGCTACGTTCAAGAGTACACCTGAAAGCAGTGCCGCAATAGGAGTCGGCGACTTGGAATACGTGTCCGGCTTCCACGTGTGCAGCGGCACAAAACCTATCTTGGTGCCATATCCTATCAAAATAAAGACAAAAGCAATCTTGACAGCGAGAGGAGGCAGAGTAGCAACACTCTCACGGAGTGACTGCCAGGTCAAAGAACCGTCTCGCGCCTCGGGCAAGGCCAAAAACAACAACGTTCCCAAAAGACTCAGGAGCAGTCCCAGAGAGTTGATAATGAGGTACTTCCACGCTGCTTCTGTGGCTGATTTCTTATTGTAAAAACTGATCAAAAATGCAGTCGAGAGTGTCGTTGCCTCGATGGCGATCCACATCACTATCGGGCTCATCGTGGCCACCGCCAAAAACATCGCAAAGAAAAAGAGCTTGAGGAGGAGAAAGTACTGGCGCACACGACGCGGACCAATGATGCCCTTCACTACTTCGGCGCGCAAGTACCCGACAGAGTAAATACTCGCAAACACACCAACCAAAGCAATGATAAACGAGAGGAAAGCACCGAGCGGATCGAGCGAAAATAACGCCGAAGCACTGATAGATCCAGTCTCTACAACGGTCGGGAGTACTGTGAGGACGAGACCAAGCTCAAGAACACCCGAAACAATAACTGTTCGTTCAATAAGACGTGTGTGCTTGGCACCGAGCAGCCCAATAAAAATAGCGGCGAGCAACGGCAATGATATGAGAAAAGTGAGGAGCATAGAGTTATTCTTCAGTAAGATTTTTCATCTTGGTAACATTAAGCGATCCGAATTGGCGATAAATCATCGAAATGAACACCTGTGCGATAATCATCCAGATAACCACATCAAAAACAATTCCCATCTCGAGAGCAATCGGCTGATGAATACCAATGAACGTTGCCAAAAGCAGGATACTGTTTTCAAGGGACAAGATACCTATCATTTGTGAGAATGCTCCTCGACGATTTATCAGCATAAACATGGAAACAAATATCAAAGCCAGGTTAAGTGGAAACACGCCATAGGCTTCTGGCACCAACATCCCCAGTGGCAGAAATATCTGTGAATACGAAAAGAAGACTAGACCCATGAGCACGATGAGCGTCCAGGGTGTGGACAGATAGTTATTAACGGTAAAACGACTCCCATAGCGGCGCACCAATCGTGAAAAAAAGAGTGGTGCAATAATTACTTTGATACACAGTGTGAGCACTGCCACAAACAAAAACCCTCCACTCCCCTCAGCTATGCCAACCAGCAACAAAAACGATGCCACCATTAAAGACTGTATCGCATACAAACGAATGATATTGCGATTTGTTTTGACCAGATGCAAAGCAATCGTTACCAAAAAAGCAACGAGGTCGAGCGAAAAGGAGAGTTCACGAAAATGTTCCAGCATACTCGTATTAAAAGGTAATCGTTACAATGAGAGCGATAGCGGAAAGCACAAACGAGGTAAACAACAGATCTGGCACACGGAAAATACGGAACTTCGCCATGGTTGATTCAATAAAGGCGATCGCCAACAAGAGCACAGTAGCTTTCAGCGCAAACCATACTACGGACATTCCAATCATTTCTGGAAAAAACGAAGTCGCGACACCCCAAGGGAAAAAGATATTGGCGCCCAGTGCCACAAAGATAAGCAGCTTACTGAAACTGGCCCATTCGATAAGTGCCAGACGCTTGCCAGAATATTCCAAAATCATTGCCTCATGGATCATTGTCAGTTCCAAATGGGTCGCTGGATTATCAACCGGGAAACGACCGTTCTCAGCAAGGAGCGCAATGAAAAAAGCAATAAAAGCAATCATCAAAGGGATATAGGACTGAAAGGGAATCGACTGGAGGCTCTCCACCATCGTGAGAACATTGCCGGTTTGAGCAATAATCGAAGCTACCAGGAGAGAAAAGAATAATCCTCCCTCAGCTAAAGCGGCCATAGTCATCTCACGGCTGGAACCAAAGCCGCCAAAACCACTTCCAGCATCCATACCAGCAAGCGCCAAAAAAAACGTCGTCAGCGCAAACAGATAGATAATGACAATAAAATCTCCGCCTGCCAAAAATGAAAAATCAAAAAAAGAGGAAACAAGTAGGGAAGGTGCCATGGTCGTAATGACCGGAATACTGACCCCGATCCCTACGGTAACCGCAAAAATCAGATAGGGGCTGAACCGAAAAATCCAGGATGTTTCATCGGAAATAACCTCGTCTTTATGAAAGAGCTTCCACAAATCACGGTATGGCTGAAAGACATCTGCACCTACACGATTTTGCAAGCGAGCTTTTGCTTTGCGGATGACACCGACAGCAAGCGGCGCACAAAACGGAATGGCGAGCGCCTGGAGGAAAAAAATGAAGATATCCATACCAAAAAAATTATGAGCGGGTTGTCCAAAACAAAAGTGCAATAAGGGTCAGAAAAATATACAGTATGTAGGCGTTAACATTGCCACCATGAATACGCCGTACCCTCGATGCTACAAAATCAAGTACACGTACCAACGGTTGATAGAGCATCGTCCGATAGGGGTCGCCGATAGACGTCTTCACTTCTTGCGACTTGATAAAGTAGCGCATATTTTCATCATGATACTCCACCGCTGTCTGTTTGGTCGGTCGAAGCACGCCACGGAAAATAGTTATGAGCGACCGAGAGAAACTGGTTGCTGTAATTTCCGTCCGAGCGGTGAGTGGTGTCCCACAATCCCAAGTCCGACCAAAAGTAATTTTTCGTGAACGAGTAAACCAGAGAACCATACCTGCCACAAAAGCAAACACTGTGGCCAGAGTCACTGCCACGATATCGAGTGGCAAGACATTGGCAAACTGGTCACGAGCGGTAATAAATTCCAAAAATGGAAACTGAAGTGACATCGGATCAGTGAGACCGATACTGGCTATGATACCGACGAGCGCCGCGATCACCACCGTCGAAAACACTCCCAGCACCAGTGTCGCTACCGCCAAGATTCCCATCGCTACCAACATAGAAACACCGCTTTCGTGTATCACGTGTGTTCCCATATGGCGAGACCGAGCCAAAAATGTTGTCCCAAAAGCCTTGACAAAACAAGCCGCTGCCAAGCCTCCGGTAAACGCAAGGCTGGCGATAGCAAAAATAAATACCATCTTGACGAGCACACTCGCCGACCCAACCCCGACGAACAAAGCCTGAAACGTCAGCCATTCACTCGCAAAACCATTGAATGGAGGAAATGCAGAAATAGCAAGCGATCCAATAAGGAAGAAAAATGCAGTATAGGGCATCAAACGAATCAATCCACCGTATTCTTCCATGTTACGCGTGCCGGTTGCACCCACCACTGACCCCGCGCCCAAGAACAATAAGGCTTTGAAAATAGCGTGGTTCATCGTGTGATACAAAGCGGCCGCCAGAGCAAAGAGAGCAAACGTCTCCAGTCCTAATGCAAAAAAAGTGATCCCCGCCCCCAGACCCAGGAGAATAATCCCGATGTTCTCAATACTGTGATACGCGAGCAATCGCTTGATATCGTGTTCGGAAAGCGCATACAACACTCCGAGAAGAGACGAAATGCTTCCCAAAACAAGAAAGGCCAGTCCCCATTCCAAGGGCGCCCCCGGAAAGAAATCAAAAAAGAAACGAATGAACATCAAGATAGCCGTCTTGATCATAACCCCCGAAAGAAGAGCTGACACGTGCGTTGGCGCGGCAGAATGTGCACCAGGCAACCAGATATGCACAGGAATAATACCGGCTTTAATTCCGAAGCCAAACAGTGCCGAGAGAAGGATGAGCGTCTGAAGCGTCGGTGCTATCGTACCAGCCGCTCCCCGCCAGGCATCAAAATCAAACGAGCCTGTCGCTTTGTAAGCCAGAAAAAACGCCAGCATAATAAAGAGCGTCCCGATGTGCGTCATCAAAAAGTACAAAAATCCCGCCCGTACACTTTCCTGCTTTTTGTATTCGTAAATCACCAAAAAATACGAGGCAAGCGACATGCACTCCCATACCAGGAGAAAAAACAACGCTTGGTTGGCAAGTGGCACCAGCATGAGGCTGACGACAAATACATTGTAAAAAAATCCAAACGTACCCAGATTATATTTGCCGTAAAAATGTTTCTGGTAAGAAAATCCGTAGAGCGAGGCTACACTCGCGATGAGCGCGATCACTCCCAAAAAGAAAGCCGCTAGACCATCGAGACGAAAACTGAAATCAAGCACGCCCGGAATAATTCCCGGGGTCGTAAACTCTATCCCCTGTCCCGAGAGTAATGCCGCCCCCGAAAGTGCCAGAGCAAAGAGCGATCCGAGCAAGGCCGCACCATGAGCAAAATAGCCAGCCACCCGACCCTCGTCATCGAAAAAACGTGCCAAGAAAAGTGAACCCACAGCGCCCACAGAAAAAAATCCTATGAGGAGGAAAAAAGCCATTGGTGAAAGCAACACATCCATACGCTAATTTTTGAAAGATTTTCTTGATTCCATATCTTGAAATATACGGAGGAGCGACGCCAAAACCACTTTGGGTGATGGCGGATCACCCGGAATTTTAAAATCAACCGGGATAATTTCTTCGACACTGTTGTGAATCGCGTACGAATCACGATAAATCCCCCCATCAATCGCTCCATCGCCAACAGCCACCACAAAACGAGGCTCTGGCATGGCCTCATACGTGTGGCGCAGCCCCTGTGCCATATTGCGCGAAACAGGCCCCGTCACGAACAGCATGTCGGCATGGCGAGGAGAAGCGACAAAGTGAATACCAAATCGCTCAACGTCATAGTAGACATTTCCGAGAGCGGTCAGCTCTTGTTCCTCGGCATTACTCGATCCAGCGGCCACTTCTCGAATAGCCAGTGATCCTCGGAACAGTTTTTTGACAGCACTATCAAGCTGTTTCCCTAGTTCTGGGATTTCAAGCGCCAATAGTTCCTCTTCAGGAATAATAAGTTTTGGAGTCGTTGCAATTTTTCGAAGCAGGCGATACATAACAACACATCAATACGGATAGGCAGAACCAAAAAAATCAAAGTATCTATCTCAAATCTCATGTCTCAAGAAAATATTCAGATTTCGAGGGGAAAATCTTGAAAAGTAAGGAGGACTATCGAGATAATCCGACGAGCTTTGAGAGATTTTACACCGAAATATGAATGTTTTATGAGACAAGCGCTTATCTCTGCCCTTTGTGAGCGGTGAGATTTGAGATAGATACTAAAATCCTCCTTTCGGAAACACTCCCATACTACTCTTTTCTCAATATTTGTCAATTGCTCTTTTTGCTGTATTTCTCCCGTAGGAAACCCACAATGGCGGGCAAAAAGGAGAGGAATACGATAGCAAGAACCAGAGGCAAAAGATACTTATCAACATCGATAACACTTCCCAGCCAATAGCCAAGCAGCACGAGACCAAACGTCCAGAGAAACGCCCCGACAACGTTGTATATAAGGAAGGTACGAAAATTCATATTAGCCACTCCGGCCACAATAGGAGCAAACGTGCGAACAATCGGCATAAACCGAGCTAAAACAATGGTTTTTGGTCCGTGTTTTTCATAAAACGCCTGTGCCTTCAGGGCGTGTGCCTTTTTAAAGATCAATGAATCCTCCCGGCTAAAAATTTTTGGACCAATCCGTCGGCCAAATTCATAGCCAAAGACATTGCCGAGTACTCCAGAAACAAAAATACCAAACAAAAGAACCGGGAGCGAGAAAAATTCCTGTGAGGCCAAAAATCCAGCCACAAACAGGAGGCTATCCCCCGGCAAAAAAAACCCCAGGAAAAGCCCTGTTTCAGCAAACACAATCCCGAAAACACCGATATACCCGATGGCTTCGATAAGCGATATCAAATCCACTCCAAAAAAAGTCATAAAGCATCAAGAAGAATTACTCTTCCTAGTATACTAGAGTAGCCCTAAAACTGGAAGCCGAGACAGAAACTTAGTGCCCCTGAGCCGGAAAGTCCTCTTCCAAAAGAATAGCCAGTTTGGTTGGGAGCATATTTTTCCGCGTCAGTTGCTGCAATCCTTCGGCAAATGCCTTGTGCAAACTGTCTCTCCCAAAACGCTCCTCAATCGCTACAAAGAAAGCGGGCTGCTCCGATACCAGCGCCTCCTTACGATCAGAGGCATCGCGGTAAAAGGCCTGATAGGACTGGATAACCTTTTCAAGAAGCGCGTCATATTTTTCGGAAGCAAAGGCGGGATGATGTTCCAACTTTTTGAATTCTTTGATCACTTTTCTCGAAATAATTTCCTGTGCCCGATAGTACATATATCGCTCAGTCAATTTCTCATCCACATCGGGATGAGATCGCAGCACGTTTTTTCCAAAACGAGCTAACTGCTCAAACCAGTCGTCTTTGAATTCTTCGTTGAGCGAATGAATCTGCACCGCCCCGCTTTCCACTCGATCAAGCTGAACATCGAGTTTGGTCAGGATTCTCTTGTACACAGACTCGCTCACCTCGTGATACTGAAACAAAAGTCCGAGAAAATGTTTCTCAACACCGAGAGCATACACACGCAACGCTTCCTCAAAATCATTGGTTCCCTGATTGATAATATTCTCACACTCTTGTTGCTCAGTCTGACACTTCTTAGCCGTGGAAGCCTGTAGTTTTTCATAGGTCGTAGTACCCATGTACTGCTTCTCAAGAAAACCACTCAGTTTTTCCCGCCCGAAAGAAAAGATAAGTGAACGAGCCTGACGGTACTCGGCTGCCTCAACAGGGTTCAAGGCATCAAGTTTGAAATGACGGATAAACGAACCGATCGAAAGCGCTTTCACAAAAAGGGTGAAGTAGATACAACCGATAGTGAGAGCCGTGATGAATTCTTTCACGGTATATTCATACGTCCAGCCCGGAAGAGTGAGGGTATCAGGAATCAGAAGCACCATAACAACGGCCAAGGCTCCTCGCAGACTCCCCCACGAGAGAAGGTGCTGCCAAGCGATCGGGATTTCTTCCTCTTTTTTACTCCTGTTGAGTAACCAGGCCACCGGATAGATAGAAAACGCTCGCGCTACTGCCACGACCACTACTGAAAGGAAAATTGGGACCAAGAAGTACTTGAGCTCGATCGGCAAGGAAGCAAACAAAAGTCCCATCGTGATAAACACGAGGGAGTTGACCAGAAAAGCAAAGTATCCCCAGAAACGATCCATGAAATGGTGAGTGGCGGAAGAAAGTTTGGAACGGCCATAGTTGCCGATAACCATAGACGCCATGACTGTGGCGATAATAGCAGAAAGTTTGACCTCCTGACCGAAAATAACGAAGTAATGAGAAATGACTTCGGAGAGGATAAATGTCAGGTGAGCTACGAGCATCGTGAGCGTGATTTCGATATGCTCATTGTTTTCCGCCTTCTCGATGAGCTTGCCGAAAAGAAAACCCATCAGAATACCAAAGATTACCCCTCCAAACACCATGGTGAAGAACATAAAGATACCCTCAAAGAACGTCGAGATTCCCGAGAAACCCTGGAGAATAATTTCGAGCACAATCAAAAAGACGGCGAGCGATGTACCATCATTGAACAAGCTCTCTCCCTCAAAGAGAAACGCCAATCGCCGCGGTACGCCAAATTCCTTAAAAAGCGCCAAAACAGCTACCGGATCGGTCGCGGAAATAAGCGCCCCAAACAAGAGCGTCACCATAAATGGTACGGCCATACCGATCCAACTGAGAGCAAAGTACAAAACAATGCCAATAAAAAACATGGAGAGGAGAAGACTCCCGATCGAAAACCACGAGACAGCACGGACATTGTTCATTAGGTCTCTCACCCGCATGTTGTAGGCCGACTCAAAAATAAGAATCGGGAGAAAGAGATAAAACAACAGTTCTGGCGTCAACTGAAAAGCCTTGAGAAAGTGGAAAAACGGCAGAGAGGCGAGCGGGACCAACAGCGATCCTACCAATACCAAGAGCACCGTATACGGTACGCGTAGCACTCGTGCCAATGAGTACGTACCGACAGAGATAAGCATCAAAACAAAAAACGAAAGAATGACTTCAAGTGACATAGAATAAGTATTTAAAAACAAAAGAGGCTCCCATGAGCCGAGTGCTTTCTTATACTACTCCTCTTTTTTTCTTTGTCAAAAAAAATCCCCACTCTTGCGAATGGGGATTTTTCGAAACTGCAGCGACACTTATTTTGCAACAGCAGTGGCACCAGCTTCCACAAGCTTCTTGACGATAGCTTCGGCATCAGCCTTGGCAATCTTCTCTTTGATAACCTTTGGAGCGGCGTCTACCATATCCTTAGCTTCCTTGAGACCAAGACCAGTCACTTCACGCACGACTTTGATCACATTGATCTTTTGTGCACCAGCGGCGGTCAGCTCTACATCGAACTCGGTCTTTTCCTCAGCAGCCTCGGCAGGAGCGGCGGCGGCAGCACCCATCATAACAGGAGCAGCAGCAGAAACACCAAACTTGTCCTCGAGCACATGCACCAATTCGGAAAGATCGAGCACGCTCATCTTTTCGATTTCAGCAACCAACTTCTCAAACTTCTCTGGCACAACGACGTCTTTCTTTTCTTCTGACATATGTGTATAAATTATAATTACTTAAATACCAATGAAATTATGCTTTCTTTTCTTCAATAGCCTTGAGCACCTGCACCAACCCACTCAAATTGGCCGACAATGTCCGTACAAATCCGGCAATCGGAGCCTGGAGCGTTCCCACGAGCATGCCCCGGAGTTCGTCCTGACTTGGCAACTTGGCGAGCGCCTTGACCTCCTCGACCGAAAGAGATTTTTTTCCAAGTGCACCACCCTCAATCGTAAACGTCACATCCTTGTTGGCTTTCTGAAAATCGGCGATCACTTTGGCAGCAGCTACTTCGTCATGCGAAAATGCGACACCTACTTGACCATCCAAAGCTCTTGCATCAACCTCGACACCGGCATTCTTGAGAGCAATATTGAGCAAAGTCTTCTTCAGAACCTGCCAGCTCGATCCGCTCTTGCGCAGTTCCTGACGGATAGCCGTCACGTTCTTCACGGTCACGCCCTTGAAGTTAGCAAAGACCAATGCTTTGGAGCCTTTGATCTTTTCGGCTACCTCGGCAATGAGAGCTTCCTTCTGTTGTTTCGTCTGTTGCATAAAAGATACGTTATAAAACAAAAGTCCGCGGGAAAGCCGCAGACAGTGAGAATTCTTCTAAACAGGCTCTTGATGCTATCTTTTCAAATGTCATCGAGAGTGTTCCTCGTGAGGAGCTTATTCTCCCTCGGTCACGCCAGGCGCGGGAAGGAAATGCCTCATGTCTACGGATATTTGATTGTATGTCTATACTACTCTTCCAGGTCGATTCTGTCAATCTAAGCCTTAGGTTCTTCAGTGGGAACGGCTTCGGTAACAACAGGGACTTCTTCAGCCTTCGGAGCCTCTACTACTGGTGCAGCCTCGGCAACAACAGTAGCCTCTTCGGCTTTCACTTCTTCAACTGGTGCCACTTCAGCAGGAACTTCCTTCACGACTGGACGAGGCATCTTTTTTGCTACTTTTTTGCCTTCAACAATCCCCTCACGCACGAGCATGTTGTGAACCGCATCCGATACCTGAGCACCCTGGGACACCCAGTACAAAATACGATCTTTCTTCAGAATGGTCGTTTTCTTGTGCGGATCATAGCTCCCCACGATTTCCACATGGCGCTTACCAGGGGCCTTGGTGTGCTCCTGCACCACTACACGGAAATGAGCGCGGTTTCTCTTGCCTGTACGATTGAGACGGATAGCCAACATAGCGGATAAATAGCATTAGACGAATACAAAACCCATTCTAGCCTGTTTCCTCAGTCCTGTCAACTAAAAGGGACTCTGTTATGCCTTGAGTTTACCGCCATCACCTATCTGGTCGAGACGGATAGAGAGGAGCTGGGAGACACCGTCGGCGCCCATAGTGACTCCGTAGAGCAGCGCTGCCTGCGCCATAGTCTCGCGGTTATGGGTGATAGCGATGAACTGCGTATGGTCAGAGAGTTCCTGGAGCATTTTGCTAAACCTCCGTGAGTTAGCCTCATCGAGCGCAGCCTCCACTTCGTCGAGCACAGCAAACGGTGGCGGGTTGTGTGAAATGATAGCAAAGAGAAGTGCGAGCGACGTCAGTGAGCGCTCGCCACCAGAGAGCATAGACAAATTGGTAATCTTCTTTCCAGGTGGGCAGGCAAAAATTTCAATCCCAAACTCATCTTCTTCTGATCCCTCTTCTTTATCCTCCTCAAACTCTTCCTCTCCGTCCGCCAACTGGCGGATCCGACGTTTGATTTTGACGATATCCAATTCAGCTTTTCCTCCTCCAAAAATAATTTTGAAGTACGATTCAAATTTTTTCTTAATTTCCTTGAAAGCCTCCTCAAAAACACCGTCAATCTTCTGATCCATCTCCTTGACGACGACGCGTAGGGACTCACTGGCCTGTTTCAAATCAGCGGATTCTCTGGTCAAAAACTGAAAGCGCTGCTCGGTTTCCTGATACTCCTCCACCACGAGAGGGTCGATGGTGCCGATATGCTCGACTTCTACCTTGAGCCGAGCGATTTCCCGCTCCAGCTTCTCGCGCTCGACGGCTGTGCCATCATACTCTAGGTCATCCACTTTCATGTTGAGCTCTTCGCGCACCAACGTCACCAAGTCCTCCTCACGCACTTCGACACGCGCCAAACGGACTTTGACCTCGTTCAGCTGATCCTTCAAAATGGTCAGTTGACGTTCCTTTTCACGCCACAGCTTTTCTTTGGTAAAAAATGTTTCCCGACTGGTACGACTACTTTCCCGCACAGACTGCAATTCTGCTTCTTTGACCTGGAGGAGTTTTTGCAGCTTTTCCAACTTCGCATTGAGAGCTTCTTTGTCTTTTCCATACTGTGCCAAACGCTCATCACTGGCTCGTTTTTCGTCATCCGGCAATGCGATAATTTTCTTTTCCTTGACGCTCCCCTCGCCAGCCTTGGTATCGAGGTCGTACATCTTCTGCTTGATTACCTGGGCGAATTCACGGATATCCTGCAAATCCTCCAATTTCTCGACGCCCTCGAGACGCTTGATGAGCTCAGCCTGATGCGTTCGTATCTCATCGAGCGATTTACGCACATAGTTCAAATCGACCGGTATCACCCGGATTACTTCTTCTACTTTCTGTTTTTCCTTTTCAATCTCAATCTTGCCCTCGATAATACTGCGGTCACGCAAAAGCGTATTACCCTCGTCACGCAGTGTCGACAGTTCACGAGCGATGGTCTCTTCTTTACTCTGGTCTTCCATGGTATCGGAAGCCTCGGTCACTTCTTTGGCCAGCGTATTGGTTTCAATCTCAATATCAAAAACCGATTTCTGCAAAACATCCCGTTCGGCTACCAGTTTGCCACGCTCACCCTGAAAGTTATCCCACAGATAGCTATACAAGAGGATTTGTTTTTCATGGAGCCGGAGCGCTACATCTTTACCCTGTGAAGCCTTTTCAGCCTGACGACGTAGATTCTTCAGGTGTGGTTCAATTTCCGTAGTCAATGCATCCACGCGTACCAGGTTTTCCCGAGTACTCTCCAATTTCCGCAGGGCCCGTTCTTTTTCAATCTGATACTGTTTTACCCCGGCCGCGTCTTCGAAAATAGCGCGGCGTTCCAGAGGCGTAGCGTTCAAAACCGCATCCGACATACCCTGGGTAATCACACAGTAGCTGTCCTTGCCGATACCGGCCTTGGCCAACAAATCAACGATATCGAGGAGACGCACTCGCGAACCATTGATCAGATACTCACTCTCGCCGCTCCGATAGACCTTGCGCGCGATAGACACCTCGGCAAATTCAATCGGGATACGCTTGTCGGAATTATCAAAATAGAGCGTCACCGATGCCGTCCCGAGCCGTCCCTTTTTATCGGTCCCGGCAAAAATAACATCTTCAGATTTCTTTCCACGCAGATTTTTGGAAGACTGTTCACCGATAGCCCACCGGATAGCATCAGCCACGTTTGACTTACCGGAACCATTCGGACCAACAATCGCCGTGATACCACACTTGCCACCATCGGCAATATTGCATTCAGGGAGAAAATCCAACGTCGTTTTATTGGCAAACGACTTGAACCCATTAATTTCGAGTTTCTTTAAATACATTTTTTCAGAGAGAATCAAGAATCATGAATCAAGAATGGATGCAAAAAATCAAATCAGGCTTCGCCTTGATTCTCAATTCCTTATTCCTAATTC
>CAZBFG010000018.1:0-25770 GCA_964491155.1 uncultured Bdellovibrionales bacterium | reverse complement strand
TTGTTTGGCACTTCGGCATAGTGACCGAATTCCATGGAGTAGCTGGCGCGACCCTGCGACATCGAGCGCATCTGGGTAGCGTAGCCGAACATCGATGAAAGCGGCACTTCGGCATGGATTTCTTTGACGGAAGCCGCACCCTCGCCACGAGCGTTCATCTCCTTGATGACACCACGCTTGGACGACAGGTCACCGACGATATCACCCATGAAATTTTCCGGAGTAATCACGACCACCTTCATGATCGGTTCAAGGATCATCGGCTTGGCCTTGCGACAGGCTTCTTTGAAAGCCATAGAGCCAGCGATACGGAATGCCGCTTCAGACGAGTCGACATCGTGGTACGATCCATCGTAGACCGTCGCTTTGACATCTACCATCGGATAGCCAGCGAGCACACCCGTGAGCATTGCTTCTTGGATACCCTTGTCGATCGGCTTGATAAATTCTTGCGGAATAGCACCACCCTTCACTTCGTTTTCAAATTCATAGCCCTTACCGGTTTCATTGGCCTCCACGCGAATCCAACAGTGGCCATACTGACCACGACCACCCGACTGTTTGATGTACTTGCCTTCGGATTCTGCCATGCTGCGAATCGTTTCGCGATAGGCTACCTGTGGACGACCGACATTGACCTCCACTTTGAATTCACGGCGCATACGATCCACCAAGATATCGAGGTGAAGCTCTCCCATACCGGACATAATCGTCTGCCCCGTTTCTTCATCGGTATGTACACGGAACGTCGGGTCTTCTTCGAGGAGTTTCTTGAGTGCCATGCCCATCTTTTCCTGGTCAGCCTTGGTCTTGGGTTCAACGGAAATATCGATAACCGGTTCTGGAAAAGTAATCGATTCGAGAATCACCGGCTTTTCCAAATCACACAGCGTATTACCGGTGGTTGTCACCTTCATACCCACAAGCGCTCCGATATCACCAGCTGACAGTTCTTCAATTTCTTCCCGGTGATTGGCGTGCATACGGAGAATACGGCCGATGCGTTCTTTTTCATTCTTGGTAGAGTTGAGCACGTATGATCCGGCCTTGACCGTACCGGAGTAGACACGGAAAAAAGTCAGCTGACCCACGAAAGGATCGGTGGCGATTTTGAAAGCCAGTGCCGAGAAATCTTCATCATCACGTGTCTCGCGGACGAGCGGCGCATCTGTCTTGGGATCAATACCTGTCACCGGTGGGATATCAATAGGCGATGGGAGGTAGTCCACCACAGCATCCAGCACCAGCTGCACACCCTTGTTCCGGAGTGCGGTACCTGTCATCACGGGATGGAGTCTCACAGCGATAGTTGCCTTGCGAAGAGCAGCTTTCAACTCGGCTACAGAAATCTCTTCGGCATTCAAATACTTTTCCGTCAGAGCATCGTCAGTTTCAGAAATCTTCTCTACCATCTTCTCTCGCCATTCCTTGGCCTTGTCAGTATATTCAGCCGGGATCTCCCCTTCAATCACTTTTTCTCCCATTTCACCATCAAAGGTATAGGCTTTCATGGTCATCAGGTCGATGAGACCATAGAAATCACCACGCAGTCCCATCGGATACTGGATAGCCACAGCATGGGGAGTGAGACGATTCCAAATTGAAGAGAGAGCCTCTTCAAAAACCGCGCCCTCTTTATCAATTTTGTTGATAAAGCACATGCGGGGCACTTCATATTTTTCCGCTTGACGCCATACAGTCTCGGACTGTGGTTCTACGCCCTCTTTCCCGTCGAAAACAACGACACCACCATCAAGTACACGGAGTGAGCGCTCTACCTCTACGGTAAAGTCCACGTGTCCAGGCGTGTCAATAATATTGATATGGTGTCCCTTCCAATAACAGGTGGTGGCAGCGGAAGTGATCGTAATACCACGCTCCTGCTCCTGTTCCATCCAGTCCATGGTCGCTGTACCCTCGTGTACCTCACCGATCTTGTGAGTGATACCAGTATAAAACAAGATACGCTCTGTGGTCGTTGTCTTGCCGGCATCGATATGAGCGATGATACCGATATTGCGATACTTATCGATAGGGGTTTTGCGAGCCATATTCAAGTAGATTTATGATTTTAGATTTTAGATTTATGAATAGAACAAAAGGATTCACGAAATGGCAAAAAATCGACTTGCGATTTTTATTCCTAAATCATCCATCCTCAATCGTAAATCTTTCTTAAGCGAAGTGAGCAAAGGCTTTGTTGGCTTCGGCCATACGATGGGTTTCGTCACGCTTCTTCATAGCAGCGCCCACCTTGTTGGAAGCATCGAGCAGTTCGTCAGCCAGTTTTTCAGCCATAGCCTTGCCCTTCTTGTTGCGACACGTATCGCGAATCCAGCGCATAGCGAGCACCTGGCGGCGCTCACCGGAAACCGGTACCGGTACCTGATAGTTAGCACCACCGACACGACGACTCTTGAGCTGAAGAAGTGGGGAAACGTTTTTGATAGCCTGTTCAAAAGTATTGAGACCACCCTTTTTGGTGCGCTCGTGGATGATATCAAAAGCATCGTAGATGATTTTCTCAGCTACACTTTTCTTACCGTTCCACATAATCATACCGACGAAATGACCAACCAACGGATTGTCATACATGGTATCCGGTTTCCACTCGCGGGCGAATTGTCGTTTTCTTCGTGGCATAGAGTAAAAATTTCTAATTCCTAATTTCTAATTCCTAATAAACTCTTATTTCTATCGAGTCTATCTTACGAATTTCCGTTAGATATTAGTCATTAGTTATTGGAAATTCTTGAGTTAGTCTTTCTTCTTGTCCTTCTTGGCACCGTACTTGCTGCGACTCTGCTTGCGGGCTACACCAGCAGCATCAAAGATACCGCGCACAATGTGATAGCGCACACCTGGGAGATCCTTCACACGACCACCACGGATCATCACAATGGAGTGCTCCTGGAGATTGTGTCCTTCACCGGGGATATAGGCAGTCACTTCCATACCGTTGGTCAAACGAACACGAGCAATCTTGCGGAGAGCAGAGTTCGGTTTCTTTGGAGTAGTGGTCGATACCTTGATACAGACACCACGCTTGAATGGACTGTTGTGAAAGGTGTTGCGATTCTTGACGGTATTGATGGAATAGGTCATCGCAGGAGACTTCGATTTCTTGACCGAAGAACTACGAGGACGCTTCACTAATTGATTGATGGTAGACACAGGGCTAAAAATTTAATCCCGCCTGAGCGGATGAATTTAGATTCAAATAAGACAGTCTAGAAAAAACAGGAAAACAGCAGGCTTTCCGTAGTGCCTATAGTACCCTAGACTCGCGGTTTATGTCAAGACGTAGAGGTCAGGCCGGTGCCAGAAACCTAGAAATATGGGAAATTTTTCTTTTAAAACATCGTTCCGGGAACCCTATACCAGAGCCAGACGAAAGAACGCCTGAAGAACCGTCCCAATAAAGATACTGATAGGGCCCTGAAAGAACAGCACCACAAAAATCATAATAAACAGACCATATTGCTCCAAAAAGAGCATAGTTTGTTCTTTGACTCTAAAGAGGCTATACAGAATTTTCGATCCATCCAAAGGCGGTATCGGCAGCAAGTTAAAACATCCCAGAACGACATTCCAAAAAATCACCATAAGCAGTAAACCGAAGCAAATACTAGGTAACGACCCGGAGATGGCGCCCGCAAACAATTCAAACCGATCGAAGAAACTTCCTTGTCCCCCGCTAATACCATAAAAGCGACCAAGGATGTCTTTTTTCATCAACAACGACATAGGCAACACACTCGCGATAAGAGCCGCAACAAACGCCATCAGAAAGTTGGAAGCTGGTCCTGCAAGCGCAACATAGGTCGCACCCCACTTCTGGTCACGAAGATTATAGGGGTTGTATGGTACCGGTTTGGCCCACCCGATCAAAAATGGTGACTGTGTCAAAAAAAGTAACCCCGGTAACAGAAGAGAGCCAAACGGATCAATATGGACCATCGGGTTCAGGGTGAGTCGACCGGCATATTTGGCGGTCAGGTCACCCAACCAAAGGGCCATGATACCATGAGCCACTTCATGGATAATGACTGAGTAGATAAAAATAAAAAGATAGAAACCGATCAGAACAATTTCGTGAGCCATTATTTTTAGCTTATAGCTTTTAGCTTCGTTAGCTTTTAGCAGGAAGATGAAACTCTTGCCAAGAAAGCCTCCCCATGATACTCTGATTTTTGTAACTGTTCAAGTAGATTTTATGAGTCGAACCTGTGATCTCACTGGACGCGGAACCAGAACCGGGAACAAAATCAGCCATTCCAAGCGCCATAGCCGTCGCACTTTTGCGGTCAACATTCAGACCAAGCGAGTCGGTGGCATGAAGCTCAAACTTGCTGCCAAAACACTCCGGACGCTCGCCAAGAGCACCGCATAGTCATCAAAAAAGACCCTTCGTCATGAAAGGTCTTTTTTTGTTTTTCGTGTCGGGGTAAGCAGAATCGAACTGCTACTACAAGACCCCCAGCCTTGCGTACTACCACTATACGATACCCCGAAAGTTTTATAAAAGCACAATTGAGATTAACAAAAATTTGGACAAAAGAAAAGAGGCACCGGTTTGGGGTGCCCCTGTGATGATGCCGGACGTTACCGGCTACGGCTAACGCTGCGCCGACAAAAGCCGAAGCTTGTCCATTTCCTGCTGAATCTCTTCCTCGGTTAATGGACGCCTCAGTGAATTGGCAATCTGCGGGTTTGTGTCGCCGCATCCGCCGATTCTCTTCAAGCGAACAAGGGCCCATCGACGCAAAAACTGCTCGTCTACGACCGCCCGGTCCTTGATGTCCGCACCCATACGACACTCCTAGCCATGGTCGCAGTGATAGCCGGGCCTTTCGTAGTCGAAACTACGAAACTCACGGATTTGCTCCGCAATTTGGTGGGCTTGTGCGCGGTCACTATGAACGCGCTTCCGCTGCTGCGCTGGCGACTCCAAAGTGACTGGCGCACCAGGAGTTGCTACTGCCACAGCAGGACTCATGTGCACCATGCCGTGTCCGTCACCCAGCACGTGATTTTGGTACAGTTTCAATAGCGAATTCATCGCTGTACTCCTCTTCTTTTTAAGCTACCACCCACAGCGTTGCCGCGGGAACCGTTGAGAGACAATTTGGGTAAACTGCCTCAAAAAAACACTACCAATAAGCTTGTGGCTCGTTGATAAGCGGCATTATACGCTGTTTTACTCGCTCTGTCAAGAGTACAAAAAAGACCTTATTCAGGCCTTTTTTGACACTCCATTTTTACGAAAAACGCTTGGGAAAGCTATTCGAGGATCCCGTCTAAGTTCACATCGTAGAGCACCTGCTCCTGTACCAAACGGTAGTTGACGATATCTGTCGGTTCGAACCAAATAGGAATCTCGCGCTCAGCCTCCTCAGGACTGTCAGAACAGTGAATAAGGTTGCGCACGGCACGATTGTCGATACTAGAGAGAGCGTACGAGTCTACAGTCAAATCACCACGAATCGTTCCCACATCTGAAGTGGTTGGCTCGGTACCGCCGACCAACTTCTTGACGATAGCCACCGACTGATTGCCCTCAATGACCACAGCCAGCACGGGACCAGAGGTAAAAAAATCAACATTCGACTGGATAATATCTTTGCCATACTCTCTGGCTTCTTTTTCAATCGGCAATCCCTGAGCAGTGCGGTCATCCACGATACGGGTTCCCTTTTTCATAAACCACTCCTCATCCTTGTTGTAGTGTGTCCAACACTGATCGGCCTTGGGCAAAAGAAACTTGACCGCCACAAACTTGAGTCCGGTACGTTCGATACGCATGAGAATCTCGCCCATGAGCGAGCGCTGAATACCATCCGGTTTGACAATGACAAGGGTGCGCTCTTTTTTCGGGTGTGCTGCTGCCATACAATTACAACTAAAAACTTATCTTTGATTATTATGACACAGAAAATTATTCAGAGCAAGGGCTCGCGATGTTTTCTGTATCGGAACAAGTATAACGGATTTTTTTATTCTTGGCAACCCTCGCGAAACCCAATCTATCTAACATACACGCACTTCTTGAGATGCGGCAGACAGTCATAGCGCACGTCCCCTTCTTCATCGGTACGGTGAATACGCGCGCCGATACTTCGCAAACGCTCCAAAACACCAGGATCCGGATGCCCGTAGCTGTTTTTTCCCACAGAAATAACTGCCTCCTTTGGTCGTGTCTGTTCTAGAAAAAGAGCGCTCGTCGAGTACTTCGAACCATGGTGAGCCACCTTGAGCACCGTTACCAGATCCTCCTCCACAAGAAACGATTCTTCCCGTGGCAGATCTCCTGTCAAAAGAAAACTGGTTTCGCCATACGTGAACCGAGCAATGACACTCCCCTCGTTGGTATCCACATCAGGGGCGATGCCCGGAATCGGTGCAAGTGGATATTCTATCGTGAGCGTGCCTCCTTGAGGAAATACCATCTCTGCCCCACGAAATATCCGGGTCGGTTCACGACCAATCTCTTGCACCACTGCTTCCTGAAACAACCGCGATGTTTCTGTCTCGCTCTCTGCACCGGTGGTCAATATTTCGTGCACGCGATACGACCGAAGCAGTGCCGGTAACCCACCGATATGATCAGCATCGGGATGAGTTGCGATTACACTCTCAATATCTCTATCCCAAAAAGGAATCTGCCGCCCCAAACGACCCAGCAATTCCTTGCCGGAACGCCCGCCATCAATGAGCACTTGTTTCTCTCCTTGCGAAATGAGGATGGCATCGCCCTGACCGATATTGAGAAAAACGATCTTGGTCTGCTTCTCGACAATCGACAGGTGCCACAAAAAAAGACCTCCGATTCCCACCAGAAAAACCAGTATCGCCAGTAACAGTTTAAAACTCTTTTTCATACGTGCGTGGAGGAAACACTCGGGAAATCACTGCTACAAATATGCCCAGTATGGCATACCAACAGAGGAGATGCCAGATACCAAATCCCACCACATCAACACTCATTGCTGTCCATGACCCCAACCATTCGACCGAGCGGGTGATCAGGGTCAAAAAAACAAAGGCACTCCAGGCTATCACGACCTGCGCCCCGGGTACAACCAGAAACAAGAGTACTGCCACAAAAGACGTCGCCATAGCAAACGGCACCAGGAGTATCAAAAAGTTTCCCATGATAATGAGCGGCGAAAACGTATGAAACGAAAACAGTATCAGCGGCAACACAAAGAGTTCTACTGCAAGAGTCATACACAGAATTTCGAATCCTTTTTTAAGAAAACGGTGTTTGGGGGCAACATACTCGCAGTAGGGCATAAGCACGAGTATGCCCAATGTTGCCAAAAAAGAGAGTTGAAACCCCATATCATAACGCAAGAGGAGCGGATTGAAAAAAAGCATCACTCCCGCGGCAAACAAGAGTGTGCGTACCGGATGCACCAATCGTCCGGACTGAAAAGCCATAAACACGATGCCGGCCATAGCGCCAGCTCGAGCCGCTGACGCCGGCATACCGATCATGAAGATAAAAAAGACGATACCGACAAGCGCAGTCCAAATGGCTTGTTTTCGCCACAGACCGAGCGCCAAACCCACCACCAAAAACATTTCCGCAATGAGCGTCATGTTGTACCCGGAAACAGCAATCATGTGTGAGAGACCGACTCGGGTAAAAGAATCTTTCAAGGCTTCGGGTAAATACGCATCACCACCAAGGAGGAGCCCCTTGGACAGACCGGCCTCAGGCTCGGGCAGTACCTCTGACAGCGCGCGCTCCATGACGTGTTTTGGTATGTACAACCAACCACGCAGTTTTCCTGGCCAATCCATCGTATGTTGCTCGCCAGCATCACCTTTCAGACAGACGTAACCAATACCGCTCTTCGCCAAAAACATCTGATAATCAAAATCCGGTGAAAAATTCTCCGGTCGTTCTATACGACAATGAAAAGGAAAACGTGCACCAGCCGGCATTCGAAAAGAAAGCGGTGCCTGCCACAAAACATCAGTACTCGGACAGTGCTGTGATTCGCAGTGTTCAAACCGTACAATAGTGCGGCGAAAAAAATCTTTTTCTTCGGGGTCAGCCACGATACGCACCGTCCCCGAAACGGGCTCGGTATACGCAGGAAGCCCCTGATATATCCCCCGTTGATCGATGGCTAGTGAGGTACTCCAGAAAAACACCAACATCCCTGCTCCGGCGAAAAAAAAGTTTTTCAAACGAAATACCGCTCCTACCGCAAAGAAAAAAGCGCTCCCTATCAAATAAAGGGGTGTTTGTGGCCACTCGAAAAAAGATCCCCACCCAATCCCAGCAACACTTACTAGTACTCCAAAGAAGAAAATCTCGTCCTTTTTCATATCCAGATCAGCCACCTCAAATTACGTAACTTGTTACGTAATTCCGTTACTTCAATTTTTCCAAAGCTTTGAGAAAACTCTTGGCGCTACCAAATGATTTGTACACGGAAGCGAAACGGATATAGGCCACCTCATCAACCGCTTTCAATTTTTCCATAATGAGAGACCCGATTTCCCGACTCGATATTTCCGGCAACTGCTTTTCATGCAGTGCACATTCAATTTCACCCAGAATTTTTTCGATAGACTCTTCTGCTTGTGGCCGTTTTTCAAAAGCCCTGCGTAAACCCTTTTCAATCTTGGTCTTGTCATACTCCTCCTTGTGACCGTCTTTTTTGACAATAAGCAATTGAAAGAGTTCCGGCTCTTCGTAGGTACTGAAACGTGCCGCACACTTTTCACATTGACGACGACGCCGAATAGCGCGACCTTCCTTGGTCTCGCGCGAATCGACTACTTTTGTTTCAGAATGATTGCAATAGGGACAAAGCATATGTAGTAAAACACAAAACTCAAATCACAAAATCCAAACCCTTGAAAACTGTGTTTTTGAAATTTGTGCTTCCCGCCTTCGGACGGATAAATGTTTGGTCTTTGTGCTTTTGGCACTGTGTTTTTCCTACCCACAGCATAGCAGAAGCGCAGCAGAAAAGGAAAATTAATGAATAATGATGGGCGTCCCTATGTCGGCCCATTCATACACCCGGCGAGCAGATGTGACACCCAGTCGAATACAGCCATGCGACACCGGATGACCCAGATGATTGGCCCCCTCTTTGTATCCGCTCGGCCACTCCGGCAATTCATGAATGCCATACTTCCCGTCACCCGTAAAGGCCATCCAATACGGCATATATAGCCCATACGTTTTTGACCAGGGTCGTGGCGCTTTATTCTCAACAACAAACTCGCCCTTGGGTGTATCCATCCCCCGCTTCCCGGAAGACACCGGGTAACTATCCAGTGGTTTTCCATTCTCAAACAATACCATCACCTGCCGAGCAATATCCACATCGATATATTTCCCCTCGGTACGACGCGCCACAGTCGCGCTCGTTGCCACAGGCGTGGACACGAGAGACGGCGCGGACGCCAACGTGGTAAAGCTCGTCTCGATCAGTGGTTTGTACATCGCATCAGGAGTCTCGCGCGAAACATAAGAAACACCGAACGTATAGCGTGTCCCGGCACGCAGCGGTTCTTTGGGCAGCAAGCGAAATTCTGTTTTCTCAGGATTATTTTCAGTGAAAAACTCCGCCTGAGGTTCAAGCTCGAAACGAATATGGTACGGCTTCACCGAATCCGTGAAGCGAACGACGATCGGGTCTTCGATATCAAAAACGACGCTCTCCGCATCTGACACCGGAACAATATTCGCGATACGGGGCGGAAACAACAATGGTACGCCACTAGTATCCTCATCGATAACAATAGGTTCGGACTGAGTAGACGAATCCTGCCAGAGTGCCAGTATCCACACGCCTACTCCGGAAAGTACCAGGACACACACCCAAAATTTCAAAAGGCTAGAAAAATGCTTTGGAGAAAACTGAACAGGCATGATTTTGTTTTGGTATGGATACTACTTTTTGTCACTCTTTCAGCATACCAACAAATCCCGAAAAAAGAAAAAACACTCCTCTCAGAGTATTTTTCTATATCGCTACTACTTCTTCATTTTTCTTCGAATAAAGGCAGGGATTTCGAGATCTTCTTCCTCTACCAAATCTTTTGACTCGCCCCGTGACACCAAGCCGCGCGGCTGTATGCGCTCTTCGATAATCATCACCGGCTGTTCAATTTTTCGTGTAGCAAACGTTATGGTTTCATCGAGACTTTCTTCTTCATCTTTCATCTCGGCCTCTTCGACGACGGCTCGTTCTGCAGCTCGCTGCCGACTGGCAATACTGGGGGCTCGATTGACGAGACCAGGTGTCTCTTTCGTACGAGGAATATCAAAGCCCGTAGCCACCACCGTAATCTGAATCTCTCCCTTGCGAATCTGATCATCTGTCACGGCACCAAAGATAACCTTGGCATTCGGATCAATATTTTCAGTAATGATATTGGCGGCTTCGTTGATTTCGAGCATCGTCAAATCAGTTGAACCGGAAATATTGAACAGTACGCCCTTGGCACCGTCAATCGAAAGCTCCAAAAGTGGACTATTGATAGCGGCCTTGGCGGCTTCGACGGCGCGGCTCTCTCCAGACGCAATACCGATACCCATGAGTGCACTCCCACTGTCTTCCATGATGGCTCGCACGTCAGCAAAGTCGACGTTCACGATACCAGGTTTGGTAATCAAATCAGAAATTCCCTGCACGCCCTGACGGAGCACATCGTCTACGATACGAAAAGCGTTTACCAGCGTGGTTTGACGATCAATAATAGAAAGTAATTTGTCATTCGGGATGGTAATGAGCGTATCGACTCGATCCTTCAAATTCTCGAGTGCTTCTTCGGCAATCGAGCGACGTTGTGATCCTTCAAAAGCAAATGGCTTGGTGACCACACCAACAGTAAGTGCTCCCAATTCTTTGGCAGTCTCCGCTACGATCGGCGCTGCACCGGAACCGGTACCACCACCCAGTCCGCAAGCGACAAACACCATGTCTGCGCCTTTCAACACTTCCTGAATCTCGTCACGATTTTCTTCGGCTGCCTGACGACCGATTTCCGGATTCATACCGGCACCCAATCCCTTGGTCAGGTTCTTGCCGATGTGGACTTTTTCCTGCGCCTTGGAATGATGCAGGGCTTGAGCATCAGTATTGATAGCCACAAACTCCACACCCTTGATCTTGGCATCGATCATGCGCGAAATAGCATTGTTTCCGGATCCACCGACACCAACCACTTTGATTTTTGCGAATGTCTCGATGTCCGGTTTGATCTCAGCCATAGATCTTTATCGTGATAAGTGAAATAGATTGCTCCCTCATACCCACAGACAGTATAGCGCTCACCGCTCGTCCTGCACAAGTACTCGAATTTGCTTTGAAATTTACTCTATCACAGCGAAAGAAGAGGTGTCAATCCCGCTCTTTTTCCCGGTCTCCTTGGAATTATCACAAAAGAAAAAACCCTGAGAATGGGCTTTTTTCAATACTCCTCTGTAAAAATACTCCTTAAGGCAAAAAACGCTCTGACCAATGTTTTATTTTTCCAAAAAAAGCCTGCACGCCTTCCGGCATACTTCCTAACATCTTTCGGGAAGAAAATCCTTTCTTTTCGCCCCCGGTTTCTTGTGAAAGAAGGAGGAGACCGATGGCGGTGGCAAACTGAGGACTATCCACTTCATCAAGAATACCTCCGAGTGGTTTTGGATATCCAATCTGCGCTGGCAGTCGAAGCATTTTCTTGGCAAGCTCAACACCATCAGGCAGCAGTGCTCCACCACCCGTGAGCACCACTCCGCCAGGAAGCAGTCCTTCACGATTGATGTTTTTAAGTTCCGTATTTACGAATGAAAAAATTTCTTCCATCCGAGCCTCAATGATTTCCGCCACATGATAACGAGAAACCAATCCCTCTTCACGCGAATCTACTGCACCCAAATCTATCTCTTCTTTCTTTCCAACGCTTTCCGGTGCGGCGGTACCATACTGCAGCTTCACTGTTTCTGCCACCTCGATAGACGTTCGCAAACCGATAGCAATATCGTTCGTAACATGTGCGCCTCCCACCGGAAGCACCGCCAAATGAAGCAAATCTCCATCCTCAAAAACCGCCATCGACGTCGTCCCGCCTCCGATATTGATCAGAACGGTTCCTAGCTCTTTTTGTTTTTCATGCAAAACAGCCTCGGCAGCGGCCAACGGCTCAACCACAAAATTCTCAGCGTTGGTACCAGCCTGTTCCAGACTACGCGTAATATTTTTAATATGAGAGGTGCTGTCACTAACAACCAAGGCATTCATTTCCAAACGAACTCCCCGCATCCCGAGCGGATCTTTGATATTTTTTTGATCGTCGAGACGATAATCCTTGGGAATGACATGCACTATCTCGCGATTGAGCGGCATAGTGAGTCGTGCCTGCACCTCTTCAAGTACTCGAGACATGTCATCATAGGTGACCTCTCCATCGGCTCGTCCAACAGCAATAACTCCCAGGGCGTTTTGAGAAGTAATTTCAGTTCCAGAAACGCTCACGACCACACTCTCCGCCGGATGCCCAGCCATATGCTCTGCCCGCTCCAAAGCAGCGTTGCAGGATTTGGCTACGGCCTCCGCATTGACAACAGCCCCACGGCGTATGCCTTCGGATGGTGCCGATCCGATACCGACGACTCGCAGCGGCTCGTCTTGTGACATCTCTTCAGCAATCACAACACGGATACTTGAAGACCCTATATCCAAACCGACATGGTAGTGACCTTTTGTCATAATAAATCTCGCAAACCAAAATGGAAACTGAAGCTCCTGTATAGAACGGGGCTCTGTGAACTATATTATACCCCAAAAATGTTCCTCCTGCAAAAAATTCTCTCTATCATGGTAAGAGATATGGGAGCAGTATAAGTACTCCGAGTATGAGTGCACCAAAAGAAGCGACAAACACCGAACCGGCCATGACATCCTTCACCACTCGCGCATACGGATGCACTCTGGGCTTCAAAATATCCATCACTCTCTCCACTGCCGTATTGATGAGCTCGAGTGCCAGCACCAGCACAATAGCCAAAATCAGTATCGTCTGCTCTCCCGCAGAAACGGGCAACCACAACATGAGTACACCTACCAAAAATGCCATGACCAGTTCTACCTGAAAGTTCCGTTCGTGACGAAATGTATACACGATTCCTCCTCCGGCATGGCGCAGGCTCCTGAAAAGTCTTTTCATACTATTTATGTGTTTGTTTTTGGAAAAGTGAAAGATTCCGTCACGGCATCCTGAAGCGAAAACATCTCATCGCTGTGATCATATCCCAAGAGATGGAGCACACCATGAGAAAAAATATAGATCAGCTCATGCTCTATCGTCACCTGATCTTCCTCGCTCGCTGCCACAATGACATCATAGCAGAAAAAGATCTCTCCAAGAAAAATATGTTCTGCGGTTTCTTGTTCGAAAGCAGCCGTATCGGCATACTCTCCAAAAGACAGGATATCAGTAACCTTCGGTTGTTGTCGATAGGCGGTATTCAGTTCTTGTATTTTTTCTTTAGATACTGCCACCACACTCATGGTTATTTCCTTCTTATCTTTCAGGCCAACCAGTGGACAGCGCATCAGTGTCTCCTTGGCGACACGAACAAAGAACGACTCCTCAAACGGAGCCGTTACTTCATTGGTATAGTTTACGGTAACCTGCATACTTACGAAAGGAGAGATTGAACTACTCGTCGTACATCATCCCCCGAGACGCGACCGGCAACCTGTTTCATGACCACACCCATTGCCTGACCCATTTTATCTTTCGTGGTGATACCGGACTCGGTGAGCGCGCTTGTCACCAAAGCAACCAACTCCGCTTCGGGCATAGCCTCCGGCAGATAGGTGGCCAAAAAGTCGAGCTCTTCTTTTTCTTTGGCTGCCAAGTCGGCACGATTGCCGGCTTCAAACTGAGCCACGCTGTCTTTGCGTTGCTTGACCAATTTCTTGATCACTTCTTCTACCTCGGTATCAGACAGCTCTGTAGCTGCTACACGCTTGTCGATAGCGACGTTTTTCACGGCACTTTGAAGCAGGCGGAGCGTATCCCGCTTGAATACGTCGCCTGCCTTCATGGCTTGTTTCAAATCTTCCGAGAGGGTTTGATAGAGACCCATACGCACAAAAGATTAAATTTTCTTTTTAATATCACGCAGTGCTTCATCGTCAAATTTCCCCAATTTTTTCAAACGGGAGATTTCCTTACGAATCTTCACTTTGTAGAGAGCGCCGGCACGGCGTTTTTCACGGCTCTGTTCTTCAGCACGAAAACGAAGCTTTCGTACCTGTTTCAAGACGCCGCTCTGCTGGACGCGACGCGAAAAGCGCCGAATCAAACTTTCAGCTGTTTCTCTCTCTTTTCTTTTTACCTGAATCATAAACAAGACCTCCTTTCACTACATTCTTCCCTCAAGGGATGAAGAGTCAATCATTACACAGGGTGGATATTTTCGCTGAGACGAGCCCCTCCCAACACATGGAGGTGCAAATGGGGCACCTCTTGCCCTCCGTCCCTACCTACCCGGATAAGTAGTTTATACCCTTTCTCAGAAATTTTCAAGTCCCTGGCGATATTTCTGGCCACCAGAAACATCTTGCCAACAATCGCCTCGTCCCCGTCTTCCATTTCAGCAATACTGACAATGACCTTTTTCGGGACAACGAGCACATGTACCGGCGCGATAGGCGCGATGTCACAAAAAGCCATTACATCATCATCCTCGTAGAGAAATTCGGCAGGAATCTCTCGGTCACGGATTTTTTCAAAAATAGTCTTCATACCCTATTGAACATTCAGTGCCTGATTCGTTTTGAGAATTTTTTTCACGGCATCTACCAGTTTTTCCTGTGTCACTGTTTCTTGTGTCCCCGACACCATATCCTTGACGATAGCAGTTTCATCGAGCGCTTCTTTCTGACCGATGATCACCGTCACTTCAACGCCCAAACGATTGGCCACGCGCATCTGCGACTTCAAACTCCCACGACCAAAGCTTTCCGCAATGAGGATGCCATTCTTTTCCAGGGCCGCAAACAAACGGAGGCTCTTTTTCTTGGCCATATCACCGAGCTGTGCCAAAAACACGCGCGGTCGTGGTTCCTGATATGGCTTGACCTGTGTGCGCTTCATCTCGAGCACGATACGATCCAAACCGAGACCAAATCCAATCGC
Source organism: uncultured Bdellovibrionales bacterium (assembly GCA_964491155.1). Classification (GTDB taxonomy): domain Bacteria; phylum Patescibacteriota; class Minisyncoccia; order Moranbacterales; family UBA1568; genus UBA1568. The sequence goes on along the minus strand of CAZBFG010000018.1, from coordinate 10,596 downwards.
CGGTGTCGGTTCACCACCGAGCGCTTCAATCAGCCGATTGTACCGTCCACCACCACCGAGCGAATAGTTCTTGCCATCCGCATCAGTCGAGCGAATTTCAAACACGGTATTGGTATAGTAGTCCAATCCACGCACCAAACGCGTATTGATAACGTATGGCAATTCCAACTCATCGAGATATTCGAGCAGACGTTTGAAGTGGTCACGCGACTCCTGATCCAGGTAGTCAATAGACTGAGGAGCGTGCGCCGTCAGCTGGATACACTTGTCTTCTTTGCAATCCAAGATACGCATCGGGTTTGAGACGAGACGTTCGCGACAGTTCTGACAGAGTTTGCTTTTTTGTGCTTCCAGATAGCGCACCAACGCCTTTTCGTAGTCACGTCGTGACTCTGCTGTCCCGATACTGTTCACTTGGAACTCGATATTTTTCAGCCCCAGTTGTTGTACGACGCGATAGGCCAGCTGAATGGTCTGAGCATCAAGAATGGGATCATTTTCACCGAACATATCAAAGTTGGCCTGCCAGTGCTCGCGATAGCGACCCTCTTGCGGTCGGTCATAACGAAAAACCGGCCCCATAGTAAAGAGCTTGATAGGCTTGGGCAACACACCCATACCGTGTTCGATGTAGGCACGACAGAGACCGGCCGTCATCTCAGGACGCAGTGCCACACGATCGCCACCCCGGGTATTGAACAAATAGATTTCCTTATCCAGGATATCCGTCCCCTCACCGATAGTACGGAGATACAGATGAGCAAATTCAACAGTCGGCAAATCAATGCGCTGAAAACCATATTCCGAAGAAGCGGCTGACAGAGACTTGCGCACGCGCTCCCAGTACGGCTGTTCATCCGGCAAAATATCGCGCATCCCGCGCAGTGTTTGCAACAGCATTTCTTCCTGATCCTTCCCGGAAGCAGCCTTTTTGGTCTCTTTGACAGATCCTGATTCTTTCTTGTTCAGCACCCTCTTCGTTTCGGATTTCTTCATATCGCTTTTTGTACCAGTGGATTTCTGACTTACCGTTTTCTTCTGAGGCATACCCGTATGCTTTAAGGATAATAAAGACCGTCCTTACTTAATATATTGAAAATCGATCGACTGGCCAGGCCCGAAGAAGGGCTCGTCCAACAATCTTTTCCTTTCCTATTGGCCCGAACATTCGTGAATCATAACTGAACATACGATTGTCTCCCATGGCAAAATACTGATCAGGACCAATATCCACTCGTGCTATGTCCTGAGTCAAAACAGATGGATCCAAATATGCGCTCTCATCCAAAACAAATCCTTCCGGAAACTCTGAATTGAAAATCCACACTTTACCACGGCGGATTTCTACTGATTCCCCGGGCAATCCGATAATTCTCTTGATAAAAAACTCCTCCGTATTTTTGGGGAAATGAAAAACAGCCACATCTTGCCGGACAATCTCTTTAAAGGGTTTCACTTCAAAACTGGTGTCTGCCCAGCCCACTTTGGTCTGCTTGTACCCGAACTCACTGATTACCAAATACTCTCCGTCTTTAAAATTGGGCTCCATGCTCGATCCCTGCACAAAAAACGGCTGGAACAAAAAAACACGAACAGGTATAATAATGACCAGGGCCAAGAGGAAGACGCGAAACATTTCCGCAAACAGTCCTCCAATACTCAGGTATTCCTCCTTTTCTGCTGTCTGCCCCTCTTCTGGCACGTTCTGTTCCGTCATATTTGCATCACGATTCAAAAATCAAGAAAACATCACTATTGTAACAGATTTTTGACTGAAAAGCAAGACTCGATAAAGACTTATCTAAGCCAATTTTTGAAAAAATACCCACCCCAAACGCCAAACAATCACATGACCGATACCGAAAAAAAATCATCCTTTCTTTGGCGTAGTTTTCTCACTCTCCTTGCTCTGGGTACTCTTTTGTGTCTCTTGGTTCTTGGGTTTTTCCTGGTCAAAGGCGTCTCACTCAGTGAACGTATACAGTTCGAAAATACCCCCTCTCATTCCCTTGTCACTACCCTCCAGAACCTCGGATCCTTTCTCGGAGAGGATAGCCACACACTAGAGGGCGAGACTGATGGTCGGATCAATATCTTGCTCCTTGGTCGTGCCGGTGAACACTACCCTGGGAAAAACCTCACCGATACCGTTATCATCCTGAGTATCAATCTCGACACCAAGCAGGTGGCACTCCTCTCGCTGCCGCGCGATCTCTATGTGCCTATCGGCGATACCACTCTCTACACCAAGCTCAACTCTGTTTATCAGTACGGACTCTCAAATGAGGAGGGTACCGACCCGCTCACCAAAACACTGGAACGCATCACCGGATCACCCATTCATTACTTCATCACGCTCGACTTTGATGGCTTCGAAAAAATTATCGATACGCTCGGTGGCATCTCTCTCGAGGTACCTCGCGATATGCGCGACACACGCTATCCCGGAAAAAACTACAGCTACGAAACCTTTGAAATCAAAAAAGGCTGGCAGACACTTGATGGTGCCACAGCCCTCAAGTATGTCCGTGAACGACATGCCGATCCGGAAGGCGACTTTGGTCGAGCCAAACGCCAACAACAAGTTATTCAGGCTGTAAAAAACAAGGTCTTTTCTCTCGGCACGCTCTTCAACATCGCCACGGTGAACAGACTCCTCACGACTCTCGGAGACAGCGTCAAAACCGATCTGTCACTAGAAGACATGGCTCGACTCTTTCAGTTGTCGCATACTCTCGATACCAAGAATGTTACGACTGTGGTCGTTGATGCTTGGAAAAAAGAAAGTCTGCTCCGTGTCTCACATGTCCAATCAGGAGATGTCTCCGCGTTCATCCTGGTTCCTCGCGTCGGGCACTGGGGAGAAATTGCTGATACCAGCGAGACCCTTTTCAAACGCGATGAACTAACGAGAAGAAAACGAGCCCTGGAGCAAGAGTCTTCCACTGTCACACTGTTCACGACTCCTGCCGATAGCAAGACCGCTCTAAAAATCGGTGACTTTCTACAGGAAGAACTGGGGTTTTCCCGCGTGACCGTCTCACCCCTCCTGCCATTGAATAAACAAGAGGAAGAGAGTACTATTGTAGGGCAAGCCGAGCTCGCCAAGCCCTACAGCCTCGACGAGCTGCTCAAGCGATTTTCGCTCCACACTATCCCCACGCTCCCCTTTGATCCTCCCTCAGGCACTCTGAGTGATTTCAATATCGTACTAGGGAGCGACGTCATAGAAGCCTTTTCGCTCAGTAATGAGCCGCTAGATAGCGCCCAGGAAAACGACCCGTCATTTTCTGAACCGCTACCACCACAGCCAAAGAAGAAGCGCTAACTTCCTCACTTTCCCGCTATGAAACTCATCATCGGACTCGGCAACCCCGGCAACAACCACACAAACACGAGACACAATGCCGGCTTCCTCTGCCTGGACTCGCTCCAAAAAGAATGGGGCTGCAGTCCTTTTCAGCATGACAAGAAAATGTCGGCGGAAATTAGCGAGGGAACAGTCGGAAAACACAAGGTACTCCTCGTGAAACCAACGACGTTCATGAATGCTTCCGGCACCACTGTTAGTCAACTCGTACATTTCTACAAACTCCAGCCTGAAGACATCGTCGTCCTCCACGATGATCTCGATATCGCCCCTGGTACCTACAAATTCACCAATTCTTCCCGCGCCGCTGGTCACAATGGTGTTTCTGATATTATTGAAAAACTGGGCACCCAAGACTTCACACGTATCCGCCTCGGTATCGGCCGCCCCCTGCTCGTAAATGGCGCCTGTATGCCCTCGCATGACTTTGTGCTCCAAAATTTTTCCAAAGAAGAGATTACTACCCTCTCCGCACTCTTCCCCCAGGTGAAAGACGAACTCACCAAATGGCTCTCCTAAGAATTCGCCATACTAAAAACAAAAGCCCGAGAGGGACTCTTCGGGCTTTTGTTTTCTATTTTAAGAAGTATGTTACTTCTTGGTTTCTTTCTTTTCCTCAGCAACAGCTGGGACATTTGGATCAGCTTCTTTCACGACGCCTTCCACTTTGGTCACATCAACCTCCACCTTCTCATCAAGAGCAGCCATCTGAGCCTCAGTACGAGGAGCCTCAACGAGAACAATCGTAGTCAGTTCATCGGTAAGAATCGTGACACCCTTTGGCAGCACCAAGTCCTTCACTTGAATGTGAGTTGAAAAGTCTTTGAGGAGCGTCAGATCAATAGTGATACTGTGCGGCAAATCCTTGGGAAGACAGGTAACCGTTACTTCTTCAAGCGTCTTCACGAGAATACCGCCCATTTCACGAACAGCTGGTGATTCGTTGATGAACTCAAGCGGGATACGAGCTTCAAACTCTTCGTTCATGCTCACTTCAAAAAAATCAATATGGGAAACACGATTGGTCATGGCGTCATGAGCCAAATCTTGCACAATGACACTGGCTTTTTTCTTGTCACCGATTTGAAGCGCGATGATACTTGATTCACCAGCGACTGAAAAAACCTTGCTGAACGACAAAAAATCAACCCAGAGCATCTGAGGCGTACCTTTGTTTCCATACATGACTGCAGGCACCTTTCCTGCTTTACGAGCGTCGACAAGTTTAGTACTCGAAACCTTTTCGCGTGGCGTTACTGCCAGTGTAATATCTGCCATACATCAAAATATCGCTACTGTTTAAAAATCACATTGATTACTGTATAAACACCTCAACGCCACCCTTGTAATCCTTGAGAAATTGGTGCGCCTCAATGACATGATCCGCCGACACCGCCTCACTCTGAAACATCTTGCGGGCTTCGCTCTGTTCCAAATCTGTCAGAGTCCCGAGCGTCACCACCCCAAACTGCCCCAACGAGACGAATACCAGCGTAGCCGCACTACAACTCTCGCACGTCATGTGGAGCGTGGTGCGCTTGTCATTCTCATCTATGACAAGCATCTTGGTTGACCGGTACTTCTTGTTACAGACCGGACAACGAATAAGCGATTGGATGTTTTCAAGTGGCAGTTTCATGTTTGTAGTGTACCCCGTTAGACAACTTTGAACAAACACACATTCTCGAATCGGCTTGTTGACACAGAGTTGTCTAACGGGGCGAGTCAAAAATAGCCTAAAACAAGCAACTTTTGAGTAAAAGCAGTCTACCAGAAATGAAGGAGTCAGTCAACCCCAAGAAAAAAGAGCTCATGGGAGCTCTCATTGTCGCGTGTTAGCGGTAATAACAAGCAGAAACGCCAGAATGTGAGTTGAACACGATGTAGACCAGTGCGCCACCCTCGAGATCCCACTCTCGAGTATTCTGATAGCGCGCTGCCTCCGCCTCCTGGAGTACCTCGATACGTGCTGCCAGTTCGTCTTGCCATTCCGGAAGAAAACCCGTCACCCAAGGATTCGACAGCGCTGTTTCAGCAAATAGCTCCACAACGGTACCACGATCCCGTTGCCGATAACAAAATCCTGGGCAATCAAGAAGCGAGTACCGATACCTTCGCTTGCGCCTGAAAAAAACTCGTACGTCTTCACCCTGACGGAGCGGTCCATTCTCCTGATATTCCAAATCAGGCCACAGCCCGGAAGACGCATTACCTTCAAGTTCAGACCGATCGCGATGGAGAATCTCCATACGACCACAGTGCGTGCACAAAAAGCCAAACATAGTGCCCTCACTTTCCAACGTGATTATCAATGTTCGATGTTCAAAAATGTAACACGGCAGCGCTTACCTCGTCAAATAAAAAAAGAGTCTAGAGACTCTTTTTCCACATAGAACACAATATTAGATATCCAGGTTCTTGACGGTCTTGGCGTGGGTTTGAATGAAGCGACGACGCGGCTCTACTTCGTTACCCATAAGAATGTCAAACAGTTCATCGGCCGCTTCGGCATCTTCGATCGTGACCTGAAGCATGGAACGATTGTCCGGGTTCATAGTAGTTTCCCACAGCTGTTCCGGGTTCATTTCTCCGAGACCTTTGTAGCGTTGGATAGCCACGCCACCGACGGTTTCTGCTCCTTCCGGAGCTTCTCCGGTGGCAGATTCTTCGCCGGCCTCTTCGGCTTCTTTTGCTTTCTTGGCCTTTTTGGCACTAGCCTTGGCATCCGCGATCTTGCGCATGTCAGTGAGAGCACGCTCTTTTTCAGCATCAGTGTACACATATCGGACATCTTTGCCTTTGGCCAATCTGTAGAGTGGTGGTTGAGCAATATAGATATGACCACCGCGGACCAGTGATTCGTAGTAACGGTAGAAAAATGTCAGAAGAAGCGTCCGGATATGTGAACCGTCGACGTCGGCGTCGGCCATGATAATGACTTTGTGATAACGCAACTTGGCAATGTCTAAAGTCTCACCAATCCCCACTCCCAGGGCGATGATAATCGGTTTCAAAGTATCAGATTTGACCACCTTGTCGAGACTGGTCTTTTCGACGTTCACCAACTTTCCACGAAGTGGGAGAATAGCCTGAAACATACGGTTCCGCCCCTGCTTGGCCGAACCACCTGCCGAATCTCCCTCGACTATGTACACTTCGGAACGACTGGCATCACGACTGGTACAATCGGCCAACTTTCCCGGAAGCGTCATACCCTCGAGAGCACCCTTCCGAAGCACGGCGTCCTTGGCGGCACGCGCGGCGATACGGGCCCGCACCGTGAGGAGACACTTGTCGATCATAGCCCGAGCATCAGCCGGATGGGTATCCAAGAATTCTACCAACCCTTCAGCAGTCACTGACGAGACAGCCCCGCGCACTTCAACGTTATTCAGTTTATCTTTGGTCTGTCCTTCAAACTGTGGGTTGGCCAATTTGACAGACACCACAGCCGTCAGTCCTTCTGCCAAGTCCTCGGAAGTCATTGTTCCCTCCTTTTCTTTGATGAGGTTGTTCTTTTTGGCATAGTCATTAAGTACCCGTGTGAGTGCCATCTTGAGTCCCGTCACATGCGTCCCACCACCTGGGTTCAAAATATTGTTAGCAAAAGCAAAGAGGTGTTCTTTGAATCCATCCGTAAACTGGAGCGAGACTTCCACGTTGATATTGTCAACGCTTTTTTCAACATAAAACGGTGTCGTATTTTTCACCTCGCGCTTGCGATTCAAAAATTTAACAAACGAAATAATACCCGAATCAAAGAAAAATCCATGGCGCTTCACTTTGTATTCTTCTTCTGCACTCAGGGCTTCACGCCAGTCCTCAACTTTGACACGCACCCCCTTGGTCAAAAATGCCTGATAGCGGAGGTACTCAAGGATCTTGGTCCATGAGTATTTGATCTCGGGGAAAATTTCCGGATCAGCCTGAAAAGCCACGGTTGTACCGGTCCGTTCTGATTTACCAATAGCTTTGACGACTCCCTCCGGCTTGCCACGTTTGTAGCTATGGAACCACGTCTTCCCCTGTCGCTCCACTGTCACCTTGGTGTGAACCGAAAGAGCGTTTACCACGGAAACACCGACACCGTGCAAACCTCCCGAAATTTTGTATCCACTCCCATCACCACCAAACTTACCGCCGGCATGGAGCACCGTCATGACTGTCTCGAGTGTCGACTTTTTTGTCTGGGGATGAATATCTACCGGAATACCACGGCCATTATCGGTCACCTCTACCCAGTTATCAGGCAACAGACGCACCGAAATCTCATTGCAGTGTCCTGCCATGGCTTCATCAATCGAGTTGTTTACTACTTCCCAGATGAGATGATGAAGTCCCTCGAGAGAAGTGCCACCAATATACATGCCCGGACGCTTGCGTACCGGATCTAGTCCCTCAAGAACCTGAATGGAACTCGCATCATATGTTGCTGCATCAGTCTTTTTTGCCATAGGTCATGATTTCTGTTTATGAGTGTTCCTCCTGTGAAAATATCTTGCGTAATGAAAATTCTATCAATAATGTTGCAGCCAAAAGAAGGAGTGCATCCCACCAAGTCAACATTTGCTCTTTCTGAAAAAAAACCAAACCTACAAAGCACATCGAGAGGAGAAAGGCCTGTCGAAATGCGCCTCCCAAATGATGCGTCGCACTGACAACGCCGAGCACTCGACGATAGAGCATCGTCAAGAGGAGTGTCATCACTCCCAGAACGAACGCGAACAAACTCGTGAAAAACAGGCTCACTCCCATCATTCCTGATTGGGTAGGATCTACCAAAACAATAATCCCCCACCAAGCCAAAAACGACAGCAGTGTGAACAAGCGGATTCCCCAAAGATAAGCAGAAAACGACATAACAATGGAAAATGACGCTGATACCAAAATACTCAGATCGAAAGACTGAGTATTTCTCCTCCTATTTTAGCTCTTTTTACAGAAAAGAGCAATGCCTATTATACAGAGAAAAATGGCTGTATTGAGCTCTAAATGACAAAAACAAAAAGCCAGGAAAAGGTCCCTGACCCCTGTCCCTAAGCCCGAGAAACGTACGTGCCTTTTTCGGTATTCACAATGACTCGATCCCCGGTCTTCACGAAAAGTGGCGTTGTCACCTGCACTCCCGTTTCAAGAGTGACCACCTTATCGCCGCCCGAAGCTGTATCCCCCTTCAGCCCCGGAGGGGCATCGGTCACCGTGAGTGTCACTTTGACAGGCAATTCAATGTTGATAGGATGACCATTCCAGTTCAAGATACTAACTTCAGTTCCTTCCACCAAATACTTGGTCATGTTCCCGAGACTCTCTTCAGAAAGAAAGAATTGATCGTACGTCACCGTATCCATGAACTGATAGTCCGTACCCTCATGGTACAAATACGAAGCGTGTGATCTCGACATATCTGCCTCTTCGACCTTGTCTGTACCCGAAAAGGTAAAATCAATAATCACTCCAGACAGGAGGTTTTTCAATTTTGTACGCATCACAGCGCCACCACGCCCAATCATCGAATGGAGGTAGTCAAGCACCAGATGTGGCTCACCATTGTGAATGATGGTCCGGCCAGTTTTGATATCTGTCAGTCCTAACATATTTCAATAATCAAAAAGCAATCATCAGTCAACAAGAAATTCATTGAGAGACCCCTCTCTTCGCTGATTGTTTTTTGCTGACTGCTATTGGTTTAGTTAGCGAACAAGATACGGGACCAAAGCCATAAAACGAGCTCGTTTGATAGCCAATGCCAAACCACGCTGTTCCTTGGCTGAAAGACCATAGCGCTTTGGTGGATACATCTTTCCCTGCGAATTCAAAAACTTACGCAAAAAATAGGCGTCTTTGTAATCGATATTTGCGAGCTTCTTACTCATTGCTGCTTCCATAATCAAATAGCTTTTAGCTTAATTAGCTTCCTTAGCTTCACTAGCCGTTAAAAAGGCACATCTTCGATTTTGATCTCGTCGCGCTCATCATCGAGGTTGATGGTGGGGATTTCTTCTTCTACCGGCGCCTGTTTGGCAGCGGGTGCAGCTGTAGCTGCGGCGGCTGGAGCAGCACGTCTCATGCTTCCTTGTCCTCCCTGTCCACCTTGGGCTGAACCTTGGGCGCGGGCACCGAGCTGCATGGTTTCACCAACTACTTCGGTCACTCTACGCTCCGTATTATCCTTGGCCGTGTATTCACGAGTCTGCAAGCGACCTTCAACATAGCACTCTTGTCCCTTGGTCAGGTACTGACCAGCAATTTCCGCCAGACGTCCCCACAAGATAACCGTGTGGAACTCCGTCTTTTCTTGGCGCGTCCCACTTTTATCAGTCCAAAAGTTGTTGGTTGCCATCGAGAGAGTAGCTACTTGCTGACCACTGGTTGTTGTCCGCATATCCGGATCACGAGTCAGCCGCCCAACGAGAATCACTTTATTAACGTTCATACTCCCATTGTTTAATGGTTATAGTATTTGTTAGATATCGAGCTTGGCTTTCAATTGCTCGTCAATCTGCTCTGAACTGACATTCTTTTTCTCTTCTTCTTTCGCCTGAACAACCGGGGCTGGCATCGGACGGACGGCACCACGCTTTTCATAGCGATTGCCACGATTTTCCGTACGTGGACGCTCTTCGCGTGGAATAGCCTTGAGCTCTGGCATACCCTTGGCACTGACGATGAGGAAGCGCAGTACATCCTTGGACAAAAGCAGGTTCTTGTTGATAGCCACCAATGGATGAACACTTTCTTCTGTAGCCTTCGTCTCAGCAGCATCCTGCTCGTCCTTGTCTGGCAACGTAAACCGGCGGGCGATATATGTCCCACGAGATTCTTTTTTCACCATATACGCGAGCTTGCGCTTTTCTTCGGTCTCTGCCGGCAAAAAGGTTCCACCAAACGAAACCACCAACTTCTCAACATCCTCACGAATGCGAGGCAACTCGGCATCTTTCGACTCCCCTACCAAATACAACAGTTCGTATTCCACCATATATGCGCTGATTAGCAATTAGCGATTAAAACTATAAAAAAACCCACAGACAAAAGAAAATCCTCCTCACGTGGGTTCGCTTCTCCTGGTCCCTGCATTTCGGGCTCAGTGCCTTCGGGCGGGAGAAACATCGGACTTTCTCAGTTGTTTGAATAGTGTATCAGCAAACCCTTTTTTTGGCAAGAGTCTGCTCTACCTATTCACATTGGAGCTCGTATCACAGAAGAAGTAGAATCTTCCTTCCTGC